>JBDRLV010000060.1:0-58733 GCA_043812755.1 Patescibacteria group bacterium | reverse complement strand
ATTCGTGCTCTATGCAGGCTATCTTTGGATGACAGCAAGTGGTGAAAAAGAAAAAGTGGACAAGTCAAAGCAGTTGCTTGGCCAAGCTGTTATTGGTCTTGTTATCATTGTAGCAGCATACGCTATTTCAACGTTCGTATTTCAAGTAATTGGAACGTCAATCAAATAGTACATATATTTTAAAAAGCACCACTTGTATTTAGTGGTGTTTTTTTATACAAAAATCCTCTGCAATTCGCACTGCAGAGGAGAAGATATTTTACCCAATTTTCATACACCCAGCGTGTTCCATACTTCTGTCGTAATACCGCATATAGCCATGACTACAACGATACTGCACACGGAATGCAAGAACACCAGAACCTGTACCACCTGCAGGATATGCAAACCGCATATCGCGCTCAAGCACAATGAAAGTTAAGCTGTCATCATCTTGCGCACCTGGATCATACAACCTGTCAATTGTGCCAATAGCACATTGCTGGGTTGTAAACCCATAGGAAGCCATGGGAGCAGGAGGTGGAACTACGACGCCATATGGGCCTTGAATACTCACTGGATTCCCATTGCGTAGCATACAGACGATCGTTCCCTCACCAGCCTTTGAGTACACACGCTCAAGAACATGCCCAACCTTTGGACCTGTCCAATTGGTATAGGCCATGAGTGGGTAGGCCGTCGGAACGGTCTGCGCAGCAAATCTTGGCACAGGAGGAGCCTGCATCAATACTTGAGGCGCATACGTTCTTCGGGTCTGAGGTGGTTGGCGTGGCGCTTGCGCAGGAGCTTCTGCTTGAGCCACAGCCGACTTGTCAGGTTGAGCTTGCGCTGCCTGAGCTTCTTGCTGTTGCTGTTGAAGTTGCTTTGCATACCCCTCAGAGGCAGCCAACTTCTGGCAAACACTCACCATGGATTCGTCTGGATCCACACATTCACTTGGTACTTCTGAGTCAAGCCCGATGGTTGCGCCTGCTTGAGTCGTGGGTCCTGGCCAAACACCAGGCGGAACACCGCACGAAGCAAGGAGAACTGCGCTTACAAAAATTGCTGTTTTCATCTGTATCTCCTTTCTCGTGGTTATTCATCACCCGATGAACCAGGGGCAGTGCACCTTGGATCTGTTGGACCGTAGAGTCGTACGCATTCCATCCGCGAATGTGCATCAAGCCCTGCATCAACATTACCTGTGCCTGCCTGAATCTTCTCGACAGCACCAGCAAGCTTGTCCACACGCGCTCGCAAAGCCTCTTGTCCTTCAAGGACGAGTCCTTGCGAGTCATAGAGACTGCGTTGTCGTGCTTCCAAATTGCTCGAGCCACTGCTGGCACCCTGCTGAGTTGGCACACCTTGCACCTGTGGCACAACGCCTTGCGCAGTCGGATACGTTCCTGCTACTCCAACAGGAGCAAGAGGAGCATACGGAAGCATTGGGGTCATAGCCGTAGGATACGGACCAATCCCCTGCAAGTAGCCAGTGCCATAAGGGCCATACTGACCAACCCCTGCATACTGCGAGTAACCAGGCTGAACAACAATGACCTCAGGATAACCAGTTTTCATTGAAACACCACCACCATAGGTTCGCGCAGGCACGCCGAGCGCAACTGCCTGCTCTTGCACACGAGTTGTTGCCTCGATTGCTTGAGCATCAGTTCGCCTGTCATGGATATCTCCGATAATTCCTCGAGCTTCATTCGGTGTTCCCCTGCCATCATATGATGCACCTGGAACTTGAACTTGAATTCTCCCACATGCACTTGCCAATACTGCCACAAGCGCCAAAACGCAAATCAGTGTGGTTCTCATATACTACCTCCCATCTGTGTTTTTAAAATGGGTAAATTGAGTTGAAAAAGGACTAAAAATCCATAAATCTGGACTCATTAACTTAGCAGGCAATTACAAATTTGTCAAGCCCTTCCCCGGAACCGGGAACCGGTTCCCGGTTCCGGTTCCCGGTTCCGGATTGCAAATACGGAAATAAGTACTAAAAAAGCGCTTCATTTCTGAAGCGCTGAGTTTTTCTTTACAAAGGACAACCTGGTGCATTCACCTGTGAAACAAGCCCTTTTTGCTTGAGCTCTTCACAGTATGATGCAAATGTTTGTGGATCCACTGGATCCAAAGCGCCTGGCATCAATGCAGGCTCCTCTGTGTGGCGACTTGATGCAGGTTGCTTTGTAACTTGCCATGGTTCAACATAGTGCACAAACGCACTGCCAGCAAGCATTGCAAAAGCAAGCCCTACGAGCACTAGCCCAAAAATTGGCTTATACCCCTTCATCATGAAGCCAAATACCAAAAGTGCAGAGCCAAAGATCGCAAGACCCAACGCAACACTCTGTGGATCAAATTCCTTTTCAACCACTGCTGCCTTGAGCTTGCTTACGCGCACCATATCATTGACGTCTGAAAACTCGTGCAAAGGATCAGCACCAACAATCTTCCTCCACGGAGTCGTGTACATCATGAACGCTGCTGAATCGTTCTTGCATGTTCCCCAGTTGGGATTACGCATAAGAATGTAACCATCAACTCGTGGCAACGGTGCATTGGGTGGGAAGCACGCAACGCCATCTGTGCCCTGCAAATGCCAGAATCGATCACCCAGATCCTCAAGCCTGAAGAACGTTCCCTCAGGGGTCAGAATCAGCGTGACGTTTTTCTCAACAACAGGCACACCGCGGTGCAAGTTTGTTGTCAGGGTTTGCATAGGAAATTCCTGAGGAATCACATGCACATCACGCGACGCAAGAAACAGCGACAATACAATCGTCCCTGAACCAAGAAGCAAAAACACTGCGGTCTGGATTGCGACTGTCTTTTCACCAAGCTCTCGCAGATGATAGAACACACTCATGTTTGCAATGGCAACCACTGCAAAGAAGATGATCAGGAACCCTGCAGTAACCCGCAAGAACTGATCTGCCATGCACAGATTGAGGAGAATCATGATAATGGCAAAGAAGCAGAAGAAAGCAATGAACTTCCTGCCATATCTTGCAAATGAATCCCCAATCTCATCTACAAAAGGCGTGAGATCTGTTATCCATGAAGCCACAGAATTCAGTGGGCCCCACATAAACAGATTCAAGATAAGACCAGTGGCTCCTACGCCAGCGCAAAGGATCCCAAGGAAGAACCATTCGCGAGGCATAAGCATCCATGAACAAAGGAAAAGTAGCAACATGAACACAATAGTCGAGATGATGTATCCATAGGCAAGCCAGCGGAAAATACGGACGATTCCTCGCCGTGACTGCCCTGTGCCTGTCCACCAATCACGCAACTGCCCGAATAACTCACGAGCTTTTGTGATCCTGGTCTTTTCACCTTTGCCTGCTGTGTCAATCAGTGCTAAAAAGCGCTGAAACTGCGCATCAGTCAATGGGCCTGTATTCAATGGCCCTTCAGATTCTACCAGTGCAGCAAAATCTTTCATAAGCTGAACTGGAACAGTACTCACAGCCTCAAGAAATTCCTTTGCACCCAGATGAGCGATACCGGTTTGGGCAATGAAATTCTCTTGAGCACGCAGAATGATTCGTCTACCTGCTACACCGAATTTCTCATCCCAAGTGCTTTTTGCGTCTTCGTATTTACGCGAAGCACGCTCAAGCGCCTGACAATGATGGCAAACAGGATTACTTACAACCTTGCGAGCCTCTTTGAAATCAACTGCAACAAAGTGTGGATGCTGAACATCGCTTTCAACAGTGCTTGTAGCACCTCTGGCTTTTTTCGTCGTTCTCTTTTTTGGACGCGATCGCCCCTCAAGCCTTGAAACATCAAGAGCCCAACTACACAGAAGTTGAACAGCTCCGTCAGAATTGAGAACTGGTTGATTGAGAGAATCAACAAGAATTTCATGCACGCCTGGTACAATACGATTTTCATCGTAACCAAGTGGCGCGCGCATCTCAACACCATCAGCAGTAGTTGCACCAGAAACGATTGCTGCATCATTTACAACACGGTGCCACACAGTTGGATCTTCTTTCACACGAGCCAGAGCATCAGCTCCACCAATGCCAGTGTGAGTGAGAGTATCTCCAACAAAACTGACAATAGATGGATCAACACCCCTGCCACGAAGCACAATGCGCGCAAGCTCACCTACAGTGTGTCCAGCGCCGTGCCCAATTGTTTCAATCATGCCCTGTGACATGGGCAAGCTTTGGATGAACCTAATCGCAGACTTTTTGTCACTGATCGCTGCGGTAGTAAACTTCTCACCCAAATCTTCAAGCCTTTCTCGAACAACGCCCTGCGCAACCTTGCCTGGACTTGACTGAAGACTTTCAGCAAGACTGTCTGGAAGTGTAAATGCCATGATTTACTCCTGTGTGCGGGAAACCCGCGTTGAAGGTTAAAACCTTATTAAGCTGTATAGAACGACTTGCCTTGAAACCATGGTTTTACCCAAGATTCCAAAACAAGGTATAAGCTCTTTAGTAACGCGTTATTGCGCACACAAGAACAGGAATTTTTATCATGAATTCACAGTTTTGTCAATGTTTACAGGGAAAAACAAAAAAACAGAGCCTTTTTGCGCCTGTTTTTTAATTATTCCTTCTAAAGTGAATTTTGCGGGTTTTGGTAATACTCAGGCTCCTGAGGTAAAGCCTCATCTGTTTGAATCTTCTTTGTAATCAACATTCTCTCTGTAACATCCCCCACAAGCGTTGCCCCAACTATTTTATTACCACGAATAAATAGCTGGATAATACCTGACTCATCATTATTTTTACGAACAACAACCTGTTGGGCTTGCTTTGGATCACAATCTGCAATAAGAACAACATCAACTCCAAGAACGGACATTGAAAACGAAGACACTTGCTTGAAGGGTATTTCCCCACCTGTCATGTTTTGGGCTGCGATTCTACCTTGTGCAATTGCACGCGCCCATATCCCAAGCCTCAAATGCCTGCGAGCATACACATCAAAAACTTCTGCAATGTCACCGGCTGCATACACATCTGGATCGCTCGTTTGTAAAAATTCATTTGTTAAAATACCAACTCCAGTCTGAATTTCTGTGTCTTTTAAAAAAGAAAAGTCTGGAGCAACGCCCATTCCAACCCCAAGTAGCGAACAGTCAAATTCTCCTTTGCTTGTTTTGAATCCTGTAAGTTCACTGTCTCCTAAAGTTCCTTGCCACTGTGCACCAGGCACGAAATCAATTCCCTTCTCAATCAAATGTTGGCTCAATAATCTTCCGCTTTGTTCATCAAGGATTCCATTCCACAAATGATCTCCACGCAAAGCAAGTGTAATTGAAAATCCCCAATGATGAAAAATATTTAAATACTCACAGGCAATAAAACGACCACCGTAGATTCCAACCCTGCACTCACGATCTCCGCCAGCAACCCCCTGTTGTCCCCCTTGGGAATGGGAACATGAAGGGATCTCGTTCATGAGTTGAAGAAGATGATCAGCGTCTGCAAGTGTGCGCAGATATGAAACACCGCGCGGATCTTCTTCTATTTTTCGAGCATCGCATCCTGAGCAAATCAATAATTTATCATATGGATATTCACGACCATCTGAGACAGCAACAAATTTATTTTTTGTATCAATAGCTTCCACTGTTTCACCGGCCACCCACTCAATATTATTTTCAACATACCAAGTTTCTTTTTTTACAAACAACTTATCACGATCTATTTTCCCTTTCAAATAAAAAGGCAAAAGAACCTTTGAATACAAAGACTCTGTGTCTTCACTAATTAATGTGATATGTGAGTCAGGTGCAAGCTTGCGCAGTTCTTCTGCAGCTGTTGTTCCAGCTGGCCCTGCTCCGATTATTACGTAATTCATATACACTTGTCATTACGAGGAGGCCGTAGGTCGACGAAGCAATCTTCTTGATCGTGAAGATTGCTTCGGCCCTTTGGGCCTCGCAATGACAACTTAATTCTCAGGAAAAATTTGCTTGCCCTCTTCATCATAAATTAACACTGCCAAAGTCGGACAAGACTGAGCTGCTAAAATAATTTCTTCTTTTTCATCATCACTCACCTCAAAAGTCCGCTCATATGTGTGACCATCTGGCTCTTTGCCGTGGTCTAAAACCCAAGCTTTGTTATTTTCATTCATCTGAAATGTATCAGGTGCAACCGTTACGCACGACGCAGCACCAATGCACAGATCTGGGTCTACTTTAATTGTTATTTTCATATTGTTCTTCAAATGTCATCCTGAGCGATAGCGAAGGATCTCATTGAAGCAATGGGATTCTTCGTCACCCTTTTAAAAACTCAGGGTTCCTCAGAATGACAAATAAATTATTATTCTTTGCCAAAATACTTTTCACGATAAAAGCGAATAAGCTCTTCAACTGCAGGCAGGCACACAGGACTCCCAACGCCGACTTTTGTTCTTTTCTGAACCTGCTCAAGGGTCTTTGCTCCATCAAGCACTGCATCTTCAATATCCTTGTCAGTCACCTTGGCAACTGGATCAATAATACGCGCACTCTCCTCAACAATTCTATCAAATTGTTTTGATCTGCGGAAATAATCATTTATTGCATCGCGCAATGCCTTGTGACAAAGCACACTGCAATGAATCTTTCGCGCTGGCAAACCGCCAAGCTCTTTCATAATGTCTTGAGGCTTTAATCTGCGTGCCTGCGCAAGAGTCATGCCCTCGCCTGCTGTTACCATTTCAGACGCAATAGAAGTTGAAGCGATCGCGCTTCCACATCCAAAGGTTCTCCATTTAAATTCTGTAATACGCTCCGAATCCGGATTAACAACAATCCATACACGCATTTCATCTCCACACGCTGGTGAGCCAACATGCCCAATACCATTAAATCGCTCAAGTCCTTCATCCTCTTTCAAAAAATTACGAGGATTAAAAAAGTGGTCTTTAACAATATCAGAATAAAACCATGACTGCGATTGATCACGGCTAATAACGTCTGGGTTTTGGTCATTGTCTTGATTCATAATTTTGTTATCCCCCCTTACTAAGGGGGGTCTATACGATTCGGTAGCCGCAGGCTTTTCCGCCTCAGCCAGAGGCTGATGGGCCTTTGGCTCAAAAGGCGGATCAGCCTCTGGCTGAAGCCTGCGTACGAAACGCAACCTAAAGGTTGCGGCTACCAGATCACTTCGCTAGACCCCTCCTTACCTCCCCTTCGTAAGGGGAGGTAAATCAAAAGTGCTTCTCATCAACATTAACTGGACTTAGCACTCTTAATTTATCAACTGCATCTGGCAACTTTTTTAAAACATAATCGATCTGTTTCTTTGTAGTTGAACGCCCTAAAGAGAATCGAACAGAACCGTGTGCTGCCTCAAATGGAAGGCCGAGTGCGAGAATAACATGCGACGGATCCAAAGATGCACTAGTGCATGCTGACCCAGTGGACACATAAATCCCTGCAGCGTCCAGATACAGAACAAGAGCCTCACCCTCAATATCCATAAAAGAAATATTTACATTATTTGGCAGTCGATTCTCAGGATGTCCATTCAATCTTGTTTTTGAAATAGTTTTTAAAATCCCGTCTGCAAGATAATCACGAAGCCCACACAGTCGTTCACTTTCTTTAACTCTATCTTTTTGCGCAATCTTTAGTGCCTCTGCCAAACCAATTATCCCCGCAACGTTTTCTGTTCCAGGCCTTAATCCTTTTTCCTGCGAGCCTCCGAACATGAGCGGTGCAATCTTGATTCCACGCTTTGCATACAAAATACCAGCACCCTTGGGTCCATACATTTTTGATCCGTTTAATGTTAAAAGGTCAACATGGATCCGCTCCACATTCAGATCAAGATAACCAGTTGCCTGACATGCGTCTGAGTGAAAAAGCGGATAAACACTTCCCTTTTCCTGTCGCAGTTTCTGGATTGCATTGCCAATTTCTGCAATTGGATTAATAGTTCCAATTTCATTGTTAACATAAATAATCGAGATGAGAATAGTGTCATCTCGCACAGCATCAATTACCTGCTTAACACTTACCTGTCCGTATTCATCCGGTTTTAGATAAGTGACTTCAAACCCTTCGCACTCCAACTGCTCTGTACACTCAAGCACAGCATGATGCTCTACAGCGGTCGTAATAACGTGCTTGCCCTTTTCCTGATTTGCACGAGCAACTCCAAGCAAAGCAAGATTGTCAGATTCTGTGCCTCCAGAGCAAAATACAATCTCATCAGCACGCACATGCAAAATATCCGCAACGCTCTTGCGAGCCTGCTCAATCGCGTCCGCGGCCTGCTTACCTATAAAATGAAAACTCGAAGGATTTCCATATTGATCCTTCATGTATGGTTCCATTGCGCGCAGAACCTTTTTATCAAGCGGAGTTGTTGCTGCATTATCTAGATATACTTGCATATTGAAGTTGAAGATTATCAAAATACTACTGCTGAGTCAATATGTGATTATTATACCACTCCAAACAAAAAACCCCGTTAAAAACGAGGTCAGAGACCAAACTCTGGGCGACCAAGGTCAGTCCAGGTGTAAGCGCGAAGTGTTCCATCACACCGACTGCCATCAACTGTGACAGGGCAAGAACCACCAAGCAAAACAAGATCGCGATCATCTGCTGTGATTTCACCACACTTATCACACACAACCCATCCATGCCCAATATTGAACTCAGATGAATCGAACAAGAGATTAGCTGCATAACGGAAAAAGCTGTAGTAAATTCTTCCAGCACTGAAACCACACGACATTTCGCCAAGCAGCTTATCTAAAAGCACGAACTCGCGCTGCATATTCGTCTGGAAAAACAGACTCCTAGCAGCATCCAATGCATCAAATGTTGTACAGACAAGTCGGAGCAACTGATTTCTGTCAAGCTGTACTGAAACAGCTTGCGCTTGCTGTTGTGCCTGAGCGACCTTGCTAAAGGTCTTTCCACCAGTACCATTTTTACCCCAAAAAGGAATGTCCGAACCTCTGGCTATTGCCATTGACATCACTTCACTCAACATGGGGTATGCAATGCTTTGCAGTGCAACTGACATTGCCAGCAAGCACATTTGAAGATCTACCACCTCAAGCTCATCCCAGGGCGTTTTTCCGAATTCAAGTTCTTTTTCTTTCACAACGGCCTCCTTTTTTTAAAAGACCAATAAAACAAGAAAGAAACCTACCATAACTTCAACTGCGTGTCAACCACCATATGTTATAATATAGCCAATATGCAAATTCCAAATAACCTCCAAGCTTTCCCATATCCAGCATTTATTGCAACAACCGACAATGTGCGGGCAATGATTTATAAGGCTGAAGATCGCACTATAGAGCTCGTTGCCGAACTTCCTGAAAAGAAAAAAGAGACTGAGGAATCAGAACACACAACCATAAATCTTGATGATCGGGCTTTAGAAAAAAAGTGCGCTGAGTTTTATGATTCTCTTTCAACCGCACTGCAAACACTCACAGAAAAAAATCACGTTAACTACCTTGCAATCATTTGCCCTCAAGAACGCATGGAAGAATTAAAAGAGCACCTGCACATACAGCTGCTCAAAAAAGTTTTTGTCTATATTGGTAAAAATCTGGTTAACGAAGATCCAATCGATCTTGTTGCGCATGTTCAAGAAGAAGCATCGTAAATCCAATCTAATCCTTGCTGATTTTTATTTTCTTTTCATTTTCAAACCGCTCAATTGCTAATTGAATAAGCCGATCAATTAATTTTGTGTAGGATATTCCGCTTGCTTCCCACATTTTGGGATACATGCTTATTTTCGTGAACCCTGGAATAGTGTTAATTTCATTCACTAAAACATCACCATTATCTTTAAGAAAAAAATCTACTCTTGCCAAACCCTCACAAGACAAAACCTTAAATGTTTTTACAGCAAGTTCCTGAACTTGTTTTTTTGTTTCGTCTGAGAGCTCTGCAGGAATAATCAACTGAGCACCATTCTCATCAATGTACTTTGCATCATAAGAATAAAAGTCGTGGTTTGCTATGACTTCCCCTGGAACCGAAGCCTCTGGTTTGTCATTGCCCAAAACAGAACATTCTATTTCTCTGCCTTTTATAAATTCTTCTACAATGACCTTTGTATCAAATTGAAAAGCTTCATTAATTGCTGTTTTATACTCATCTTCATTTCTTACCTTACTGATCCCTATTGATGACCCCATATTGGATGGCTTAACAAAACAAGGAACTCCAATTTCGCTTTCAACTTCTTGATACTTAGGGGCATCTCCTTGTCTGAACACAATAAATTTCCCAATTGGAATTCCTGCATCGCGCAATAGGCGCTTCATTGTATCTTTGTCCATCCCAACAGCTGAACCCAGAACACCAGCTCCAACAAAAGGAATGTTGGCAAGTTTTAATAATCCCTGAACTGTACCATCTTCACCAAATGGGCCATGCAAAATAGGAAATACTACATCAAGACTTCCGCCACTGCTACCAGCAGACAAGTTTGATATTTCACCACTACTTTGTGGAACAAGAGCCACTGAATCACTGGCTTGATTTAACTTAATCAATTTGGGATTGTTTTCATTTAACAAAAAGTTTGATTTGTCACTTAGCAACCACTTGCCAGTCTTATCAATACCAATAAGAACTGGATTATACTTCTCTTTATCTATTGCCTCAAAAACATTCTTGGCAGACTGAAGAGAAACCTCATGTTCGGCAGACTTACCACCAAACAATATTCCGACGTTGATTTTTTTCATAATAAAATCTGTTAATTAAACAGATGCATCCCGTTAAAGTACAAGGAAATAGGGGGTCAGGTCTGGATAGTGGATATATATACTAAATATCCACTATCCAGACCTGACCCCATTTGGAGGCCACGGCCGGGTTTGAACCGGCGAATAGCGGTTTTGCAGACCGCCGCGTTAACCAACTTCGCCACGTGGCCACGTGGAGCAATGGTAACAAAAACAAAGCAGGGAATCAAGGTCTTAAAAAAAGTTAGTTTTTTTATTCTCAAGACGAAATCGCAAAAATCTGATAATATTGTATAAACACAACATTATGGCATACAAAGAATATGGCCGAACACACGGCTGGAAAAACAACCAATTTTCGCACAAAACAAAAACCAGAAAAAGGAAGATAAAAATTGGTAAATCACTACTAAAGAATGGTATTTTGCTTTTAATTTTGCTTGGTATATTGGGTTCTATTTTTATTCTGGCTGTCTTTGCTTTTGTTAGCCGTGATCTTCCTGACCCAAATACACTTACTCAAAGGACAATTCGACAGACAACAAAAATTTACGATCGCACAGGTGAAAAAATACTTTATGAAATATTTGGAGATGAAAACAGAACTCTTGTAAAAATTCAGCGTGGTTTCTGCGACCCACAAACAAAACTTGAAACAGACCAAGAAAGTGGAATCCCTCTTTATGCAATCCAAGCAACCATTGCAGCTGAAGACAGAAAATTCTGCGATCATCATGGTTTTGATTTTAAAGGTTTTGCTCGCGCCATTCTTCAAAATCTACAAGGCAAGCGTGTTGGTGGTTCAACTCTTACTCAACAACTTGTAAAAAACGCCATCCTTTCAACAGAAAAAACCTACACCAGAAAAGCAAAAGAATTAATCCTCTCCCTTGAGCTTGAACGGCGTTACAGCAAAGACGAAATAATGCAGATTTACTTTAATGAAATTCCATACGGCTCAACATACTATGGTATTCAGGCTGCATCACTAAACCTCTTTAATAAACCTGTGCACGAACTTTCATTAGCAGAGGCAGCAACGCTTGCTGCACTTCCTCAATCTCCAACAAGATATTTAAATAATCCTGATAGTTTAAAAACAAGGCGCGATTGGATTCTTTCAAGTATGGCTGAACTTGGATTTATTTCACAAGAAAAAGCAGAGGAAGCTAAAAATGAATTCACTCCTATTGAAACAAAATTGAGCAATATCAAAGCACCTCATTTTGTGTTAATGATAAAAGAGATGTTAACCGAAGAATATGGCCAACGCTTGGTTGAAGAAGGTGGGCTTAAGGTTACAACTACAATAGATTTTGATTTGCAAACAATTGCAGATGAAGAAGTCGCGCGTGGTGTTGAAGAAAACGGAGAAAGGCTTGGTTTTACAAATGCATCGCTTGTTGCGATTGATCCAAAAAATGGTCATATACTTGCCATGGTTGGATCAAAAGATTTCTTTGATACTGACATTGACGGACAAGTTAACATTACAACACGCCTGCGCCAACCTGGATCAAGTTTCAAACCAATTGTATACACAAAAGCATTTGAAATGGGCTACACACCAAACACTGTTTTATGGGATGTTAAAACAACTTTCCCAACAGTTATGGGCGATTATGAGCCAAATAACTATGACTTGGGTGAACGTGACCCTGTGCGAATAAGGACAGCAATTCAAGGTTCGCTTAATATCCCTGCTGTCAAAATGGTGTATCTAGTTGGAGTTGAAAACGCTCTTGATTTTGCATCGAGTCTTGGATACTCATCGTTTGACGATCATTCACAGTTCGGCCTTTCAATGGTTCTTGGTGGTGGTGAGGTGAAACTTCTTGAACACACAAATGCTTATGCAACCTTTGCAAATGAAGGTGTACATTTTGACCCTGTCTCAATTCTTAAAGTTGAAGGACCTGAAGGAAATATACTTGAGGAGTGGAAAGAAGAAAAAGGCAAAAAAGTTATTGAACAAAATATTGCTCGGACAACAAGTAATGTGCTTTCTGATAATGAAGCGCGCGCGTTTGTGTTTGGGCAAAACAGTGCTTTACAACTTGGCGAAAGACCAGTTGCAGCAAAAACAGGAACAACAAATGATTATCGCGATGCATGGACAATTGGGTACACACCTTCTCTTGCAACAGGGGTGTGGGGAGGCAATAATGACAACTCAGCCATGAAGCGTGGTGCAGGTGGTTCTGCTGTAGCAGCTCCAATTTGGCAATCGTTTATGAAACGAGCGTTTCAAGATAAACCACTTGAAAATTTTCAAGCTCCTGAAATTCCAACAACTGGCAAACAAGTTCTTGATGGTCGCCTAAACAGTAAGAGTGTCATCATTGATAAAATTTCGGGAAAAATTGCAACAGAATACACTCCTCCTGCATTGCGACAAGAAGCACTATTTGCAGAGTATCACTCAATCCTACATTATGTTTATAAAGATGACCCAACAGGTGGCATTCCAACGCACCCAGAGGATGACCCATATTACGAGCCTTGGGAAAATGCAATTCAAGAATGGATAGTTCGTCAAGAAACAGAAAAAGGAATAAAAATAATTCAACAAGACCCACCAACTGAACAAGATGATATTCATGTACCAAGAAACTTCCCAAGTATTAGTATTGAAGAGCCATTAGGCAACACTGATTTTAACGATCGCAATTTAAACTTCAGTGTTAACGCTGGCTCTGCTCGCGGTGTAACACGCGTTGAGTTTTATATTGATGGATACTTTTTAGGATCAGACAACAATGCCCCATTTTCAATAAACACAACTATACCAAATACAATTGCGCGTGGTTTCCACACACTCAAGGCTGTTGCCTATGATGATGTTGAAAACAGCTCAAGTGATACTGTTGGAGTACGGATAAACATTGATGCTGTTTCTGGAACCTTAGAAATCTTTGACCCTAAAAATGGACAAACAATTGAAAGAACAGTAGAAGTATTTAATGCAGTTGTTTCATTAAAAAATCCTGAGCTGTATAGGCTTGTTAGATTGTACTCTCAACCAATTGGGCCTGGTTCGCGACAACTCATTGAATCAAAATCAAATCCTGACTCACCTTTTATCACCTTTGATTGGATACTTCCTGAAGATGGTGACTGGACGCTATGGGCAGACGCAACACCACGCGATGGGAGCGAGACATTAAAAACAGTAGGGGTTGTTGTGCATGTTGTCCCTTCCTCTGGGGCAACAGATGCTACAGACGAACCACTGTTGCCTGGGACTAATTAGACTTCATGTGATTCGGTAGATTCCCGGTATTTTTGAACATTCAGTCAATACCGGGAATCTCAAAAACAGCCTGTTGTGAGGCTGTTTTGTTTTTGTTACCTAATTATTGTTTTATCGGCATGATAATGTACAAGTACCCTTTTGTTTCATCCTTTGAAGTGAGCATACAGGGGTTTGAAGCATCAATCATTTGGAACATTACCTGATCTCCTTCAATTGACCCCAAGCCATCAAGCAAATATCTATAATTAACAGTAACTGAGTTATCCAGCCCTGTAGTATCAGCGCTACAGACAGCTGTGTTTTCGCCCCTAACTGTGTCCAGTGCTTTAACAGACAGATTGTTACCCTGTGCATTAAAATTCAAGGACACATCAAAAAGCCCTGACTTTGAAAACAAGCTCGCTGCCTTTACTGACTTTACAAAATCTTCTTTATCTAATATTGCTTTTGTCTGAAATTCTTTTGGAATAATTTGTTTATAGTCTGGATAAGTACCCTCTATGGTTCGTGAAATTATTTCAACTGTTCCAAAAGAGAACACAACTTGATTTTCAGAAACCTGCAAAACAATTTCTGCTGGAGCATCAACATCATCTTTAAAAACAGATAAAATTCTATTTACTTCAGAAAGGGTTCTTGCTGGAATAATGAGGTCTTTACTCTCACCTTGGGGCTCTTGATCAAGTAAAATTTTTGCCTCAGCAAGCCTATAGGAATCTGTTGCAGCAAGAGTTAAAACTGTACCTTTTTCTGAACTTGAAAATTGCGTGCAAACACCTGTGAGCTCTGGCCTTGACTCATTGGTCGCAACTGAGAACAAAACACGCCCAAGGGCATTACGTAGAGCCTCAGAGGGTACCCTGCAGGACCAACTACCTTGAACTGATGGAACAAGTGGGAACTCTGAAGCAGCTAATCCATTTATTTTTGTTTTATGATTACCACACACAATATTTAAATTGTCTCCTTGCGTTTCCATCACAACATTTTCGTTTGGTAATAAAGACACAAAATCAAAAAATAACTTTGAAGGAATTGTTGTTTCTCCTTCTTCATCAACTTTTCCTCTAACCGCACAGTTGATAGCTATTTCAAGGTTTGTTGTTGTTAATTTTATATTTCCACCACTGGTTTTAATCAAAACATTTTGCAATACAGGTAAATTAACATTTTTATTTGTTAAATGACTTGTTATTGATAACACTCTATAAAGATTATCTTTTGTACATGAGAGTTTCATAATTTGTTTTCAGAATCTAAAGTATCAAGTTAGTTATTGTTATAGTTAGATTTAAGTATATTTAAATAGTAATAGTAATAGGGGGTGTGGATGAAGTGGAAAACTAGTTTTTGTTTGTTTGTTGAGCAGTGAAAACTAATTTTTTTTGTGGTTAATTTGTGTTGGAGATTTCGGGTTTAATTCGGATAAGTTTATGTGTGGTTTTGTGGGTGTAAGTTTATCACAAGTATTCAAGCACTAAGTACACATACATGTGGGCAGGTTTCACAGGGTTTATAAACATGTGGGTTGGGTGTGAATAGTTTGTGAAGCAACCTGTGGAAAGAAGTATTTACATTGTATACATCCTTTGTTTTATAAGCTCAATGTCATGTTGGAGTGTTTCGTTCTCTTCAAGACAGGTTGAGATTTTATCATACGCATGCATTGCAGTTGTATGGTCTCGGCCACCAATTTCTGTGCCTATTGAAGGGAAACTGGATTTCATTTCTTCTCGCATTAAGTACATTACAATTTGTCTTGGGAAAGCCAGTCTTTTCTCTCTGCTTTTTCCAACTAGATCATGCATCTGAATATCAAAGTATGTTGCAACAGTTTGTAGGAGTTGTTTTGGTGTGACATTTTTCCTTATTGCAGAATGTTGAAAACTGGCAAGTATTGGTTTAACAGAATCAATATCAGGCCGTATATTTTTAAATTGGTGGAAAGCAATAATTTTATTAAGGGCGCCCTCAAGCTCTCTTACATTTTGTTGGACCACAGTTGCTGTGTGGTGTAGTATGTCCCGCGACAGTTGATACGATTTTTCTTTGCATTTCATATCTAAAATGGCAACACGTGTTTCAAAGTCTGGGCTACCAACGTCTGCGAGCATTCCGCACTCGAACCTTGATACAAGTCTATTTTCAAGAGCAGGGATTGCTTTAGGGGGCCTATCTGAGGAGATAACGATTTGTTTGTTGTTTTGGTGTAGTTGGTTAAAAGTATGAAAAAACTCTTCTTGTGTTCCCTCTTTACCAGTAATAAACTGAATATCATCAACCAAGAGAATATCAACATTGCGATATCTGTCTTTAAAATCACGAGCATGCCCGCTACGTACTGCATTTATAAAATCATTTGTGAATTTTTCACAAGTTACGTATAAAATATTGATTCTTGGTTGTTTTACAATCAGCTCATTTCCTATTGCCTGGAGCAGATGAGTTTTTCCAAGACCCACACCACCATAAATAAATAGTGGATTATAGACGCCACCTGGTTGGTTGCTTACTGCTTGCGCAGCAGCGTGAGCAAGTTCATTTTGCTTACCAACAACAAAGCTTGAAAAATTATACTTAACATTTAATGAGAGGTTGTTAGAGGACACTGCCTGTTGCTGATATCTTTGAGGGGCAGGGTAGTCTTGCTGGTCATATGAGTGTGTTTCTTCCTGTTGTTGAATTGCGGGTTGTGAATCAAAATTTTGAATTTCTTGAGCTGTGCCTTGTTTAACCTCAACATTATAATTAACTCTCTTTAAATTACTGCTTGTTAAATTTTGTAAAGATTGAATAATCTGCTTATGGTACTTTTTTTCAAGCCATGCTTGTGTAAACATGTTTGGAACACCAATAATGATCTCTTCTTGAGAGTGTGACGAAATAAACGTGTTTTTAAACCATGTAGTAAAATTGGCTTTGCTAAGGTTGAGCTCAAGCTCGCCCAAGACTGATTGCCACAGTTCGTCAGTGTTCATAATATTGTATTTTGTGATTTTTATTTATTTTTGATTAGTTTAAACCATTTATCCACATGTGGGCAAGTGCTAGTGGCTGTGGACGAAGGTTGATAGATTGTGGAAAGTATGTTAGTATCTCAAAACAACTGTATATGATAGACTAATAAAAATAAGATATGCCAAAAAGAACATACCAACCAAAAAGGCGAAAATACGCAAAGGTGCATGGATTTAGAGCAAGAATGAAGACAAAATCTGGGGAAGATGTACTTAAACGCCGACGCACAAAGGGTCGCAAGAGAGTGGCTGTTAAAACAAACAATAAGTAGTTTTTAATTGTGCTTCAAAAAGAATTTAGACTAAGAAATGATAAAGACATAAAAACACTCTTTGATAAAGGAAAGAGTGTTTTTGATGTTTACTGTGCGCTTAGAATGAAAAAGAACAATATTTCAACCTCAAGATTTGCAGTTATTGTGGGGACAAAAGTATCTAAAAGCGCAGTTATTCGCAATAAACTAAAAAGACAGGTTAGAGAGGCAATACACCCACATGTGCAAGAAATAGTCGGAGGTTATGATATTGCGATGATTATTCAAAAAAAAGCTGTTGGGAGAAAATTTTCAGAAATACAAGATCATGTGTTATCTGTGCTAAAGAAAGCTAAATTGCTAGTATGATTCGATATTTGGTAAAACGTTCAGCCCTTTTTGCGATTAAAATTTATCAAAAAACACTTTCCTTTGATCACGGGTTGCCAAAAAGGTTTTTTCCTTACGGATATTGCAGATTCCATCCAACCTGTTCCGTGTATGCCTATCAAAGTATTGAAAAATACGGTGTATTTAAAGGTGGTTTCCTTGCGTTTAAGCGTGTTTTGAAATGTAATCCTTTGTCAAAAGGTGGAGAAGATCCTGTGATTTAAGATCCTTTCGCCAAATTGAATTAAAAAATCGGCTTTATTAAGCCGTTTTTTGTTTTTTGGTGGATTTCTATGTAACTTTTATATGTTTAATTGGCAGTGTTGCTCCTCTTATTATAGAAAAAGAAGAAATAGGCTTTTTCATGTCTTTTGCCAAGAGTTTAATAATAGCCTTGTTTGCTTTTCCTTTTTCAGGAATTTCCGTTGTGTGGATTTTAACTGTATCTTTATCAATCCACTCAATTTTATTTCTTCTACTTCTTGGTTTAACAAAGGCTGTGATAAGCATAATATAACTAAAAAGTACTTTTTTTTGATATTTTTTTTGTGATTTCAACAATTTTTTTATGAACATGTCCATTTGTGCCAACAAGATCTGGGCTGTGTTTGACCCACTGATTTCCTGCATAATCAGTTACTGTGCCCCCTGCTTCTTTAATCAATAATACTCCTGCAAGCATGTCCCAAGACTGGTTTCCAGTTAAAATAACAGCATTAGCTCGGCCACATGCAACATATGCAAGCATTAAAGCAGCAGACCCGAGACGTCTAAAATAAGTTGTTTCCTGCTCAAGGGCGAAAATCACTTCCCCATGGCGTACTTTGTCTTTTGTTTTATATCCTTTTCCTGCCAAAAGAATGGCAGATTTTGTTTTTTTATCTACTGATACACAGATTGGATTGTTATTTAGTGTTGCGCCCTTCCCTTTTTGTGCCGTGAACATTTCATTGTGCAAACAATCAAAAATAATACCAAGTACAGTTTCACCGTTTTCGATTAAAGCAAGAGTAATACCAAAAAAAGGCAATTTGTTTATGAAATTTGATGTACCGTCTAAAGGATCAATTATCCATGTTGGATCATTGGAAATTACATATTCATTTGCTCCAGGCATTTCCTCACAGAGAATTTTGTGTTTAGGGAAATGTTTTTTTAAGTATCTGCAGATAATTTCACTACTTTTTAAATCAGCTTTTGTTACAGGCTCGTTATTTTCTTTGTAAGAAATAATAGGGCGTTTAATTTGGTGGTAATAATCATAAAGAAGCCCGCCTGCCTCATAAACAATTTTTTCTGCTGTTGATTTTATCTCGTTCATAATAGTTGGTAATTATAGACTACAACGAAATTTGTTAATTGCCTAGTGGGAAAGTGATATTTGGATAAAAAAATTGAGGCTTAATAGCCTCAATTTATTATTTGTTGTTTTAGGGAATCTATAATTTTTCTGTTTCTCATTACTGTTTCCACATATTCTCTATAGACTGGCGAATAGATTTGTTTACTAGCGCCTTCTTGGTCTTTGTATTGTTCTGCAATTTTATCAAGTTCTTTATCAATATCTTTTGGGTCAATTTGGATGTCTTCCTTTTTTGCAAGCGCTCTCATTATGAGGGCGACTTTTACTCTTAATAAAGCTTGGGTGGTGAAATCTAGCTTCATGTCAGCTGTTGTTTTATTAATAGTTTCTAAATATTTTTCAAATTCACCGCCTTGGGATTCCACATTTTGTTTAAGTTCCTCAATCATTTTATTTACTTCTTCATTTAAGAGAGTATCAGGAATTTCTTCGAATTTAGTTTGTTTTGCAATCGTTTCAAGCATTTCTTTTTCTACTTTTAGATTTTCTTCGCGATCTTTTTCTTGCTGGAGATTTGTTTTTAATAAATCCTGAAGTGTGGTCAAATCTTTTTGCCCAAGTGCTTTTGCAAAATCATCGTCTATTTCTGGTGATTGGAGATGGTAGAGCTCATTGATTGTGATTTCAAATTCAATATCATTCCCAGCAAGCATTTTATGAACATGCTCTTTTGGAAATGGAAGAGTAAATGTTGCTTTTTGTCCTTCTATCATTCCAATGAGTTTGTCTTTAAAGCCTGGTATATAATAATCTTCGCTTAAATATATTGCATGATTAGGAGACTGCCCTCCTTCAACCGGTACCCCATCCTTTTTCATGTTCATTGAAACTACAACCTTGTCAGATTTATCAATTTTTTCTTCAGATTGAGCTCTGACTTCTTTTGTTTGCATTCTTTGGAGATCTTTTAGTGCCAGATCAATATCTTTCTTCTGGATTTCAATTTTATTTTGTTTTATTTTTAATTTTTCGTAATCTGACAAAGTAATTATTTTTGGCATGCGAGCAACTTCAGCTGTAAAAATAACATCGTTCCCTGGGGCAAGTTTTTCAACATCTATTTTTGGTGATCCAGCAGTTTCAATTTCGTTTTCTAATATTGCTAAAACAAAAAATTTGCGCACAATTTCTTCTAGGGCTTCTTCGTGTATTTTCATTTCTCCTACACGCTGACTCACAACATCATAGCTTGCTTTACCAGGGCGGAAACCAGGGATATTTGTAGCCTCTGAAATTCTACCAGCAGCTTGTTCCAAAAAAGGCTTAATATCTTCTTGCAGAACAGTAATTGTTAGTTTAATTGTATTTTTTGGCAATTCCTCAATTTTTACTTGATACATAATTGTTTTGTTAAGTGTCAGGAGTATATCTAAATTGGTTCGATTTGTCAACGATAATAAGGTTATTACCATGCTCTTGACAAGTTTTGTTTCTTCGTATATGTTGGAATTTACCAGTCTGTCTGACTGTTTGGATATAGAAATGGGAGGAGAAATGCTTCAGGAAGCTAATATTGAAGTAAGCTGTGATGGTTTTGGGAATAGCGGGTCAGATGATGACCGCAGTTATCGACTAGAGCCGTCAGAATCTGCAAAACCCATTCTCAATGAGGATGACCAAGAGTATGTAAAGGGGTTGATCGAGGATCTGTTGGAAGGACTTGCACCTCATAATCCAGACGGGGTGGTGGTAAAGATGACAGTTGGGGTAAGCTCTGTTTTGGTTAATGTAGAATGTGATCCATCAGATGCAGGCGCCCTTATCGGAAGGTGTGGACAGCATGCTGATGCCATCAGGGTATTGTTTACTGGCATTGTTCAGAATCTTGCATCTAGTCAGTGCTATGTGGCTTACACAGTTGAAGACCCGCGAAGAAAAAAATAGCTCCTTAGTAATCTCACAAAAGAAGATTATTTCTTACCGTCATTTGCTATGGCGGTTTTTTGTTTTTGAATTAAAAAACCCAGCACACGTGCTGGGTTGAAGATAAAGATCTAGTTTTTCTTATTTTTGACAGTGAGTTCGCAGAAGATTCTCATGGCAAGCTCTTGGCCGTCCTTGATGTTCTTGTGCGGATCAACTGCTTCAGAAATTCGCAGGGCGATTTGCTGAAGGATGACAAGTCTTTTTTCTGCAGGAGTTGAAGCTTGCATGTACACAGGGTGAGCCACATTGATTGTGATATCACCTCGAGGCATTGAACCGTCTGGGGCAAGGTAGCTTGCCTTTGACCAGTCGTCTGGGATCTCAAGCCCCATTAGAGTGAAACGGTACTCCACACCGTTCTCATCTCTGTACAAGATGACGAAGTTGTCGACAACTCGTTCAATGTCTTCTTGCTGAGAAGTTGAATCTTTGGGATCATCATCATCGTCAGGTTTATGCTGTTGTTCTCTGATGTGGATATTGCAAATCGCACAAAAGCGTGTGGCATTCTTTTTGTCAAACGCCTCGATTACAACCACCCCATCTTCACTGTTTGACACAAACTTGATATGAACTTCGCGCCCATCTTCGGTCGTTTTTGGTTCTTCCAAGCCACCCAACTGCGGGTTGTCGATTTTGATTTCGAACTCGCCTGAGGTGTGGTGAAGATTGATGAGCCGCAGGTTTCTTTGCTGTCCATGCCCCATTGTGATTCCAGCAGTTGCAAAGCAAAATGGGAGCTCTTCCATAATTACGACACCAACAGTTTGCTTGGCATCGTTACTTCCCCTGTTGGAGACAACAATTTCAAAGTACCCAAGCTCAGTGCCTGCAGTATAGACAATGTCCACCCCAGTTTTTGCTGAAAGGTGGCCACCAGAGCGAGTGTCGTCCCAATCATAAGTTGCTTTTGGATCTGCGTTTTTGATTGAGATTGGGTAGCTCATGCCAGGCTCAAGTGCGATTTGTGCACGCGGAACTTGCCATGTTGGCACAACCTCGTCTGGGGTTGTTTCTGTGTCAGCATCTTCAACGATCATGTCCTTTTTTGGGCGAAGACCAGTCACATCATGAATGCTTTTTACAACGTCTGCGATGATCACATCATCAGCGTTTTGCGTTGTTTCGTTTTGGCCATGACCCAAGAGCTCTTCGAGCTCTGGAAGAAGATTGCGTCGCAACCATGTGATAAGGCCGCGTAGCTTGTCTTCCTCATTATACAG
Source organism: Patescibacteria group bacterium (assembly GCA_043812755.1). Taxonomy (GTDB): domain Bacteria; phylum Patescibacteriota; class Patescibacteriia; order UBA9934; family GWF2-40-263; genus JBDRLV01. Next base: position 36,612 of record JBDRLV010000060.1, on the reverse strand, counting down.
GTCATCTGAAAAGCCCTGTCGCGTATTGACGCCATACATGTTGAATTCTGGGATTTCGATTCTGCCACCAATTCTTGGGTCCCGAAGAACCTTTGAAAGAGGAAGAATCAAAGCTTCCAAGCTTGGTCGTGCACAAACAGCTGAAGCAAACTGCTGCCAAAGCGTACCCTGACCAAGCGCACCGATTTCGACTGGCTTGTTTGTTTTTCCTCGATCAGCAACAGCCAGTTCGTAGGTGATTGTTCCTACACCTGAGATTGCTTTTGGTCGAGTGAGTCTGACTCTTGTACCAATCAGTGGCGGTTCAGCGAGCTTGTGGCTATTGCCGAGCTCATCCACGATCGTCACCTTGCGAGCAGTGAACACATCCATGTAAGAAGCAAGTTCAGCAACAAGCCGAGTGCAAGACCTGTCTTCTTGGAGTGAGACACCATCACCTTGTCCAAGTCCCTCAAAGGTGACCACAAGTCCGGATGTCCGAATCATGCAGTTGGTAGGTGTTTTCTGCAACCTATCCCATGAACCTTTGCGGGCAATGAAGTTTTGGTAAAACTCATTTTTTGTGAAGGATGTTCTCCAAAGATGCGTGTCAGCGGCAGTCTTGCCAACATAGGTTAGCCTGGCTGTGTGATTGAAAGCACCAAGACGCCCTGAACCCTTTGATCCGCGCTTCTTTGTGTCACCACGAGATGTGCTGTCAAAAGGTGTGAGGATTGCCCTTTGGCGTTCCTCATTTGGGCCTTCTCCATCGTCGGAAACGTCCATGCACAGGACTGTGGCTTTTCTCCAGAATGTGATCATGACTGCTTTTGCGCCATGATCAATTCCGTTATAAACATGTTCTGAAACAGCCTTTGGGAAAGCCTTAAACCCATCGCTTACAACACCCATGATGTGAGGCGGTGGGATGATGTCAAACGTCCTTGTGTCTGCAGTGGCCTTTGCGCTCATTTTAGCCTCCAGTATTTTCAGTCATAGAACGCACAAAACGTCTTTGTGCTTCAAGTTGTTCAAACGCACCTACAACGCTTTTGAATCTTGTTGCTGCTAAAGCAAGGAACAGCTCGTCCAGTTCTCTTGCAAGAATCTGGACTGGCCCATTTCTTGTTTGTTCATCAAGTTCTGCAATAACAACAAGGAGTTTGCGCAAGCCTTCGATTGCTTTTCGCGCAAGTTCGATCTGTACTCCAGTCAAGCCTTCACCAGGTCTCATTGTGAATGTTGCAGCAGAAATACAATGGTGAATACCATCGATTGTTTCTCCCACAAGCTCACTTGCTGGAAGTCTTTGAGGTTTTGGTATTTCGATTGCCAGCAGTGTCTGAGATAGCCCCTCGAGTGTTGCAGCAATGTCTCTGAGTTGACCTTGCGGTGAACTGTCATCTGGTGCTTCCAGGATCAAGGGCACATTGTTATCCCTTACCTTTGGAAGTTGAGGTTGAATCACAGGCATTGGTGATTGAATAGTTTTCGCATCTTGTCTTTGTGCCTTGATTGTGATCTGTGGATCACCAACCGCCACTTTCTGAACTTTCCCCAGTGGGTTTTTTGACAGTAGCTCTAATGCTTTGTCAAAAGCATCCAAAATGGTCGGGAACAGCTCCTTCACAAGTGCTCGAAGCACAAGGGCAATTATCCTTGGCTCTGTGTTTCGCCCAGAACTACCATCAACCCTTTCTTTGAGCCGAGCAATCGTGTTTTTCTTGATACATGTTCTTGTTTCAAGAACAGAGGCCATGTGGATGTTGGTAAGTGACGGTAAAGCAAACATTGCACGCACAGCGTCGTGAAATGTTTTGACGCCGGTAAAAAGTGTTGTTGGCTCTTTTCCAAAAATGTTGCGCACAAGCATTGTGAACACAACATCATCACGATTTCCATCAATGAGTGGGAAGAAAACACCAAGCAGGCAAGACTTGAGATGATCGCCTGTTGGTCTTTGTTCAGAGGTAAAGTACCTGCTCAGATTCTGGGCTGGTAGTCTGATTTGCATCTCAATGTGGTACGAGGTTCCGTATTTCGCCTCGTATTGGCGCAAGTGCTCAATGATCTCGTCGCGTGTTTGGAATCGTTCAAACAGATCATTGATCTGTGCAAAATGCGGGTCTTCTTTTAGAAGTTCTTGTTTTGCATTGGCAACAAGCCAACGATCAATGCTGATCCCAGTTTGGCGTTCAAAGTCAGCCCTGCATCTTGTCAGGAGACCTATGATTTGTTCACCTTTTTTCCAGTTTGCAATCGTTAATGGTTTAACAGAAAGCAAACTTGCGAGTTTGGTATCATCAATTCTTCTGTCTTTTTGAAATTGATCAATCAATCCAGCAAGTGTTGTGTCTGGTCCGTATGTGTATTGAGGCTGGGTCATGTTATACCCCTTTCTTTTTAAGGATCAATCCTGAGAAACAAAAAGCTCAGAACCGCCAAATATAGCTAACATTTGCGATATTGTCAAGTAACTCTTGACATTATCACTTATCTTAGCTAAAGTTTGATGTTTTGTTCTTTACACCTGCAAAAAAGGAGAAGAAAATGATAAGCAAAGATAAAACCGCTCTTGTGAAAGCCATTCCAAGACAAACAAGTGGAACTAGAAAAGTGGTTGTACCTAATGTCATTGAAATCAGAGGCAAACAGGTTGCTTTGTTTCTTGATTTGGTTGCTTTGTTCCTTGAAAAAGGGAAACGACCGCTTGGGGTTTTTGAGTGTCAAAAGGTTGTAAACAAGTATTACACAACTAAGAATCCTGCTGTGGTCTTGAATGTTTTATCTCACAAAGGTTTGCTTAGATCAGCCAACGAGGCTGCTCGAACTAACTTGTCGCGAATTCCAGTTATTGATGGTGTTATTGTCAAGGCGCAAGGTAAGCAGATTTGGCCCAAGGCAATCGATGCTGATAAAAGTGTTTTTGTTTTTCCAGCGGGCACAGAGACTGTTGAGCTTTTGCCAGCAGTCCTCTCCTTTTACCAAACCCTTGTGCGCGAAGCACCAAGATTCAACAACGGCCTATTTGCCCCATCCGACATCGCACAGATTTTTGTAGGTACGACAACATATTCAACATATGTTTCCGCCCTTGAGAAAGCAGATTGCTTGCGAGTCGTTAGTGGCAAAAAGAAATCCAGAACTGATCCATGCATGAGACATCTTGTGTACAGGCCATGTAGATCTACTCAATCCAAAAATGTTTATGTTCCTGAGGTGATTCGTGCTTGCTCCCTCGTGCCTTCTGTGCCCGAGCAATCAGATCTATTGGTTAATGTTGTTGAAAAAACAGCAACTGTACAAGTGCCTGTTGTTTCACCCCAACCTGTCAAAGACGATTCGTTGGATGCTTTGCAGAGGAGATTGGAAGAACAGAAAAAAGCATTGGCAGAAAAAGAGCGTGCGCTTGCGCAGGTTCGTGAGTGTGACCAAAGGATCAGTGCATTTGAAGCAAAGATGCAGGAAGTTTTAGCACAGGTGAATTCTCTTCAAGAAAAGCTTGATCATGAGAAGGAGCTACGTGTCCAACTTCTTCAAAAAGCAGAAAGTAATTAGTCTACAACTCCCTTATCGCTTGGGGGTTTTTTAATTAAAAAAGCCTTGGCGAACCAAGGCGTTTCGAGTTAGCGTTTGAATTTTTCTGTATCAAACGCCTTTTTTGCTTCTTCAATTCCATCAAGAATCCCTGTTGGGTCATTAAGAAGTGGAAGAATTGCGTTTGCAACATGGTTTCTGCACATGCTGTTTGGAATGTACAGATGTATCCATGCTCCACGCATACGGCGATTGTTATGTGCAAAGAGCGAACTACGTGTATTGCGTGCTGAATCCCCTGCCATGCATTCATAGGCTTCTTCTTTTTCTGTCTTAAAGATGAGCCTAGCTTTTTCCAAAATGTCAGCTGTTGATCGGAATGATCTTCCGTTGGCATTTGGTTCATCAGGGACAATTTGGTAGTGGCAAATGAGCATGAGGTTTCTGATTTCTTCTGCTCTTCGCAGTGGCCTTGTAAACGCAGATGGCGGCCGGGGTCGCGTTAGCCCTTCAAGGATAATTCGGAACCTTGGCAAGCTTTCCAAAAACTCTTTGACAGTTGCTGGAATGACTGCGCTTGGCGCTGTCATTGAGAATTTTGCAATATACCCTTGTGGTGGTTTGAGCTGTCTTGTTTGTTGGGAAACAAACTCAGCAAGTTCCTTGCTCACAGGCAGGCTAAACAGTTCTGCATCAGCAAGAGTTTTTTGCATGAGTAGTATTGCAGAGCCTGCATTGCTTGAGGCATTGAGGAATTTGCCAGTGATGGCACTAACACTTGTACTTTGGAGATTTGCCTCTTCTAGATACATTGCTAGTTCATTTGCGAGCTGTTCGGCTTGACCAAGCAGTGCATCAAACTTACGCAGATCGTTTGGGTCTGGAATACCTGCTATGTTTAGTTTTGCAGAGAGCTCTTCAATGTCTGTTTGTAAATCCGTTGCCTGTTTGAGAGCTTCTCGCAAAAGAACGTTTGCATCCATTTGTTGCTGGCAAGCACTGCTGTGTGCTGACTTAAGAGCAACAAATTTTGTAGGAAGCAAAAGAACTTCTGGTGTGAGGATTTGGTCAATGCGTCTGCGAACCAGATCCTCAAGAGTTCTTGAGACCTTTGCTTCTACTAGGCGGCCGGCTCTATCACCAATCGTTTCTTCTTCTGCTTCGTGGTCTTCCCCAAGAACTAGGTCAAGTTCCAGGATCTTATACAGTACCATCAAACGCCATGCATAGAATTTTTTTGCAACATCTTCCGAATCTTTATGCAAAAGAGATTTGATGATCGGAAGTATGTTTACAGCGTACTGAGCAAGAGTCCTAGTATCAAGTCTGGTAAGACCTTCTCCTGGGTCAAAGTCGGTTCTCTCACCTTGCAAAAACAGAGCGAATTCCATAAGCGAGGAGATTTGCTCAGGGGTTTCTTCTGTTTGAGCAACAGTGCTGTCAGTTGTAGCAGTGGCAGTAGATTCAGTTGTGACAGCAGTATTGGAAAGTGATCTTATTGGGCTGGGATTTTTTCCCCTTCTTCTCATTTTTGCCTCCGTTTTTCAAGTTATTTCAACTTGGTAGATTACATTAACAGCTAAAATCATTTTTGTCAATATTGCTTGACTTATCGACATCTTTTTGCTACGATTGCCTGTCTGTTCTTTGAAAATCAATTGGAGGTGATTATGGCTCAAAGAAGCTATGATTATAAAGCAAAAAATGCTGTGAGAGACATGTTTCTCGGATTCATGCCACCACAGTTTCCAGCAGGTTCAACTGGATTGTATTTACCAGGGCGAGAAAATCTTGAACTTCCTGGTTTTGTGAAAAAAGGGATTCTTCCAGTAAATTTAATTGGTGCAGAGCATGACAGTGAAACGTTTGCACAGATTGCATCTGTGAATTCTGGAATCAGGTTGTATCTAGGTGATCTTCGCAAAGCTGTTGACATGGCAGAACAATTGCATTTTTCACGCTTTGTTTTTGCAAGTCTTGACTTTGACGGAAGCTATCACACAGACTTGGAAGACCTGCTTTCTGTGTTTCGGATTTTTCCAGGTTCTCCTGATGGATATATGTCTGTGACAAGTTACGTAGCACGTGACCGCGGAACTGTCTCTCAAGGAGTCGCGAATATCCTGAAGTTTCTTTCAGCGATTGAAGATCCGAGCGAGTTTTACTCTGATTATGGGAGCATGCTTCGTCGTCACGATGCATTTATGCGGTTTTTTCATTCAAAGGCCAGTTCAGCCAGACAACTAGCATGGGAACTTGGGCTTTTGTGGTGGGTTGTGATTGGGCTTAGTGTTACAGAAATCCAGAATGATGGTTTGTACGGTCGGCTGGACTCAGGGTTTTTGAAAAGATTGAATGTTCCACTTTCGCGCATTGAGGCAATGGCAAAGAAATGCAGTGCAGAAAGTTTCTTTGTTGCTTCATCAGACTCAAGGCTTGGCAAGTTGCTTGAAGAGCGAAGATGTCAGTATCGTGTTCAAGCGTTTCAGCATTTTGCCTATAGAACTCAATCTGGTCAGCCAATGCGAACATGGTTATTTTACTTTCGCGAGGCTGATCCGCAGGATCAACCAACTGCACGCGAAGTTCTCGAGGATGTGTGGCGGCTTGCACTTCGCCAGCCACTTGTGTTTTTAGACAAGAATGGTGTGAAAATCACTTTTGAGTGAAAAGGAGAAACAGTGAAAGCAGATCTTGCAAGTGTGCTGGAGTTTTGCGGGCGACTTTGTTTCAACACAGCGCGATGGATGCGCGTGATTGAAGCAGTGGCCAATCGTGAGGGAGGCATGAAATTGCCTCAGACCATCACAAAGACTTTGAGTGACAAGAGCCGAGATCGTATCTTGGCTGTGCGTGATGAAACATCAGATGACTCATGGCTTGAGGGTGGAGTGCGTGATGCGCTATGCGTTGAGCTTGGCCTCACGCCTGAGCAGGTGCGTGGAGTGCTTTCTGGCAATACACGACGAAGCAATGGCACAAGCGATGCCTCTTCTGGTGATCAAGGTTCCTTGCCAGAGCCTTCGGCTCCTACACAGCCATCTGTTGTTCGCGAAAAGACCAAGAAGAGGCCTGTGAAGAAGCCCATGTCCAAACAGCCAGATGCTCGTGCGAATGCTTCTGCACCAGTGTCATTAGTTTCAATTGCCTCTGTGACAACTGATCCTGTGTCTTGGGAATCAAGACAAAAGGTTCACGGTCGTGCTGATCAACCGCCAAAGCAGAAAGAGTATGATGTCGACGACTATGATCGCGCTGTTGTTGATGCAGTCGTTGCAAACACACAAAAAGGGTCTCCTGATTGGAAGCGCCTCATGCGTGTGATTCGTCTCAAGCGACGCCTGACCCAACAGCAGGTTGCAGGCATTGTGGCTGTGATGACACGCCAAGGTAAGTAATCTGTTCTTTCCTATACATAAAACTAAACCGCCAGGTTCTCTGGCGGCTTTTTTGTTCTGAGATTCCCGGTCTTGTCTGAATGTCCATAAAGAGCGGGAATCTATCGAGCGAATCGTATCATGTTTATATTAGATTATCAGTCCAACAATCAGTAGCGCAACAATATTTAATATTTTAATCATTGGGTTAATTGCTGGGCCAGCAGTATCTTTATACGGGTCTCCAACAGTGTCTCCTGTTACTGCTGCCTGGTGAGCAAAGCTTCCCTTTCCACCAAAGTTCCCTGATTCAATATATTTTTTTGCATTGTCCCAAGCACCACCACCTGTTGTCATTGAAATTGCAACAAAAATTCCTGTGATAATGGATCCAATAAGAAGACCACCAAGAGCTTCAGCACCAAGAGCAAAACCAACAATTACAGGTGCAAACACAGCAAGAAGAGATGGAACAATCATCATACGGATAGCACTTCGCGTCACAATATCAACTGCTTTACCATATTCAGGTTTTGTTGTTCCTTCCATGATTCCTGGGATTTCTCGAAATTGTCTACGAACTTCCTCAACAACTCCACTTGCTGCTTTTCCAACAGCTTCCATTGCCATTGCTCCAAATAAATAGGTTACAAGTCCGCCAAGGAAAAGTCCTGCAATTACATCTGGTCGTTCAAGATCAAAATTTAATACTCGTCCAGCACTGGCTGCAGTATGAACATAGTCTCCAAACAACACTAGTGCTGCAAGCCCGGCTGAACCAATTGCATATGCTTTTGTAACAGCTTTGGTTGTGTTTCCAACAGCGTCTAGTGGGTCTGTAATATTTCGAACTTCCTCAGAGAGATCAGCCATTTCAGCAATTCCACCTGCATTGTCTGTTATTGGGCCATAGGCATCCATAGCGACTATTACTCCTGTGAGTGAGAGCATAGACATTGCAGCAATGGCAATTCCATAAAGCTCGCCAAAATAATATGCTAAGAGAATTCCAATAACGATTGTAAGAACAGGTAGTGCAGTTGATTTCATGGAAAGCGCAAGACCGCTTATAAGATTTGTTCCATGGCCTGATTGAGAACTTTCAGCAAGTTTTCGCACAGGGCTGTATTGTGTTCCTGTGTAGTATTCAGTAATGATCATTAAAAGTCCTGTTATAACAAGACCAATAATTGCTGATAAGAAAAGGTTTGTTGTGTTAACAAGCGCCTGACCACCAAGAATGTATTTTGTAATTGGCCAAAATCCAATAGCAGCTAAAACTCCTGCAACAGCCAAGCCTTTATAAAGCGCATGCATTATGTTGTTGTTTGAGCCAAGTCTGATAAAGAAAGTTCCAACAATAGAAGCTATGATTGCAACAGCCCCAAGCATTAGTGGGTATATAATAAATGCTGGAGAGTTTGGGTAAAGAAGTGTGCCCAAAAGCATTGTTGCAACTAATGTTACTGCATAAGTTTCAAACAAATCTGCTGCCATGCCTGCGCAGTCTCCTACATTATCGCCAACATTGTCTGCGATGACTGCAGGATTTCTTGGATCATCTTCAGGAATTCCAGCTTCTGTTTTTCCAACAAGGTCAGCTCCAACGTCTGCAGCTTTTGTAAAAATTCCACCGCCAAGTCTTGCGAACACACTGATTAGTGATCCTCCAAATCCAAGCCCAATTAAAGCGTTTACATCTTGAGTAATAGCATAAAATCCAGCAACGCCAAGAAGTCCAAATCCAACAACAAATAATCCTGTTACAGAACCACCACGCACTGCGACTTCGAGTGCTTGTTTAAGACCAGTTTTTGCAGCCTCTGTTGTTCTAACATTTGCTCGTACAGAAACTGACATTCCAATGTATCCTGCAAGTGCTGAAAAAATAGCGCCAACAGCGAATCCAGCAGCAATGGTCCAGTTTAGAACTATGCCAAGAATCAAAAAAAGAATTATTCCAATAATGGCAACTGTTTTGTACTGTCTTGCCATGTAGGCATTTGCACCCTCTTGGATTGCAAGAGCAATGCCTTTCATTTTTCCATCTCCGCTTGGTTTTTTTAATATCCAATGGATAAGGATAACACCGTACAAAAGTGCGAGAATTGATGCACCGATTGCGTATAATATCATAAATTATGTGTTTATTAGTTAAAATGGCTATTTGGTCGAATGGTTTATTCTGTACCATTTCATAATAACCATTTTGTTTCAATGATGATATACTATGAAAAATATCCGATTCAGTCAATATATGGTTATCCCAACATTCAAAATTGAACGCGAGCTAAGTGCTTTGGGGTACAATGTAATAGTTGGGGTTGATGAGGCAGGGTGCGGTTCTTTGGCAGGTCCTGTTGTTGCTGGGGCAGTTGTTTTGTCGCTTGATTCAAGTATTGAAGGGCTGTGTGATAGTAAATTAATTAGTGCTTCAAAAAGAGAAAAAGTATATTTTCAAATTTGTGATAAAGCAGTTGCATGGAGTGCTGGGCAGGCCAGTGTTGAAGAAATAGAAAAGATTGGCATAAGGCAATCTGGGCTGTTGGCAATGAAAAGAGCAGTTGGAGGAATCTCAGGAGTGGATTTTATTCTTGTTGATGCTTGGACAATCCCAGAAATTGATATTCCTCAAAGAGGTGTTGTGAAAGGTGATAGATATATCAAATCAATTGCAGCAGGATCTATTGTAGCTAAAGTTACAAGAGACAGAATCATGTGCCAGTATGCAACAATATACCCTGAATATTTATTTGAGATTCACATGGGTTATGCAACACAAAAACACAGAGATCTCCTTAAACAACATGGACCCTGCCCTATTCACAGAAAAACATATAGTACTATTGCACAATATTATTAATTATTTTTCGGATTTTAGGATTGACACTAAAGGGTTTTTTGTGTAAAATACGGGTTGCAATTAATTAGATTAATATCAAAATTGTAATAAAACAATATACAGTTCGTGCCTTGCTGGGGTTATTGCGAGTTCTTATTTATTTTAAAAGATACGCCCCGCCAGCATTTTTATTTATTTTTGGGCCAGCCAGATTTGCTAGCCGGGTTTTGTTGCGCAATATTGTTGTTCCTTCATATCGAGTGGCGTTATTTTTTAAAAGAAAAATTAATTGGTTAACACTTCCTGCTAAACAAAAATTTTTGTACATAATAGCAAACAGGTTTGCGATTCATTTTATTATTGTGGCTGTTTGTGTTTTAACAATAGTATCTAATGTTGGAGTTGGTTCAGTGCGTGCTGAAACTTATGGTCAAAAAAGTTTGCTGTATGGGTTGGTTTCTCAAGATGATTTAGATACTGTAACTGTTGTGCAGGCAACGCAATCATTTGAGCGTCATGAAACTTCTTATTTTGGAGATGGATCAATTGATGCATCAGCTCATATTGATTTTGATTATGCTGGGGATGAATATACTTCTACTTTTCCATCTCAAATTGATGTTGTGCCAACATTTAAATTGCCAATGGATTCAGTTTCTGTACGGGAAGCTGTTGAGCAATATATTGTTGAGGAAGGCGATAGTATTTGGTCAATTGCAGAAAGTTATGGGTTAAATGTAAGTACTTTGCTTTGGTCAAACAATTTGACTTTTCAGAGTCTTATCAAACCTGGTCAAAAAATTACTATACCGCAGGTGGATGGTGTTATGTATACTGTAAAGAAAGGTGATACGTTATTGAAGATTGCAAAAACTTTCGATGCTGATATTGACGAGGTGATCAGTTTTAATCAATTGGCAAGTGCTGATGATTTGGTTATTGGGGAAGAGCTAATGATTCCAGGAGGAGAGATTTCTGCACCTGTTGTTCGTAGGACAGCATCTGTTAGTCAATTTTTTACTGGAAGTGGTGCTGGTTCTGGGAATTGGATATGGCCAACAGACATGCGAGTTATTACTCAATATTTTGGTTGGCGTCATACTGGTTTGGATATTGATGCTGATTATTCCACAAAGAGTTATGCAGCAGCTCCAGGTGTTGTAACGTATTCTGGTTGGCGTGGAGATTATGGAATTATGGTTGAAATAAACCACGGTGGTGGTTTGGTTGCGCGTTATGCACATCATTCAAAAAATTATGTTTCTGTTGGGGATACTGTTTATGCTGGTCAGGCAATTGCACAGTCTGGGTCTACTGGGCGTTCAACAGGTACGCATTTACACTTTGAGGTAATTAAGAATGGAGTTCGTAAGAATCCGCTTGATTACATCCGGTAATATATGCAAAAAGAATGTACTAATTGCAGAGATCAAATCGATATATTAAACAAGAAATGTTCTGGTTGTGGTTTTCATATTGTGCTTGAGCCTGATGAGGCTCGTAAGGCAAAGTATTTGCGAACGCCTTCTTTTGGTGGTTTGTTGTTTACTCAAGGGTGGACGCTGGGGGCGCGATTGTATTTACCTTTTGCACTTTCTTTAATTCCAGTGGTTGGGATTGTTATTTTGGTTTTTGCTGTTTTGTTTGGTCGTAGGTTTTCATGGAAGTATGGAGGCTGGGCAAGCTGGGATGAGTTTACAGCAAGGATGAGACTGTTGGATTTGGTTGGGATTGTGTGGGTTGTGATATTGGTGAGTTTGTATTTTATTTTTAGAAACTAAAAAGACGGTGGAATGCACCGTCTGGCCTTAGTCCAATGGTTTGTTGGTTTGGGGCTGTTGAGCAGTTGCATACGCAACTGTTTTTTGTTCTTCTTGTGGTGGAGGAGGACACGGAAGTGGACGAGGGCCACACCAGTCTTCACTGTCGCAGGCATCCCCTACTCCGTCTTCATCTGTGTCGCGCTGCTCAGGGTTGATGCGGTCAGGGCAGTTGTCCACTTGGTCTTTGAGACCATCGCCATCGACATCATCACACTTGCCAGTGGCAAGTGCAGGGTTTCCTGGTTCAAGCTCAGAGCACTTGGGGTAACTGTGGTAGCAGTTTTGACAGTATGGATCCCACCACTCGCTTGCGCTTACTGCTTTATATTCGCAGTACTCGTACTCTGGGTACTCAACCTCGCATTTGGTGTCACAGAAGTCGCCAATATTGTTGTGATCGCGATCTTGCTGAACAGGGTTTGCCATGGTCGGACAGTTATCAAAGGTGTCAATGACACCATCAAAGTCACTGTCAGGCCATGGGTCGCCAGCCATTTTGTTTTGGTTATTGACTGAAGCTTGTGCCTGTTGAATGATCTGTACTTCAGTCAGAAAATATGCAAGCCCTTCAGGGTGAGTGCTACAAAGGCGAAAGTGCAGAGTTGTCACAGAGGCAACAAACACCATAAACCAAAAAAAGAACGCTCTCATGTTTTCTCTCTCCTCATCGTTAAGATGTAAGCATGGAATTGCAAGAAAAAATGACAGGAGAGTGTACCACAAATTTGCGGTTTTGTCAATAGTTTTGCGCTAAAATATCGTGTTTTGGCGGTGTCTGTACTGGAGCGCTTCTGAAACATGATCAACTGTTACAAGCTCAGAATTATCAAGATCAGCAATAGTGCGTGCAACTTTTTGGATTTTTACAAATCCGCGGGCAGAAATCAGTTTTGAGTCAAGGGCTTTTTTAAGAAGATCAATACCACCAATATCAGGTGCACACCAGTTTTTAATTTTTGAATTTGGGATTTCAGAATTGGTTATTAAATTTGTTTTTTTGAATCTGATTTTTTGTTTTTCTCTTGCGTTTTGAACCCGTTGTCGTACGCACATTGAATTTTCTTGTAAGCCACTGCCTAATAATTTTTCTGCGTTTAAATTTGGTACTTCAATAAAAATATCAAATCTGTCTAAAAGCGGGCTTGAAATTCTTTTATGGTAATTTGAAATCGCATTGAAAGAACATGTGCAAATTTTATTTTCATTATTTTTATTTCCACATGGGCATGGATTCATTGTGGCAACAAGCATAAATTTTGCAGGAAATTTTAAGCTAGCTGCAGCACGAGCAACCGTGACTTCCCCATCCTCAAGTGGTTGTCGTAGATTTTCAAGAACATGGCGCGAAAATTCAGGCAGTTCATCAAGAAACAAAACACCGCGATGAGCAAGCGACACTTCTCCGGGTTTTGGCCATGTTCCACCTCCAACCAAGGACACAGCAGAGCATGAATGGTGTGGGTTTCGAAATGGCCGAGTTTGCATCAGCCCACTTTGTTTCCCAAGTTCTCCTGCAACAGAAGCAATCGAAGTTGTTTCAAGAGATTCTCTAAGATCAAGTTGCGGAAGTATTGAAGGAAGGCTTTTGGCAAGCATTGTTTTCCCAGTTCCTGGTGGTCCGTACATAAGGATGTTATGAGAACCTGATGCTGCAATTTCAATTCCTCTTTTTGCTGTTTCTTGGCCTTTTATATCTTCCATATCAACAAGATAGTCATTGTTGTTTTTTATTGGCTGTATGTATTTATGTGGTGTGATTGTTTCTTTGTTTTGTAGGTGATTAACAATTGAAATTATTGATTTAGCACCAAATACTTTCAAGCTTTTTATGCACCCTGCCTCTTGAGTGTTTTCTTGAGGAACAATTATTTTTCCAAAGTTTTTTGATTTTGCCATTATTGCTGTGGCAAGTGTTCCAACAATAGGGCGTACAGAACCGTTTAATGAGAGCTCACCAATAATTATTGTATTTTCAATAGACAATCGGTCAAATTCTCCTTGAGCAAGCAGAATCGAAAGCGCTATTGGTAGATCAAAGATTGGTCCTTGTTTTTTTACGTCAGCAGGTGCGAGGTTTACTGTAACTCTGGTTCTGGGGAAAGCAAAACCAGAGTTTTTGATTGCTGCCCTTATCCTTTCTTTTGATTCTTTAACAGATGCATCAGGTAGCCCGACAATGTTAAAAGCAGGTAGACCTGGTGAAATGTCGGTTTCAACGATTACAGGCTGTGCATTAATACCAAAAAGTGTTGAAGATGTTATATTTTGTAATTGCATAATAAAAAAAGCCCGTTTGGTAACGGGGTTTATGATTTCTATATTCAATTTATCATGTATTGGTCTTTTTGTCAATTTGTTGTGAGTTCAATAGGAACAATACTAAACCAAAGACTATAACTATATCTGAAAGGTTGATGATAAGACCATTGTAAACATGTATATAATCGACTGTAAAACCGTAGATAATTCTATCAACGAAGTTTCCAAAGCCACCTAACAAAATAACAATCCCAGATATTGCGCCTTGTTTATTGGTTTTCCATTGTAAGATGCAATATAGAATTATTGCCAATCCAATTATTGTGGATAGTAAAAGAATGATTTGCGCAGGGATTGGTATATTAAAAGCAATTCCAATATTTTTATAGATTGAATTTGAAAAATACTGAAGTTGATAATACTTCAGTATTTGGTCAATTATCGTTATTGTAAACGCAAGAACTGCTGGAAAAAGTAAATTTAGAGTTCTTGTGTTAAAGTTTTTTTGCATTGAATACATGAACTTGAGGTTGGGCGGGCGCTGATTCTTCTTTGGTCAATCTCTTGTTTGCAATATTTGCAGGTTCCGTATGTTCCATCATCTATCATCTTGAGTGCAGCCTCAACATCTCGAAGTGCTTTTTCAAGTTCTCCTTCAAGAGAGAGGTTATTTGTAAACTGCGCAACTTCTGTTGCATTATCATCTTCCTTATCTCCCATATTTGGGAAATCCGCATCATAATCTGGTGATGTTGCTTTTGAATTTCTGTGTGCGAATTGCGAAAGTTCTTGCTCAAGATTTTCTTTTTCTTTTAACAATAACTGATGCATTTGATCGATAAAATTCTGGTCCATATGTTTAGGTTAGTGCTTGTATATTACCTTTTTTGAGTGATAAATACAATACCATTAAAATAGAAAAAGGACAATATATTGTCCAAATAGAAAAGGGCACGCTTGGCCCCGAAATAAAATTATTTTGTGGGCGCGGCCCTTAAGTTGCATGGAACCGCGGAAGACGCTGGGTTCTGCGCTGATATATATCAGTTCAAAACTCAGCATCCTCAACGCAGGCTCAACCTGCATGTCAATTGTCATTCTCCACCATTCTTTGGTTTTGCCTGATGCATGGCTACACTTAAAGATGTTGCCACATAAGTTCAAGCTAACCTAGATGTTTTTGTTTTTTGTTTTTGTTTTTGATCAGAACAGTAGAGAAGTGGGGTATTTGCCGAAATTAAACATTTAGGAGTAGGGTCCTAAACTGTTTCGATAAACCTCCCAGTAATTGATACATAAAGAACAATCAACTATCTATAAGTATTATACATGATTTTTCTGGTTTTGTCAATGAGCGTTTCATTGCTTAACAAAGCGACAAAATTAATTTACTAAACAACAATTGTGTTCAAAAATAAAAATAGGGTTTGATTTATCCACATATTTGGGCAGTTTTGAACAAGTTATCCACAATTAGGATGATTCTATGCTTGAATCATTAAGTTGCTCATTACAAAAGGTGAAGTCAGTAAACAACAAGCGTGAATTAATTCCAATTGATTCAAATGTTGATGAGATTGTTTGTGGCGAAAACATTGTCTTTGTTATCTTGTTAAATTTATCAAATCCTTCGATATTAATATGGCCAATATTTCCTTTGCATGATTTTGTTTTTGTTCTGTTTGGATTTTCTAAATATAGTCCAATCAGATTTTCGTTGTTTGAAAGTACAGTAGTTGTTTCATTATTATACATAAGCAGTTCAGAATTTGTAGAAGGTTGTATTTTAATTAGTGATTTTCCATTAACAACAATTTCTTCTTCTGAAATTGAAGAAACGTTTGTTAGCATTTCTTTTGCAATTGTTCCATCTGGTAATAACCAGTTTTTTGTTTTTATGCTTTGTTGTAAGGAATATTGGTTAATTATCTCCTGTAACTGGTTGTTTGAAATTAAGTTTTTGTCAAACTCCAGCAACACTCCTAAGGAATCGTTGTTATTTATCACTATTGTTTTTAGTTTTTGAAATAGGTCGGGTATTGAACTGTTTGACAACAGAAGAGTATTTAACGAAAAGGATGCAATTTCTTCGGTTATGTTCTTTTCAGATTGCTTTTCTAGTATAGATTTTCCTGAAATTCGTATGATGAAATTGGATTTATCCTGTAAGATTAGACCTTTTGTATGAAAATTGTCATCTGATATATAAACAGTTCCAAGTTTTTTACTCCATGTTGGGATAAAATAAAACCACGGTTTTGAAAACTTGGCTTCATATGTCTGTTCTTGTTTGTTTGAAAGTAGAACTGTTCCGCTATTTTTTGATTCATCTGAGAAAATACTATTTGAATCTAAAATTTCTCTGGGTATCTGTTTTTGTTGGGATCGAATTGCAATACTTGTTGATCCGTCTTTTTTAATAAACAACGCAAACTCACCATTAATATAAGGTTTTAAATCATTAATAGTGATGTCTCTATCCGTTATTATTGCTGTATTTGCGAGAATGTCTGAAATGGTTCCCCATGTGAATTGATTGGGTGTAAAACGCAGTGTTATCCATGTATTCTCAGGTGTAATATTTGAGATTGTGTTGCGCGTGAACCACATATTACCTAAAAATAAAAAGATAAAGACAACAATACACACATATGCAATGTCATGCCAAACAACCCGTCTGGGATGACGGGTTGTTTGTTTTCCTCTTTCAAGTGGGATGTTCAGTCTGATCATTTGTCGTTATTTCTCCTTCCAAAACCACCAAAACGTGGTTTTTTATCAGTTTGTGTTGGTGGAGATTGGTTTTTTGGGCGGTTTGAATCACCATCAGGATAGTTTTCTTTTATCTGCTTCATTGAGAGATTAATGCGACCCATGTTATCTACTTCCATAACTTTTACCTTAACAATTTTACCAACCTGAACAATGTCAGTTACTTTATCAACATGCCATGGTGCTAATTCACTTACATGAACCATTCCATCTTTTTTAGGCATTAGCTCAACAAAGGCTCCAAACTCCATTATCTTAACAACTTTTCCTTCAAAAATTTCTCCTGCCTTGATTTCACGTGTTAGTTTTTTTACCCATTCAAGAGCTTTTGCTCCAGACTCTTGGTTTGTTGATGTAATCATTACAAGACCACTATCTTCAATATCAATTGATTGTACACCAGTTGTGTCAATAATTTCGTTGATGATTTTCCCGCCAGGGCCAATTACATCACCAATTCTCTCAGGATCAATTTTAATGCTAATAATTCTTGGTGCATATGGTGAAAGCTCAGCGCGAGGTTCAGCAATTGCTTTTTGCATAACATCAAGAATTTCCATGCGTGCGACCTTTGCCTTTGCAAAAGCATCCTCAACAAGTTCTTTTACAAGTCCTGTTGTTTTGGTATCCATTTGTATTGCTGTGATTCCCTCTCTTGTTCCCGCAATCTTAAAGTCCATTCCACCTTTTCCATCTTCAAGATCTTGTAAATCAGTAAAAACTTTCCAGTCACCTTTTTTGTTTGTTGCAACTCCCATTGCAATTCCTGCAACCGCAGATTTTATTGGCACACCAGCATCCATGAGAGAAAGTGCAGCTGCACAAGTTGATCCCATTGAACTTGATCCATTTGATGTTAGAACTTCTGACGTTACATTTATTGTATATGGGAAGTCTTCTTGATCTGGCATTACAGGCAGTAGTGCTTTTTCAGCAAGAGCACCGTGGCCAATGTCACGGCGACTTGGGCCACGCATAGGCTTTGTTTCTCCAACTGAGAAAGGAGGAAAGTTGTAGTGATGGAAAAATCTTCTTTTTCCTTCAACCTCCATTCCATCTAATGTTTGTTCATCACCAGGAGAACCAAGTGTTGTGATTGAAAGTACCTGCGTTTCACCTCTCATAAAATGACCAGTTCCGTGTACTCTTGGTAATACTCCAACCTCTGAAACTAATGGACGGATTTGGTCTATTGAACGACCATCAACACGTCTGTCATTTTCAAGAATTTCACGCGACACAACTTCCTCAACAGTTTCGTAGATTATATCTGTTCCAAAATGAATTTCGTTTTCATTAATTCCTTTTTCTAGCAAAAAGATTTCAGTGCGTTTTTTAATTTCTCTTCGTGCATCAGCTCGATCTGTTTTTGAAGCTTTTGGCACTTTAAAAAACAGATTTTCAATTTGTTCTAGGATAAATGGTAGTGCAATTTCTTGAACCTTTTTAGCTTCTTCAGTCTGTTCTACAAGTACCTCGGTTTTCTTTTCTTTTCCAACGGCCTTTTTGACATCCTCGATTAATTTAATTGGCGCATCAATATGTTTCATACCAAACCAAAATGCATCTAGCACTGTTTGTTCATCAACTTCTTGGGCACCAGCTTCTACCATTAATATTTTGTCTTTTGTTCCTGCAAACGCGAGGTCTAGTTTTGATTTTAACCTTGCCTCATAGCTTGGGTTAATAACCCATTCTCCTTCAATTTGTCCTATTCGAATATCTGCAATCGGACCATCCCATGGGATATTACTGATATGAAGTGCGCAGCTTGCAGCAAGCAGAGCAATGATGTCAGGGTCGTTTTCTCCGTCAAATGCAAGACATGTGATTACGATTTGAACTTCATTTCTCATTTTTTCATTAAAAAGAGGCCTTACTGCACGATCAATAAAACGACCTGTGAGAACAGCCTCATCGGTTGGCCTTCCTCCACGTTTTACAAAGCGGCTACCTTTTATTCGCCCTGCAGCATAGAGTTTTTCTTCATACTCAACCGTGAGCGGGAAAAAATCTAACCCTTCGCGAACATCAGCACTCATTGTTGCTGTGCCAAGAATAACAGTCTCGCCATATTGAACAATACAAGAGCCACCTGCTTGATTGGCATATTTACCAACCTCGATTTTTAGGGTTTTCCCTCCCCACTGGGTTTCAAATGTTTGTAGTGTATTCATAATATTTTTGTGACAAACAAATGAGACATAGACAGGTCACAACTCACAAGCAATGAGCTCTGATCCTTCCGTGTTCACATCTGTCTTGTCTTAATAATAGGTAAATTAAAATGATAATCTTTTTCTCCTTGATTCCTCTTGATCCTGTGTGTCTGCAGAATCGTCAGGTGTTATGAAAAAAACATCATCGACTTTTTCTTCTTGTTTGCTTTCTACTTTTGCTTTTTGTGGATATTGTTGATTGGTTTGCTTATTTGGTGTAATTAGATATCTTTTTTTATTTTCAGATAAGTTTGTGTAATCATCAGCATGTTCAATTAGTCGGGTTGATGTTGTTTCTCGAAACGCAACAATCTCCACAATTCGTCCGCGACTTTTTACATATTCTACAAGAGGAATGTAATCACCATCTCCTGAAACAATAACAATAACATCAAGCATGTCAATCATTCTAATTGCGTCTACTGTTAGACCAACATCCCAATCTGCTTTTTTTTGTCCTGAAAAATACTCCATCAAATCTTTTTCGCGGAGTTCGATTCCAAGTTTTACAAGTGCATCAAAAAAAGGTGACTCGTCTTGTGTTTTTGTTTTAACAACGTAGGCAATTGCCCTTATGAGTTTTCTTGAATCAACAGCGTCTTTTACAATGTTCCCGAAATTCACTTTTTTATTAAACATATAACGCGCGCTATAGTACATGTTTTGTGTATCAATAAATACACCAACGCGCTGGTCTGGATGTCTCATCATATTTTTAAATTTGGCGACAGGGTCGTTATGCAAAGGCAAGACCCCCTGCCAGCAGGGGGTTTTATTTTAATTCTAGTATCTCTTTGAGTTTTGCAAATGCCTTTGCATCCTCGCGTTCAAGGTATTTCAATAACCTTCGGCGCTCGTTTACTTTTTTAATAAGACCTCTTCTACTTGAAAAATCTTTTTTATGTTCACGAAGGTGGCCTGTGAGCATTTTAATTTCTTCTGTAAGAAGTGCAATTTGCACTTGTGGTGAACCAGTGTCTGATTCATGCGTTCTGTATTTTTCGATTATTTTTTGCTTTCTTTTGGCATCGAGCATAATAAATAGTATTTCGTGCGTTTACCCGAGAAAAAGGTGCTCATACCTAAATCCCAGAAAAACGCTTAATTTATGCGCTAAGTGTAGCAAATGTTATCTAATGAGTCAAGGAAAATATCATATTAAGGAGGATCTATTATTCTCATATTGTTTTTTTGCTAATTTAAGCGAAAGATATTGACAAAATCATGTTTTTCTGGTATACTTTGCATATAATAATTTGAAAAATATGCAAGAAGTAAGAGGATATAATCCAATGGATGATGCAAAGACTGGAAAAGTTGACTTAACAGATTTAACTGCTGAATTTGATAAAGATCCTACATTTGCAGAGGTTCTTAATAAAGGAGAAGCTAAGACCTCACAACAAGCAGGTCAGGACACACGTCTTGAAATGAGTAGGGCTGGTTTTTTTGCTCAAGAAGTCGCAAATGCAGAAGCGCGACAAAAGCCTGAGATTGAAGAATTGCCTCCTGAAGCTCTAATACCAATCAAGACATTTGAAACTGTTAATCCACACAGTGATGATGATGTTGATTTGTATCTTACAGACATATCAGAGTCAATCTTATCAGATCCAAGTGTGCAGAATGAAATATCAAAATCAGGGCCAAAAGCTGTTTATTTGAGGCAATCGAGTTCTGACAAATTGGGAGATAATCCTTTGTTTTATTTAATGAGAGGTACTGAATCTGGAGCTGTTGTTAAGCTTATGAAGTTGAAAATGGATAGAAAACAAAAAGAACAAGAACCTTTTTCTGGTAAAATGTTAAAAGAATTAAGCGATATTGATAAGGCAGTTCGAACAGTTGAAGCTGGATTAAGTAAAAGCAATAAAGATGAGATAAAAAAAATGGTTGAGATTTCTCAAAATAATCCTGAAATGGCCAAGAGTGCAATAGAAGGGTTTCTTATGAAACAAACTGCAAAAGAATTGCCTGTTGCAGCATCTCTTCAACCTTCTCCAGAGAGATCACTTAGTCTGCTTGGTCTAAAGGGTGAAAGTGTTAAGGATGTAGTGGCAAGTTGTGTTCAGGAGGCGTTTAAAAAAAATAAGGAAGCTTTAGGGGTAATAATAAGCAAGGCAAGATCATTGGCACGAGAAGGCATTGGTGCTGGTAGTGGTTCTAATAAAACACAAACATTAACAACTGAAAACATTAGTTTAATGGTTGCAGAAGCGTTGATGAAAGATGCGAGTACTGGAGATAGAATAAATGATACAATAAAGCGTGCACAAAATGGGAAAATAGCCCCTGAGAATGCTGATGTTGTGCTTCAAGCACAAGTTATTTCTGAAATAAGGAAGATATCAGCAAGTTCTTCACATGCAGAAAAGATAATTGGTAGAGCAATGACACAACAAGCGGCCTAATATAATAAATTAAAACCATCGGTTGTCAGCCGGTGGTTTTTGTTTTGTGTTATAATGACCCTGTCGCCAAATACCATTTCAGCTGAAATTTCTGTATTTTGGCCATAATCGTCTTAAACTTTTTTGGTTTAGCTTAAGCTAAGCCAAAAAAGTTATGCAACGATTCTATCTCAAAATACAGAAATTTCGTTTTGAAAGCCTATTCGGCGACAGGGTCATAATTCTTTGGTATGGATATTCGTAAAAATTTACAAGGCCACCATCGTTGTTCTGTTGCGCATGATAGTGCAATTCCTTCTTTAACTATCAACCGTTTGGTAAAAGGAATAGGTGTTGCCATGATTTCTTTATTTTTGCCGATTTTTCTTTATGAGTTTTTTGATTTTTCTATTCATTGGGTACTATTTTGGTTTCTGCTTGTGCACCTTGTTAAGATTCCTTTTTATGTTCCAGCAGCAAAATTGTTTTCAAAAATTGGTTTAAAGATGTCAATGTTGTTTGGGACTCTTGCTTTGGCTTTGTTTTTAGTTTGTTTTTACTTATTATCATCAGGATCAAGTATTGACCAAAATATCTTATTAGGCTCCACGATCATTATACTGATTGTTCATACAACACTTTATTGGTGCCCATTTCACATTGATTTTGCTACTTTTTCAAAACGGGAAAGGCGTGGGAGAGATGTTTCGTTTTTTTACGCTTTTCAGATGCTGATTGCAGTAATAGCTCCACTTGTAGGAGGACTCCTTATTGTACGTTATGGTCATAATATTAATTTTTTAGTGGGTTTGTTTTTTGTTGTTATGTCTTTAATTCCTCTTGCTTATATCCCAAAAACAAAAGTGAAATATGAATTCGGTTTTATTGAGACATTTAAAAAAATGTTTGATAAACGATATTGCAACATGTCTTATGCAATGATGGCAAATGGAGCAGAGGAATTGACGAGTTTTTCAGTTTGGCCAATTTTTTTGTATGTAGTTTTTGAAGGTGAATATCTTGAAATTGGAGCTTTCGCAGCGATTATAATTGTTATTAGTTTTTTACTACATCTTTTTGTTGGTAAAATGACTGATAAAAAATCCAAAAGAGGATTAGTTCACACAGCGACATGGATTTATTCATTGGGGTGGCTTGCAAAAAGCGTAGTTGATAGTGTGATTGGTGTTTTTGTTGCTTCAACCTTCCATAGCTTTGGTGGAATTCTTTTGAACACCCCACGCGATGCATTGATCTATGAACAGGCGGCTGATGCTGGGCACTATATTGATGAATATACAATTATTAAAGAGATCTCACTTTCAATTGGCCGTGTATTAATGATGGGTTTGCTTATTGTAATCACTTGTTATTTCTCAATTCCTGTAGCATTTGTAATTGCTGCGATTGTGTCGCTTGGTATGGGCAGGCTTTCAAAACAACCACATTTTTCAAAATCCAGCTGAGCTGGGTCACAGAATTAATTATGAAACAAAAAACAGGGCTTGTTATGACCCTGTTTTTATTATTGTTTATTGTGCAAGCAGTTCATCAAGAATTGGTTTTATCATTTCATAAGGAAGCGCTCCTTTGATTTGTTCTGCAGAACCATCTGGACCAACAATGAATGTACCTGGTGTTCCTGAAATTCCTGCTGATGCACCACCTTGGAAGTCAGAAGAGATTTTATCAATAAATATTCCAGAGTCAATACAATTAGTAAATTCATCAACATTTAAACCAAGATCCCCAGCGATTTTTTTATATGAAGAATCACTCAGCTCTGCACCGTTGTATAGTTTGTCTGCAAACTCCCAGAATTTTCCTTGATCTCCTGCGCATTCTGATGCTTCAGCTGCTGGCCCTGCGTTTGCATGGAAGCTAAGTGGGAAATGTCTGTAAACCCATCGTACATCACCTTCATAATCAGCTATGATTTTTTGCATGGTAGGATAGAAGCTTGAGCAATAAGTACATTCAAAATCTGAATATTCTATAAATGTAATTTTTGCATTTTCATTTCCCAAAACATGATCTTCACTTGTTACTTTTGGTACTTCTGCTGTTGGTTGAGGTTCTGGATCGGCAATTTGATCAGATGGTGCAGGAGATGGGTTGTTAACGACAATATTACCAGATTTTTCATCAGAGCCTGTACAACCGCCTTTCATAATACACGAACCAAGAACAATAAAACCTATAGTTCCAATTACAAGGATCGCAGCAATGAATCCAACAATAAATGTTGTTTTTGGTGGCATGTTATCTAATATTGATTGTGACATATTTTTTATAATTTAATAATACTAATTCTCCTATATTGGTTTCAGAAACCATGGGTAGCAGTTAGATGTGGAATATGTCTTTTAATAAGATTATTGCTTGGTGGTAACTTACTGTGATATCGTTTCTTATTCGCCATGTAGGATAAAAGCGGTCTTGAGAAAACTATCAATGATAGAATACTGACTGCGATGAAGAAGAATTGAGGCACTGCTTTTGCATTCAGCTCTGGCAATGTGGCGTTTTGGACATTTATATTTAAAGCATCTTGTTTTGCAAATGCGTGCATATTGCAAGCAAGCGGACTCATGGTACTATTTGAGTCATTTTGACATGTTGGACTGAACTGGAATTGAAGGAAAAAACAAAAGCAAAGAATAACTGTCAAAATGGTTTTAAGCTGTTTGCTTCTTTTCATAACCCCAATATCCTATCATATTGAACCACTCTATGCCTAGTCGGGTTTGTGTCGTATAATGAATGAGTTAAAGACGTTAAAATCGTTAAAGGTGTTTAATCGTTAATGCTAGATTAAAAACATGGCATCATTAATACAAAAATACATTAGGGAATTTTTAGAGCATTTAGAAGTGGAGCGCGGTAGATCTCCTCGAACTATTTGTAATTATGATTTTTATTTACAGAGGTTTGCAAAATGGGCAGGGCAACCGCATCCAAAAGTTATTTCAAAAGAAATGATAAAAAAATATAGGCTTTGGTTGAATCGGGCTGCATTTGGTCGCAAAGATGAGACCATGAAAAAAACAACACAGAACTATCATTTGATTGCACTGCGTTCATTTTTGAAATATTTAGCAAAAAACGACATTGAGTCTTTGTCGCCTGATAAAATAGAGCTTGCCAAACAGTCAATGCGGACAGTTGAGTTTTTAGAAGATGATGAATTAGAGAGACTGCTTGCACAACCACACAAACTCAACAACGGTTTGATTGCACTTCGCGACCAAGCAATTCTTGAGCTTGCTTTTTCAACAGGCATGCGGGTGAGCGAGCTTTCAAATTTAACAATAGACCATGTAAATTTGAAAAGAGATGAGTTTACAATACGTGGAAAAGGAGATAAACCTCGAGTTGTTTTTTTGTCAGAAAATGCCAAGACTGCAATAAAAGAATATTTGAACAAAAGGCGTGACACTTCCCCATTTATGTTCGTATCCCATGATCGTGCAAAACGCAGGCGGGCAGAGCAAGGGCCATTGACACCCCGTTCAATTGAGCGCATTGTTGAAAGGTATGCAAAGGCTGCGGGTATTTCAAAGCGAATCACTCCTCACACAATGCGCCACACCTTTGCAACAGACCTGCTTTTATCAGGCGCAGATATTCGTGCTGTGCAATCCATGCTTGGGCACAGCTCGATTACTACAACGCAGGTCTATACGCACATTACTGACAAAGAGCTCAAAAGGATTCACAAGCAGTTTCATGGCAGAAAAAGAAAATAAGCAGGCCATCCCACTTCGCCTTACAGGCTACGCTGGGGATTCGGGTCTGTTTTTTATTTCTTGTTGTATTGACAAAACTAATTTGGCATGGTAGTGTTTCGTGTGCTTTCTGGGAGGATTGCATAACAAAGGAGAGAAACTTGCATAAATATTTTTCATTGCGAGAAGGTGACACTCACGATTGGGGTTCTTTTTATCCTGATGATGAAGAAAATGATTTATATGTTGAAGTTTTCACTGAGCTTGCTGCAAGAACCTTGAAGTTTGTTATTCCTATCCCGCCCATCCCAAAGGGCAAGAAAATGCTTTGTGAGGATGCTGTGGGCGAAGATGACAAGCCTTTCAAATACGTTTATGTGAGAGGCGATGTGATCACTGAGCAGATCGCAAAAGCAGCTATTGCACTTGCGTGCGGCTGGAAGCCATCTCAAGTCACAGTTCAGCACCGCTAACCCCTGTTCACGCAGGGGATTTTTAATTGAGATTTTGAATAACAAAAAAGTCCGAGAAGGGCTCGGACTTAAGAAAGGGGGTTAGTTGCGCACGCGTAGCCAACAGGTCCAGTTTCGCCAAGGGCACAGCCGTTTTTCTGCGTCTGTTTTGAATGCATCACATGGGCCACAAGTGAGCTCCCACGGAACAGGATCTTGCCAATTGTCGTGCAGTTTGAGTTGCGCTAGGTACCCTGCTTTTACTGAGCGAACATTTTTCGTAATTCCGAAAATAGTTCGCTCTTGCACTGCTGGCAACTCTCGTAGCCTATTGTACAACAGGTTGCTGAGTTTGCGATCGCGATATTCAGGTTGAACCCAAGCAGAACCAATCTCAGTATGAGAACAGTTCACAGGCCAGGCTGCGAGAAACCCGATTGGTTCCTCGCTGCCATTCATAAGAAGCACGGCACACCCTTGCTCGTAGGTAGCTCTCAGTGATTCTGGTGTAATTCTTGTTGCCAGAATTGCCGATTCACTTTTGAGTTGGTGAGCAAGAGTATGCCAAGGATCAATTCCAGGCATATCAGGAAAACTGATTACGCGCATGTTTGCCCCTTTTTTTGGATGATAAAGAGCGGAAAAAAATAACCTCCGGAGAATTCCGGAAGCGTGCTTTCAATTATTAATTCAAATCATGCTTTCAGAATTCTGATCAGATTCTGACGGTGTGCCTCTGAATTGTGTACATTGAATTGCATACTAGCGTCATTATGCCTGGAAAATTTAATCTTGTCAAGCTATAGGTCTTTTGTGTAGAAACATTTGTCCAAGTAGCACTTTACTCCAAGCTTGCTAGCGTCAAAGTGGGGCTCTGGAAGTTCCTGCGGATCAACCCACGACCAGCCTTCGCATTTGTGTGGTTCATTGTTTTGAGGCTCTCCATTAAATTCTGTGCAATGCACAATGATTGAGATATAGTGCTTTCCGTTTTCTTGATAAGTTTGTAGGTTGTTTGTGATTGCAATTACTACAGGATTGAGAAGCTCAAGCCCAACCTCTTCGGCAATTTCTCGCACAGCGGTTTGCTCAAAAGTTTCTCCAGGTTCAACATGTCCGCCTGGAATAGAATAATACGGAGCAATATCCCCTATTCTTTTTCCAATTAAAATTTGGCCTTGGTCATTTTCAATAATCACCCCAAGCCCGACTTTTACGAATTCTTGGTCATCTGGCATATCTGATTGGTTTTATCCGAATTATAGGTTATTGATATTTTCTGGTTTAGTTCTGGTACCTGACTCGTATCTGTCTATAAAGTATTTCAAACCATTTCTTAAAAAATCAGAGCCATTAGTTATCAAAGCCCCTTTGTCTGGTCCGATAATTAAAAGAGCTCCTGGTTTAAGGTTAATACCATAACTAACAATCCAATATTCAGATAAGTTTGTGCTATTTTCAGAATCCTTTTTACCTTGAATTTCATCTGCGGTCAGTTGCTCAAAAGCAGTATAACTTAGATCGTCGAGTTTTTCTTTTGGGAAAAATTGACATGCGGTTGTATAAACTTCTTCTCTTGTAAGCATAATATTAATAAAAAATGATTAATGATTTTAGTCTACTATATTTAAAATCTTTAATCAAAAAAAGAACCATCACACAGATGATTCTTTTTTGGTGACCCGGGCAGGATTCGAACCTGCGACCTTGAGTTTAGAACACTCCTGCTCTATCCAACTGAGCTACCGGGCCATGGGTTGAAACGCTTGAAAATGGCGATCTGTTGGCTTAAAACTGCGCTCCTCTCTCAATGTACATCTTTGTACATTTCGTTCGGTGCTCGTTTTGCACCAACATCTCATCCATTTTCAAGCGTTTCATGAATTGTGTTTGTAATCGTTGTTATCAGTTTTTTGGTCTTTCTGTTCTTAAGTCTTTGAATCTCTTTCAATCAATGGAGCCTCTGCAACTCGTCGCTGTATGTTATATTAGAGCTCCTCATTGCTTTCTTCATTCATCAGAATCTCATGCATTTTCAAGCGTTTCAATTTTTCGCTCTTTTGTTTCATGTTCAGGGAGGCCGATGATACATCACACATTGCATACGCGAGTATAACTTTTTTATTCCTTTTTGTCAATCTCTCTATGTTATTTTAGCAAACAAAAAACCCACTTGGAAGTGGGTATGAAAGGAACAATTCAGAGCTTTGCTTCAAATGGATTCCCAGTGGGGTCCATGTCGCGCTCCATTACTTCAAAGAAAGTGCACCAGCTTGGGAAAGGCTCATCCAGAGGCAGTTCCCAAACCCGAAGCATTGGGCCGTCTCCTCCTGCTGAGACAAGAATTCCAATCGCTTTGTCGCCTTCGATTCGACAATCTCCTGGTAGAAGCATGAGGGACCTGCTTTGAACTCTACGTGAATCCAACAAGACCATGCGCAGTCCTGCTTCAAAGGACGCAAGGCGGTTGTCGTGCTTGGTCTTTCCCTTGTCATTCTCAAGGAGTTCTCGCACAGTTGGTATCTGGTCTTGCCGACCCTCGTTTTCAAAGGATTGGTAAGAAACACCACGGCAGGTAACAAAGCGGACTGGTTCGTTGCATGGGAAGTTCTCTTGGCGGATTTCCTCACCAATGCTGAGACCGCCACCATACATGCTCACTAGGACGAACAAAAGGTTGTCTGTTGTCACACTTCCGCCCACCTGGAAAGTAAAATGAGGACCGGTTATTTGTGCAAAGTGAACCATGCTGTTCTCCTTGTTGTTTGAAGTTTCCAAAACAAAAACCAAGAAAAAAGCATATCAAAAATTTACGATTTTGTCAATAGTCTGTATACTCAAAATATATGACCGAAGGGAAAGAAAGACCTGCAGAGACCAGGGAAATGAAATCAAAGAGGGTTGAGGTTATTGAGTTTGCAGGGCCATATACACAGCAAGACGCTTGGGGTACTCGGGAATTTGAAACTGCTTATAGAAAGGTGGTTGTAATTGTGGTTGCTGATGGGCATGCACCAAAGGGAGATAAGGCTTCAAAAGCGGCTGTTGATGAGTTGCTTAAAGTCGACAATCCCGACGAGGTTCAGGGTGCGTTTACTAACGCACACGAGCGTGTTGTTAAGGCTGCGCCTGAAGCAGGTACAACAGCCACACTTGTACTGATTCGTGAGGGTGATTTGCTGGTTGCTTATGTTGGAGATTGTGAAGTGCGGTTGGCAAAACAAGATGGTCATTTGAGTACTCTTACAATCCCGCACCAGTATGGAGTGCATAGTGGCGAGACGACCCGCTTGTATAATGCTGGGGCATACATTGATAGTGGTACTAAGGGGCTTGATAATCCAGTGGCAAAGGGGCGGATTGCGATTGATGGACAAACATTGGAACCAAGCCGTGTTTTAGGCGATGTAGATTTTGAACCTTATGTTAGTCATGAGCCTGAGATTATTGAGACAGAGTTAACAGGTGATGATAAGTATGCTTTAGTTGGTTCTGATGGATTTTGGAAGATTGTTTCTGGTAATTCTAAAAAGCGTAAAAAGATTCAAAAAGCATTAGCAGAGTCAAGATCCGCATCTGAAGCAAAGGAAAAAATAGAGCAAATGCTTGCGCGCTGGAAGCTTTTTGACAATACCACGTTGGTAATCGTTGAATTAAATAAGTAAAACAATCCCTGCAAAAGCAGGGATTTTGAATTCCTTATCAGGTAGTGTAAACTGGGAATACTAATGAGTAATTTTATTAATATGAAGAGCTTGAAGTTTATTTTTTTAAGTGTTTGTTTAGTAATCATTTCAGCTGGATTTTTATCAGGATGCAGTTATGGCAGTGTGCCAGTTCAAACAGATGAGGTTGCCAGTGCTGATCAAGGATATGTTTCAGAGGCAGTAAGTGTAAGTCTTGTTGCTGAGAACAATGCAGTTCTTGATGAATATGGTGAGTTTATTTTACCAGCAGGTGCTAGTGCATATGACCTGATGGTTGTAGCACAAGAAAAAGGAGAGTTTGTATTTACAGGCAAGGAATATGAGGGAATGGGTTATTTTGTTGAGACAGTGAATGGGGTGGCAGGAGATGTTGAGGCAAACATGTTCTGGATATATTATATAAATAATGAAAAGGCTCAGGTTGGTGTTTCTGCATATGAGCTTAAAGAGGGAGATGTGATCAAATGGAGCTATGAGCAAGGTGAATTTTAATCTAGACAAGAAACAGGCTTGGTTGATTCTAGCAATCGCAATATTGTTTGTGGTTTTTGGTTTTGCAATGCGTTTGCTTCCCCACCCTCCTAACTTCACTCCGATCGGAGCGATTGCTTTGTTTGGAGCACTTTATCTTCCGCGCAAATTTGCGCTTGTGATTCCACTTGGAGCAATGCTGGTGAGTGATGCAATAATCGGATTTTACAGCTGGCCGATAATGTTGGCTGTGTACGCAGGTTTTGCTGCAATGGTGGGAATCGGATTGTTAGTGAGAAAGCACAAGAGATTCTCAACAGTGTTGGGTGGAACCATTGCAGGCTCACTTACGTTTTTTCTTATCACGAATTTTGCTGTGTGGGCGTTTGGGTCGCTTTACGCTCCAACCCTGTCCGGATTAGTTCAGTGTTATTACATGGCGCTCCCATTTTTACGCAATACACTTGCTGGGGACTTGTTTTACGTCGGGGTGCTGGTGGGTGCAGTGGAGCTAGTGTTTTTATTAGGGAGATATTTTTATTGTTTAAGATTATTTAAATATGAATACAGAGAAATTTCAAAATAGAATTCCAACAAGCCGTCTTGATAGCGAAATGGTTGCAGGTATTGAGCAATATGAAATTGAATTTGATGAGATGAAACAACAACAAAAGCTTTTGGATGATATGGAAAGAGCATGGAAAGACCGAGAGGAAGATAATAGCAGGTTTGGTGCAGAAGAATTTTTGCACAAGGAATTAACATCAGCCAGTGAGTATTATGAAATCCATGAAGATGGTAAGGTTGATGAGTTGTATGACTGGTATGCAAAAGCAATGCGTCGCAGAGAGGATCGGGAGCCGTTATCAAAGGCAGCTTTCATTGATCATTTTTTTGGTGATTATGACAGGCCCGAGAAAATGTGTATGTTTGGAGATGATGATACGGGTTATTTGCTTGGTGAAATACGATTTCATGTTTTCATTCCATCTCATTTTGCACCAAAAACCATGAAAGGAGGGTTAAGACTTATGAAGAGTTTGGGGGACAGTGAGATTCCGTCTGTGCTTTTTGTTACTGATGATCTTGCAGATATGCTAAAGAAGATTCCTGAATGGAAGGTGGAAAATATTCAGATTCCGGCTATTTTTAGAGGTCAGTATGTAAAGAAGACAGTTGCGCATAATCATATTTCTGATTTTGTGTTAAAATTTCAAGATGT
Organism: Patescibacteria group bacterium; assembly: GCA_043812755.1. GTDB lineage: Bacteria > Patescibacteriota > Patescibacteriia > UBA9934 > GWF2-40-263 > JBDRLV01. The sequence goes on along the minus strand of JBDRLV010000060.1, from coordinate 5,834 downwards.
AATCAACAAAAGGGATATTTAATTTATGTCAGAGAATGAAAAACAAGCTGGGCAATGTGGGAAGTGTGGTGCTCAACATCCGAGTGAGGAGTGCAAGAGTAAAGATGTTTGGGATGAGGCAACTGAGTTTTGGAATCAACAAGCAGTGGACAGTCGTGAAGTCGCAGATGGTCTGCATGCGCTTGGAAATTATAAAGTTGATACAAATAAACCAGAAACAGATGAGTATGGTGAACCGCATCCAAATTTTTTGGTCATGCTTGCACGCACTAAAGAAGAAGCTGAAAATTTTGCTAAGCCAACAACTCCAGAAAGACCTGCATTTGGTGCAATGCCATATTATGATAAGCGCTTTGATGTAGTTGCTCGGTTTCCAGATGAAGCAAGGTTTTTCCAAAAGCACTATAAGCTTGGTGATTATTCAGACAGACTATATGCAAACGGAGCTATATTGTTTGAGTTGAAATTTGGGCGTCCACTTTCAGAATTTACAAAAGAGATTTTGGAGCAGTATCCTGATTTAGGTACAGGAGAAGGTCAAAATATTACTTTGTTTGGTTTATCAGGGTGTGGTAAATCGACTGTACTTGAGGTGTTGAAGGAGAAACTGGGTGAGCAAGCTATCGCAATGGACAGTGATACAATTCGCTATGGTCTGTTTGCAAAACTTGTAAAGGATGCTGAGGCAACAAAAGGCAATGGTGTTGGAGAGATAAAAAAACAGTCATTGATTCACAATGATATTTCAGGGTCCTTGTATTTGATGCAGAGCTATCTAACACGCGAGCTTAAAGCACGCGGATACACAGTTGTGACGTCAGGAGTTACACCTGCTCAAGGTGCTGATAAAACAATTTATATTGAGCATCCTGATGGCATTGAGCCAACACAGGTTGAAGATGAAGATGTTATAGCAGTTTCTAAGAACTTGTTTGAAAGAACAAAGGCTCGGGTTGGTGATGTTGATGATTATGATTGGGAGCATGCGGAGACAATTATAGATTTTAATAAAATGGTGCCAGTTACTGTGCAGGTTCCAGAACATGTGCATGCAATGTTTGTTCGCAAATTAAAGAAAGTGCTTGGTGATGGACACAGAAGGATTTCGCATTTAGAAAATCCTTATGTTGCAGATGAAGAGATGCGCAAAGACAGGATTCGCAAGCAGTTAGATCAGTTATTGGGATAAAAAAAGACACGCCACTCTACTTTGCTCATGGGGCTATGTAGGGATAATGGCGTGTTTTGTGTTTGACGAGTGTGTCATTTTCGTTCCCAAGGTTGTCTGATCCATGGATATTTTCCATCAGGGCATGCTTCCACTTTTTTTGCAATAAAGTCTGGAGTGAAATCAGAGCAGGTTTTTGCAAATATAGTTGCAATGATCAGATCATCGATTTGACCTTCAAGCTTCTCTCTCACTTTTTGGCCCGTGAGTCTGAGAGTAAGCCCAGAGTCTGTGAGATCATCAATCAGAAGAGGGTGTCTACCATATTCAGGTGCTGTATTAACAATGTGTTCTGAGATAAACACATCCTCTTCAGCAACCTGGTCCCCGTTTTCATCTCTTGACTGAACAGCAATTGTTGCAAAGGGTATTCCCCAGTAGTAAGAAAGAACAATGCCCGCAAAACTACCTCCACGCAAGGCAGTAATGATCTGATCAGGTTTTTTGCCAGCAGCCTCGATCTTTCTTGCAAGCTCCTCAAGTACAAGATCGTGGTATTCGTCATAGCTTACAATAATTTCATCTGCCATAGGGGGTACTCCTTGGGTTAGGTCTTAAATGTAGCAGTATGTGAAAAATTTGGCAAACAAAAACCTGAGCGTGTGCTCGGATTTTTTGCTGGGGTGGCTAGAGGGCTACGGACACCAGTTTTATAACTTTATATTATTTTAAGGAATTGACTAACTTTATAAAGTTTTGTATTATGGGGGTGTATGAATATACAGCAAAAACTCAAATTTATACAACAAACTTCAGGCTTAACCCAAGAACAGCTTGCACAGAAGCTTGGGGTTTCGTTTGCAACAGTGAATAGTTGGATGCGAGGACGGTCTGTTCCAAGGAAAAAGGCAGAAGAACGTATCAATACCCTTTTTTTAGAACTAACTGGACAAAAGGTTATACCAGAGAGTTTGTTATCTGCGAAAAAGGCAAGAATTTTGTCACTACAGAAACAGCACAAGAATGTTCTAGAAGAGATAACAGGCAGTCCAGATATTTATGACAGCTTTCTACTTTCCCTTACTTACAATACGAACAGCATAGAGGGGAATTCTTTAACAGAACCAGAAACTGCTGCGGTTTTATTTCAGAACACAGCATTGTCAAACAAAGATATTATTGAGCAACTTGAAGTAAAAAATCATCAAGCTGCATGGGAGTTTATTTTGAACAGCTTGCCAAAGTCTAAAAAAATAGACGAGCAGTTTATTTTGCAGTTACACGGAAAACTCATGAACGGCATTCGACAAGATGCAGGTGTTTATCGTAATCACTCAGTGAGAATTGTGGGTGCGAATGTACCAACAGCGAATTATGCTAAGGTGCCTATTGTAATGAGGGAACTCGTTGAAGATGTTGTTCATGCAAAGAAAGAAATTATTGCACACGTGTCAGATATTCATGCTCGTTTTGAGCAAATCCATCCGTTCTCTGACGGAAACGGTCGTATTGGTCGTCTACTTATTCATACCATGCTTTTGCGAAAAAATTTGCCCCCTGCTGTTATTCGGCAAGAGAATAAGCGTTTCTATTATTCATATCTTCAAAAAGCCCAGCAGACTAAGGACGCAAGCTTATTAGAGGATTTTATTTGCGATGCAGTGCTTGAGGGTTATAATATCTTGAAAAGGAAATAACAACACTAAATAATCTCTAGTTTAATGTAACGAAAAAGCCTCCCGAATTAAGGGAGGTTTTTTCGTGGGGCGGCTAAAGGGCTTTGACCAATGACTTTCTTATAGGCACTAAATAAGGGCTTAAAATCATCATGCGGTTCAATGGCTACAACTTTTTTGTCTTTTACCCAAATTCTTTTGATTGTGAGCTGTATCCATCTGCGCTTTTCCTCGGGCGGAAGGTTGGTCAGTGACCAGAATCGGTCGAAGTTTTTCAGGAATTGTTCTGTGAGTTTCAGCGCCTGTGCTTTCTGAATCTGCATCTGTTTTGGTGTTAGGGACTTGAGTCGTTTAATTTATGAATCAATTTACGACACCTGCGACTGATATTCTTCCTCTGACATTTCTTCGCTGTTGAGGTAGACCGTGCTCAGCTTCCCTTTTTTCTTTTTTAACCTTGCTATTTCATCTTCGTAATTTGTTTCTTTCACCCTAGTGTCAAATAGTCGTTCAAGCTTTTGTAGTACCAGTGCTATTCCCTCCTCTGGAATATGGAAGCATTTCATATAATCAAGCACTTGATCATCAATTATTTTACATTCGACATTTGGTTGTGTGCATGATAAATTTTCGCGTTTGTATTTGCATCCGTACATGTAGCGTTCCTTTCCATCTTTTGCAAGATAGGTCACGCAGTACATTTTTGGCAATCCTTTTTTAGATATTGAATCTTCGTTTTGTTTTAAATGTTTCTCGCAACGTTTGCAGTACAACAAGTCTTGGAGAAGATAAAATCTGTGTTGCGCAACAGGGCGACCAAATGTATGTCCGCGTTGTTTGAATACAGCTTGGACTTTTTCGAAAAGTTTTTTATCAATGATGGGTTCGTGTTTGCCTGGCATGTCTGGGATGTCTTTGTTGTTTGAAACAACAAATCCTAGATACGCTTTATTCTGCAACATGCCTTTGAGTGAGCTATATGTAAAAGGTCTTTTCAATTTTGTTACGTTCCCTTTTTTGTTAAGCATGTCTGCTACGGTCGCAAGCGAGTATTTACCAGTTGCATAAAGTCTAAACGCTTCATTGATGATCTTCATTCCTTTCTCATCAACAAACCAATCTTTTGTATTCCCTTTCTTTTTGACATAACCAAGTGGTGGATTGCCAAGCGAGTATCCTTGTTCTCGTTTCTCTAGGCAGGCGTTTCGCATCCAAAAACTTAGTTGTTTTGAGTAGTGCTCATCAAACAATTCGTTTATACCCTCATTCAAAAATGCTTCTGGGCGATTTGGGTCACCAAATTGTTGAGTAACTGAGATGACTTGAATCCCCTGTTTGCGAAGTGCGTCTTTGTAGGCTCGTGCATCAGCGACATTGCGAGCAAAACGTGAAGAATGAAAAACAAGAATATACCCAAATTTTCCTTCCTTTGCCTCTTTTACCATCCGTTGGAATTCCGGTCGGTTTTCTGCCCCTGTTCCTGAAACTAAATCTTTGAATCGCGATACAATCTGAATATCGTGCTTTTGTGCGTATTCCTTGATTGTTCGTTCCTGTTTTTGGGGTGAATATCCTTCATCCTGCAATTCTGAGCTTTCTCTGACATACATTGCCCCGCGTTTTTGGTTTTTTACCATATCTATCCACTTGTGTTTTATGTTGAGAATTGTATAATAATGTTGAACATAAATCAAATGATTATTGTGTATATGCCAACATTAGAAAAAAATAAATTGCTATCTGTTAATGAAGTCGCTGAGCTTTTTGGCGTTCATCCTGAAACCGTCCGCCGATGGGATAATGATGGCAAATTGAAAGCAATTAGGGTTGGGGAGGGCGGCCACAGAAAATTCAGACGCGAAGAAGTTGAGAGGTTGTTTAGATAGTAGACAGTATGGGACCGACTCTAATTTTTGATAAATCAACTTTACAAACCCTTAGTTTTGACGAAGCTGTATGGCTTGACCAGTTTTATAATGTTAATATTACTCCAATGTTTTTTGTTGAGACATTAGTGGACTTGGAAAAAGAAGTTCGTGCCGGTAAAACTCAAGAGGAAATTGTCGGACAGATTGCTGGCAGAACACCGATTATGCATAGCTATGTAAATGCTCATTACAGGTATTTACTCGAAGGTGAACTTAGCGGGCAAGGAGAAGTTGAAATGCTTGGACGTCCCGTGATCCCTGGCGGGCGTGTTGTAAAACTAGGAAATGAAACAGGAGTAATTCATGAAGCACCTCAAGAAATTGAAGCGTTCCAACGGTGGCAGAAAGGGGACTTTTTGAGTGTTGAAAGAGATATAGCAAAACACTGGCGCAGTGATTTGCTTGAAAACTCAGCTCCGTATCTCGGGATTTTTCAAGAGGTATTGTCAGATATTAAAATCCATAAAAATTTAGATGAATTAATAGAACAAACAAAACGCATAATAGATGAGACAGAACAAGAGCAAATATTACTCATGGGATTATGCCTCATTGGGGCTTCCCCTTCACTTTGCAGAGAAGCCTTAGAAGTCTGGAAAACAAAAGGTCATCTAACAATCAGAGGGGCTTTCCCATATTTTACTCACATTATCTCAATAGATTTGTTTTATTATCTTGGTACAACATCAGGGTTATTAAGGGAGTATCGACATCCACAAACCCACAAAATAGACTTGGCATATTTGTATTACTTGCCATTTTGTAATATCTTTGTAAGCAATGATAAATTTCAATTGGCTGTTGCTCCATATTTTTTGAATGAAGAGCAAGAAGTTATTTCTGGTGCGAGAATGAAAGAAGACCTAAACAGATTAGATGACCATTTTGATAAAGTAACCAGTTCAGAAGAAAAAAATAGGGGAGTGTGTAGCTTCGCACTCATTCCACCCGATGACCCATCTTTTATTGTTGTTGGATTGTGGGATAAATTTATGGCTCCGAAATGGAGAGAAATGCGTCCAAGACGTTTTGATGGTTCAGATAAAATAGACGCCCAAAAAG
>JBDRLV010000059.1:0-10996 GCA_043812755.1 Patescibacteria group bacterium | reverse complement strand
TTTTTTAATTGATCTTTTTTGCAAGATACGTAACTTCTTTTCCAACTTGCCAATGTTCAGGAATTTTCGGCATAATAAACATTCCATCTTCTTTTGCAATGATCGGTTCACCTTTTACAAATCCCAGGATATCACCTTGCTTATATTGTTGGAATGATCTTTCGCCCATGCCATCTGCCCATTCAAAACCATCTTCTGTGAGTAATAATTTTTCTTGTAGCTCAATAATTTTTTTATCAGGATTTGGTTTATCAGTAATTGTATTGTCATCAAGCATGTTTTGGTAACGCAGAAAATTTAACACATTTTGAAACACAGAATCAACTTTGCTTGTATCTTGCGCTTGCCCTGTTTCAAATCCAATCCCAATACCGCCATAACTGTGAACATATTCATCTGTTGCAAGAGGAACTTTGGAAAATACACCAGCTGGATCTGTAATAATATACTCAGCATCAAGCCATTGATAATACTGTTTATGTTCTTGAGTAAGATTTGAGATAAAAAGCATTGGCTCTGATGGTTTGTTTGTAGCGTGAATATCTAGACTAACATTGACTTCATGCAGAATCGGAGTAATAAGTTTTGCACGGCTTACTTCATAAGAGTCATCAGCTTGTGCAAGAAATTCATCATTAAAACACCTGTTTAAATCTGCGTGTGGGGATGATCCTCTTTTGTTCATTTCAACTGCTTTTGGGTTACCAATATAAGTGAAAAGTTTTCCAGCTGAGATTTGGAGTGATCCTTGTTCAATTTGTGATACAAGCCTGTGGACAATCTCAATACCAGTGCGTTCATTTCCATGTACACCTCCTGAAATTGATACAGTCGGGCCAGGCGCACCTGAATCAATTTGCCAAATTTGGTCATGTATTTCTTTTATCATACGCGCGCTATTTTACTCCTGTGAATATTTTTTTGCAATGGGCTTGCATTGTTTTTTGAGTTGTGATATTATCAAAACGTTATGAATCAAATATTCAAGCAAACAAAGAAGGATAAGAAAACCCTAGAGCAGGGAAGCCTTTGTTTTGCGTAAATATTTGATGAATTAACGTAGAAAAGTAAAGGTCTCCTTGCGGGAGATTTTTTTGTTGAAACAGCCGAAAGATCGTCAATTTCAGCTGTTTCACGAGTTGGTGAAATGTAGTCCGTGTTCTTTTCCTAAAACAGAAAGAGGTGCAAGATGGCAGTGATCAGATTTATGAACAACCGTGAATTGAGAGATTTGCCAGATTGGGCAGAGCAGGTGAGCGCAATGAGCGCCCAGCAAGAGGGAGCTCTGATGCGTGCTCCTGAAGTTCTGCGCAGAGCAGTGCGAGATGCGCGTATCATGCTTGCTGTTGATGTTCAGGTCAATAAGGTTGTTGGGTGCCTTATTGCTTGGCATTTGGCAGAGAAATGGTACGAAATCGGAACACTTTGTGTGTCTGAGCAGTATGAAAACATGGGTTTTCAAATCGAAGATGGTGATAGTCGGAGAGATGTTGGGCTTCGTGAAAAGTTGTTTTCAAAAATGGTTACTAGAGAGCCAAGGCTCTTTTTGCTTACGACTACTGTTGAAAAGCATGAGATAGATATCGCACAAGCATGTGGCTTTGTAGTTGCTCCTTTTGAACAGCTTGCTTCATATGTCTTTATGCGAACTTGTGAAGTATGTCCACCAGAAAAGATGCAGGCAGATCATTTCGCTAGTTGTCAGTTGCGTGGCTCTGTATGCAGATTGTGTGTCAGTCCATTGGCGAATGTTGAGTTAGTAAGAATGAAAACAATGAGCGCTTCGTATCGTTCAAGAATTACAGACATTGATGAGCTCGGGCACAACCCCTGTTGACACTTCTTTCTTCTATTGCGTGACTTTGTGTCGCGCATTATTCCGTGTACCTCTTTATAAAGGGGTTCGCAGAGTAATATGAATTATTTACGCAACAATAAAAAAAGCAAGAAGATTCTAATTGTGCAGGGTCTAATTGTGGTTGCGTAAAAAAGTTTTCGCAAATACAAACACGCCCTGCAGGGCGTGTTTTTCGTTCCTTAAAAAAAGACAGGAGAGAGTCATGACAGACATAAGATATCTTGGTGGTTCAGATCTGTGTGCGGTTCCGGGCTGGGAACAACAAGTCAGTGCTCAAACCATGATTGAGCGAGATCTTCTTTTTAAAACACCAGCACAGTTACTCGATGCAGCTCAAAATCACTTTGTTGTGATTGCTGTTGATCACAGCGCAGACAATAAGGTGGTTGGTTGCATTATTCGCTGGCATTTGTTCAATGGTTGGTATGAGCTCGGCACATTTTACGTAGTTGAAGAATACAGGTTCAGACACAATCTTTCAGCTGAAGATCAGCCACGTATTGGCGACATTCTCTATGGGTACATTCTCAAAAACAGTGAGGATAAAAATATCCTTGGGACTACCACCAATCTTTCTGCCATTAAGACAGGGGAGCGTAATGGCATGGTGCTTTTGAACTTTGATCAACTTCCTGATAATGTACGTTGTGCAACTTGCATCTGCCCAGCAGAAAAGACTCTATCAAAGGCGCCGACATTTTGTTGGATCAAAGATGGAGTGTGCAGGGTTCGAGTGTCTGCTCACACCTGGGTTCGCATGGGTCGTCCTATGCCAAAGCTTTACTCAATGCCAGACCACAGGTTTTTGGATGTTGCTGGCTGTGGTTGCGATAAGTGATGCTCTTTCCCCTCGTTCTCACCCGGTTCCCGGTACCGGTACCGGGAACCGGAACGTTTAAAAACTAAAACCACCTGATTTCAGGCGGTTTTTTTGTTGTGTGTTTTTTCCGGTACCGGGAACCGGTTCCTGGTACCGGAAAGTACCGGAAAATTATTTTTTGCCGACTGTCACGTTGAAAATCTTAATTGTTGTTGGTTGCTTTGATTCCCAAGGCCTCATATACATCATTTTAAGTTCGTGTGATCCTTTGACATTTGATTTAAACACAAATGTTTCATAGCCACCTGAACCTACAAGATCAGTTTCTTCAGCTCCATACCCTTTGCTTATGAGTTCAAAAATTCCTTCTTCAAAATCTGGCTTCCATGAAAATCCTGTTGTTGGATTTGAAGCAAGCACAACTGTGAATTCATCGCCCACTGAGGTCATAATTTCTTCTGTGTCACTTGTTTCCATTGATTCTGCGGGCTGGGTTTGATCTGCTTGCTCTGGGCTCTGCGCCTCATTTTGAACAGTAGCTTGGTCTGCTTGTGGATTTGTATTGCCATTTTCGTTTGATGTTTTTGGCCACATTATTGCGCCTGCGATCAAAACTACGACAATTACCACAAAAATAATAAGTTTATTCATATAATGTGTGGTTAATTAATTTAATGGTAACACAAAAAGTGCACAGGGGGAATTGCTTGACAAATAGTCGAAAAAGGCGTATAGTAACCAGTCTTTGTTCGCAAACTCATCATGAAGGAGAAAAGACATGAAGCTCTTTGTATATTTTTCTGGTAAAAGTGATGGCCCAGTTTCCATGGCCCTGCATCAAGTGATGAAAGCACTTGTTGAATGTGAAAGTGCAGATTCAGCTGATCAGGCACATGTTGTCATCTCTGACGACTTGGAAACTCTTGTTCGCGCAGTTCAGGGAAAGCGTGTGGCCATTCAGTATAAGCTCCCATCTCAAAAGGAGTTCGCGCATCCGATTCTTGATGAACACAGAGGCGATGGTAGATTCTATTGTGTGGATTTGCTTGATGGCATGCCTCAGCTCATTGGGATTTTGTCAGATCTCAATCAAAGACTTGGCGACTCAGAGCCTAGCGAGTCTGGTTGGATCAAGCGCGAGTGGGATGAGGATAGCGATTTGCCCAAGCTTCTGGTCGTGGATGACAATCCTGTTCACAGGCGTAGCGCCACTGAGCAGTTCAAAGCCACGCACAACCTGATGGCACTGGATCGCTACAATGACGTCCGCAAGGTTATTGAAAAACATAGCAGTGAGATCTCTCTCTTTCTGTGTGACCTGCTCATGCCTGCTGAAAGCCAGACTCTCGGACCCGAGGGTCAGAATTTCATTGGCCAAGAAGTAGCCATTGGATTTGCACTTGCTCTTTTTGCAATCAGTCACGACGTTCAACATGTTGTTGTGCTAACTGACACTAACCACCACAATCACCCAATGAGTGCAGTGGTTGATTGGGTGGGCGGGTGTAAGTACAATAGCAAGACGCGATTGGATATTCGTCACGCTCATTTGCGAGAGGATGGTTCCAAAGATTGGAAGCAAGCCGTCGATAGCTATCGTTGGTAAGAGCCCGTTTCTCTACGGGCTTTTTTGTTTGAAAATTATGCAATCAGATGATAAACTTAACAACAATATGGGTCAATTTGATTTTGATGCAAAGTCCAGGCAAGAAAAGCTTGAACAACAAATTCCAAAAGAAAAAGCTAAAAACAGCGATATAAAAAATCGCCTGTCTTTTCTTATGTCATTAAAAAAGCAAATTACCAATTTTATCTCAAATAGAGATGCTCAGACTAAAATTAGGGAAGCTAAGAGAAAAATAAGAGGATTATAATATGACAACACAAGACACAGAAGGACAATTGCGTGATGTTAGAGCGCAAGAATCAACAGAACAACAAGAGAAAAGCCCAAGGTCTTTTGAAGAACTAAGAAACGAAATGGGAGAAATCGCTGTTGAGCGCAGAGATTTGCGATTGCTTGTAACCCAACAAGAAAGAGAAAGGGAAGCTCAAACAAGCAATGAGCTAAAATTAATGTCGCAGGATATTGAACGTCTTATACAAAAAATGAAACTTAATAAGGGCAAATTAGATCATGATGACATGGAAGCGCTGGCATCTGCTTTTTCTGGTTCAGCACGCATGATTCATGGATCGCGACTTGCTGGGTTATTTGAATTGCATCAACTGGCAGACTTTGATGATCAGCTTACAGCACAATATGATCAGCTGAATCTTTTTGTTTCTGAAGAAATTGGGGGTTCTGCAGAAAAACATATTGGGGATTTCAAAGAACTTATGAGTAAAGAAATGCTACTTCGTGAGCTTGAAAAATTATTTAACGAAACTGTGCAACAGGTGCGAGCGCTTTATGATGCAGTGTGCACAATAAAACCAGAGCAGGTGACAGGCGCAGCAGATGGTCTGTGCAAGTGTGCTGACAGTTTATTTGACTTTGAGGTTGGTGGAGTTTTGCGCGTGGATGAGTTTGTAAGTTACGTTGATGTCATGCGTGAGAATCATGCAGCGCTTTTGAAACTCTCTTTGGCAAAGGGAATTGAAATGCCACAAGAGTTTAATGAGTTAATGGATAAAATAAAAGAAATGCTTGACAGGCATGAGTCTAATCTGGATGACGTAAAGCGACTTCTGGCAGGACAAGATAATATTATGAGTTTTGAACGGTACAATGAGCTTGCAATTGATTTGGCAGCAAATTACAAAATGTATACTGAGTGGCAAAAGAAAAAGATTCTTTCAGAGCATCAAAAAGCTGTAGATGAAGCAGCACCTGGAAGCGAACCAGAGCAAAGCATTGCAGCTCTTGCATCAAGCGGTGAAATGTCATATCGCGAACTTGCAGCATTAACAACAGGGGAAAAGAGTGAAGATGACAAAGACAAGCCCCCTATGCCTATTTGGCATAACCTAAGCAATACGCGCGGAGGCAGGCGAATGCAAATGGGCTTTAAGCAAAAGCGTGGGTGTGAGTATGGACGTTGTGCAAATTGTTGTTTGTATTATGAGTCAGGCGATGCTTCTATTACTCCACAAAACATAATGGAACAGTTTGAGAATGGAATGAAAAAATATGGGCTCAATGCAGTTGAACAGGCAGATGGTTCATTTGTATGGGATGATCCAGATAAAGCCGATGTTAAGCGAATGGATTTTGAAATGACAGGATCATTTACAAACGACAATGAGATTCCGCCTGAAGCTCAGCTTGAAGTATTTGAAAAAGTTGCAAAAATGCCTTTTAAAACAATTGCGATTGATTCTCGTTTGGAATATCTTACACTTGAAAAAGTGCGCGCCCTAAAAGCTAAGTTGCGTCCAGATCAAAAACTAGAGATTTCAGTTGGTCTTGAAAGTGCAAATAATTTGATTCGCGAACTAGCAGTTGCTAAAGGATATTCTTTAAAGCAATTTGAAGACGCAGCGAAGTTGCTTGCGCAGGAAGGAGTGGACATGCTTATTCATTCGCTTGTAAAACCAGCACTTATTTCTGAGAAAGAAGCATTTGAAGATACAATGAACACAGGTCGTTATATTTCAGATTTAACAGATCGCATTGCAGTGGAAACTGGTAATAAGGATTTTCGCATCACAATGAAATTAGAGCAAGCATTTATTCAGCCGGGTGGGTATTTGGATTATCTACATTACCAGAGTTTAGAAGGAGATGAAGAAGGTAAGAAAAGATATGAAACACCGTGGACATTTACTGTTGCAAAGGTAATTCAAGATCTTCATGATGAAGGATTGGCTGATAAGCTAAATTTACAAATCGGTAAAAGCGATGATTGGCCACCGCCTTCGGATGTAACAAGAAATCGCGATGTTCAGGCAGAGCTTGATGCTAATGGGGGAGTGAGCAGTACTGATGCAATATATGAAGCAATGCAGCAGTATGCAATGGATCATGATATGGAAGTGTTCACTGCTGTGGTTGAGCAGACAGCAAAAAAATACCCACAGACATATGAAAGGTGGAAACAAACATTAGAGAAATAGGATCACGCCCCACACGGGGCGTTTTTGTTTGAAAGACACTGATTGCACGGATCTAAACACTGATTATCCTGATTTGCAATGCGAGCGTAGCGAAGCAATCTATCGAGAAGATTGCTTTGTCCTCACTTCGTTCGTCCTCGCAATGACAGCGGACAAGCTAAGTTTGTATAGAAAAAGATACCACGGCCGTAAGGTTGTGGAGTTTCATTTTGAAACAAAAACCCGCAGAACAAGTCTGCGGTAGAGCATCAGAGGATTCCAATTGTTTTGAGAATGCCAGTGAAAATGCCACCAATACCTTCGCCTACAATTGAGGCAACAGCTATGGTGTTCAAAGTGATTTTACTGATTTTGAGATATCGGCCAAGCACGTACCACATGAGTACGCCGCCAAAGAAGAAGCCAAAGCCGTATCCAACAGGCAAAACCATGGCAAGGCCAAGGCCAATGGAACAGGGAAGGTACTTGCGCCATTTACGCTCAAGCAGAGTGTAAACTACGCCAGCAATGCCACCGATCCACATGGATTCAATTGCATATTTTGGCAGTTCCATTTTTGCTTGGGGGTCAAACAGAAGTCCGATTGTAGCCCAGATTTTTGCGATCGGAGCTGCAAGTTCTTTGCCGTCGAGCGAAATTTCCACGTTGGAGTTGATCATGTAAAAGGTGAGTGCTGCTACCAGAGAGCAGACAAGGATCGTTGATGCCTGCGACCAGAACTGCCAGCTTGATTTGACCCTATACCAAAGACCATATGCCATGTCATTGGTGAGGTTTCCGCCTTGTGCTCCGCTTCCTGCAACAAATCCAGCACCTGTCAGGTTTGCTTGAACACTTGATCCACCAAGCATTGCAGCTACACCTTGCAAAAGGATTCCCATAACGCGTGCTGGGTTGAAGTAGGTTTGCGCTGCAGCTCGGGTTGCAATGACATTGAGAACAATCCCGCCTATTGCAATCATAGCCACGATCACAAGCAGTGTGAGCTTGAACATGGTCATCAAGCAGACGATTGTAAGCGTAATACCAACAACGGTCATGATAAGCGTGGCCCTTGGACTCATGATTGGATCTTCATCTTTGCCAGATTCAATCTTGAACAAAGAAACAAGAGCATCTTTCATCACGCGCCAGTGAATGGTCAGTCCTGTGATTCCAGAGAACACAAGGAACATAATGCCAGGCCAAACAAACTTGTGTGGTGCTACCGGAACTGGTGTGTATGGTGCAATGAGCATCATAATGATCCCGCCCACACCAAACGCTACGCATGTGCGGAATCCCATCATGTAGGAAGTACCCCACAAGAACGGTGAGAATGCAATTGCTGCTCCAAACGCAGAGAGTCCAAGCAGTGTAATGTCACAGTATGCAGGGAACCATCCAACACCGCCATCGTTGTTGAACAGAACGTACATCACAAAGGCGATTGAAAAGAAAATCAAATAGCGCGCTTGCATGAAGTCGCCCTTATCAACAAGGGTATCAATCATGCCTTTTACAACTTTTGCACCAACCCAGGGCAGGCGCTGACCTTCTGGAAGTTTTGCGTCTTGAATCACAAGGATCTGACGCATAACAATCACAGACAACAGCCCTATGATACAAGTCACCACTGAAAACACGAACATTTCAAGGATGGTGTACGGATTGCCAACCATTACTTGGGCTGCATAGAAGTTGGAAATGAATCCTAGGCTTCCACCAGCAGATCCCATGGTTGCAACAATCACCATTTCAGCAATAGTGATTTTATTCTTTGCCTTGAGAAACACAGCAAAGAAGATCAGGGCTGCGATCATTGGACCTTCTTCCATGATCCCGAATCGCAACACCAGATACGAGTTGATAGCGCACATGATAATCGCCAAGATAAACCCGGCAATAAACGCGCGCCAAGTCCACAAGTGTTTTTCAACAACTTGTTTTTCTGCTACTTGTTCTGCCACACACCACCTCGTTTCCGCCATTGGCCGTTTGAGTTTGATATAGAAAAAGAGCATCCCAATGGGGGCCCTCCGGTGACATATTAAACTATTGTTGGTTTTTGGTCAATTATTAAACAAAAAACCTGCTGAGCGAATTACAGCAGGTAAGTATGAGTTGTTACATCTTGAGTTTGATCATCATGATCACGATTCCCATGAGAGCAGCCCCAGCAATGAGGCCACCGCACAGAGTCTCGTGCTCTTTGAAGATCCTGGTCATGATTTTTTCGTCTTCTTTTTTCTCAACACGTTTGTGCATGAAGTTGAAGAAGAAAGAACCAGCAGCCATTGTGATGGAAAGAGAGAATGGGATAAAGAACGCAAGACCCAGACCAACAGGGGAAAGGGGGAACTTGCCCTTTGTCTTGTGGTTGATTGCCTCAAGTCCGATTCCCAGAATTGCACCAATCACCATTGCGACTTGCGCAGAGTAATGTAGAGAGCCGAATCCACCCATCAGGACTTCAGCAACGGCTTTCCATGCAATTGCTCCAGGAAGCGGCATTGTGTCACTGCCCAACAAAGCAATCTGTCCACCCAGAAGTGAGTAGAAGACAGGGACAGCAACACATGTTCCTACCACAGCGCCGATTGCGTGTGATATGGCTTGGTGGCGCGGTTTTGCACCAAGCATGTATCCAGGCTTGATGTCCATGTTGAGATTGGCCGCATTGCCAGCTGCCTCTGCTGTAATGCCAGCAGTCATGATGTTTGTAATAATCTGACCTGGCGCTGCAATAGCGTATGTCGCCTGTGTGAGTTTGCCAAGTGCTCCGCTTGGAGTGATTGACGTGAGAGCTGTTGAGTTAACACCAATCACAGTGAACACAAACACCAGCGGGATTGCCAGAACTCCCAGCCAAATATCAATACCAAAGTAGAACTTGGCCATGACTACAACAACAGCACCAACAACCGGGATGCCAATGTAAAACACTTTGAGTGGAAGCTCGATATCCTTGAGAGGATCTTCTTCTTTTTTCTCTGTGCTTTTCTTTCCTCTGATTCTATTTAGCAACTCCTTTGCACCCTTGAAGGCGTTCGTAATCAGAGTTGGGTTTGCAAAGAAGGGGAAGAATGAAGCAGTTGCCATCATGGCAACACCGCCCCACAGAGACCACATCACAATTGTTTTGTAGTCTGCAGTTGCAATTACTCCAGTGCTAATGAAGTAGGGAGCAAGGATGAAGAAGTTTATGCACGCTCCAACCAGAAGTGAAATTCCGGTTTTTGGGCTCATCAAACCGCCAGCAGCAAACATGGCAATGTCTGTTTCAATGCCGATTGTCAGGTTCTCAAACTTGGTACCCAAGATCGAAGGGCGCCATGATGTGAACCGCAGAATGTAGTCTTCCAGCATTTCAGGGATCTGGATTCGTGCAAAGATTGTCCACTTGAGCAAAGTCTCGCTGCGGAAGATCGCAAACAGTGCTGAAAAGGCAATAGACCAAGTGAGGATCTTTGTGATGAATCCGCCTCTGTTGTCTTCACCTGAGTGCAGGCCATCAAGCAAGATGCCGCAAGCTTTTCCTTCAGGGAAGTCATGCTGTTCATTATTGATGAATCGGCGCTTGAGTGGGAATGCATACAGCACACCAAGAAAAGCAAGAGCAATGACCCAAGTAATCACTTGGTACATTGGAAGCATTTTTCCAGTGATCATCATGTAAGCAGAAATGCTTGCAATCAGTGGGCCAGTCATGTAGCCGGCTGCTGTTGCGCACGACTGCATTGCATTGTTTTCGAGGATGGTCATTTCATTGCCAAGCTTTACTTTGGCAAGGAATTTGAACATTGCATAAGAAAGGATCACGGACGTCAGACCAACGCCAAGTGTCCATCCTGTCTTGATGCCAATGTACAGATTGGTCAGGCACAGAAACCCACCCAGGAACGCTCCGGTCAAGGCTGAGCGCAGGGTGAGTTGTGGCATGTCGCCTCTGTAGACTTCATTGAGCCACCACGTATCTTTTTCTCGTGGTGTCATCGTTCGCACTTGCTCTTTGGTTAATTGCTTGATCATCAAGAGGCTCCTTCCTAAAAGCGTTGCAATTCAGAGCTGAATGAAGGTATATATAAAAAGAGCATCCCAATGGGGGCCCTCCGGTGACATATTAAACTATTGGTGAGTTTTGGTCAATTGTTATCAAAAAATTGTCATTCTGAGACTCTTGTTATTAGAGGGTCGAAGAATCTCATTGTATGAACAATGGGATCCTTCCCCTTCGACTCGCCTATGGCTCGCTCAGGGTCAGGATGACAGGATTGAAT
>JBDRLV010000058.1:0-9180 GCA_043812755.1 Patescibacteria group bacterium | reverse complement strand
ACGCGTGGGGTGGTGTTTGTTGCTGCTGTTGGAAACGAACCAGGCGGAGGAGTGAACATGGATAAGTCCCCTATATATCCAGCATGTTTTGGTATAGACAAACCAGGTGATCTGGTTATTGGTGTAGCTGCTACAACAAAGACAGATGCAAAAGCAGAATTTTCAAATTATGGTAAGCAGTGCACAGATATTTCAGCGCCAGGCGAGGACATTTTTAGCCTTTTGTATCATGAGCCTAATTGGTCAGGGTTTACAAATGAGTACGGCGGAAGTTGGTCAGGCACATCAGTTTCTGCTCCAATGGTTTCAGGAGCTGTGGCACTTTTGAAAGCAAAATATCCAACTCTTGGACCTAAAGAGATTCCATTAATTTTGCAATTTGCTGTTGATCCAATCAATGAATCAAAATCCTATGAAATCGGAACTCTTGGAGCAGGAAGATTGAATATTAAAAAAGCATTAGAAATTGCAGTGAATTTTGTACCAGCGCAATGGGGTTATGAACAAAACATAGAATCAAGAACATCAGCTTCAAATATTGCTGTAGCTCCTGAAGGTGCACTTGAACCCATGGTGCGGATTTTTTCTCCACAAGGAGAATTGTATAAATCATTTTTAGCTTATGATAAAAATTTTCGCGGAGGCGTTAGGCTGGCCATGGGAGATGTTGATAATGACGGTGATGTTGAAATAATTACTGTGCCTGGCAAAGGTGGTCCTGCACATGTGCGAATTTTCAAACAAGACGGCAGATTTGTACGAGATTTTTTTGCATTTGATGTTTCGCAAAGCGCTGGTTATTTTGTAGCAACAGGTGATTTGGATAATGACGGAATTGAAGACATTGTAGTAAGTGAAGATCAAGGGCAGGGCCGAGTGAGAATTTTTGCCTCAAGAAATGGACAAACAGAATTTCAGCCATATCAAAATGATAATGTGAGTGTTCGTATTGCTGTGGGAGACGTTGATGGTGATGGGCAAAAGGAGCTTGTAACAGTTCCTGGGCCTGGTTTTGAGCCTCGTGGGGTGATCTATGATGGGTCAACAGGTGATATGGAGGCTTCGTTTTTGGCTTATGATGAGCATTATCAAAACGGAGTCTATGTGAGCGTTGGTGACCTTGACGGCAATGGCCAAGCTGAAATTGTTACAGGAACAGATAATGGTGGCGGACCACACACGAGAATATTTAATGGAAGTGGAAAAGTGATTGGGACATTTTTTGCTTATGATGAAATGTTTCGCGGAGGAGTTAGATTATCAACAGGGAAATTTGGTGATACATGTTCAATCGTTACCGCTGCAGGTCCAGGGGGCGGCCCACATGTGCGAGTGTTTAATGGGCATGGCAAGGTTATAGGTGGCTTTTTTTCAGACAAAGAAGCAGATCGTTCTGGTATAAATATTGCAGCCTGGAGCCCTTAGTGTTCCCCCCTTTGCAAGGAGGGGTGAGGGGAGGTTTTGAACTAATCTTATGAGAAAAGTGTTTAATAGTAGGGTTGAAAAGGACAAGAGAAGACGATTACGAAACGACATGCCTGAAGCAGAGAAAAGACTCTGGTATCGGTTGCGCAACAAGCAGTTGTGTGGAAAGAAATTTCGAAGACAATACAGTATAGATTCATATGTTGTTGATTTTTATTGTCCTGAAGTCAGACTGGCTATTGAGATTGATGGAGATAGTCATTTTTCTCAAAAAGCTGTAGAATATGATAAAAGGAGGCAAGAGAAGATCGAGAGCAGGAATATAAAAGTTATGAGATTTACAAATATTGACATTAAAAAGAATTTAGGCGAGGTTTTGGCTCAAATTAAAGATTTTTTTGTTTCGAGTTCATAACCCCCTACCCAGCTGAGCTGGGTTAGTCCAGCAAAGCTGGATAGTCCCCCTTGGAAAGGGGGACACGATAATAATATGGCAGACAAACCAAGTATATTAGTTACAGGTGGTGCTGGATTTATTGGTTCACATTTGTGTGAGCGCCTGTTAAAAGAAGGCAACCGTGTTATCTGTATTGATAACTTTGCAACAGGCCACACGCGAAATATTGAATCAATGCTTCCAAAGCCTGATTTTCAGTTTTTGCGGCTTGATGTTAATCAAGCGTTTGACCTTGAGCAATTCGGTGAACTGTCAGAGTTTAAACTTGCTTTCAATGGAATTCAAGAAATTTATCATCTTGCTTGTCCAACATCAATTAAGAATTTTGATCAATATAAAATTCAAACCCTTTTGTGTAATTCTGTTGGGAATTATAATGTTTTGGAAATTGCAAAAAAGTATAGGTCAAAGATATTACTTTCTTCGAGTTCAGTTGTGTATGGTTCAAGAGAAAGTGAAAGTGATTATTTTGATGAAGATTACAAGGGCGTTGTTGACCACATGACTCCACGGGCTTGTTATGATGAAGGTAGGCGTTTTTCAGAAACAATGTTTGAAACTTATCGCCAGGTGCATGGGATTGAAACCAAGATTGCCCGCATCTTTAGAACCTATGGGCCTCGTATGCCATTGTATGACGGGCACTTAATTCCTGATTTTATAATCAGTGCGCTTGAAGGAAAAGACTTGGTTATTTTTGGAGATGAGAATTTTAAAACAACACTTGCATATGTTACTGATGTAGTTGATGGTCTTTTGCGTTTAATGGCAGCGCCAGCAAGTACAGGGCCTGTGAATATTGGCAGTGATAATGATATAAAGATTTCAGAGGTTGCACAGTTGGTAATTGATTTGACACAGTCTCCATCAAAAATAGTTTATGAGGAAGCATTAATCTTTTTGTCTCAGCTTGGTATTCCAAAGATTTATCGGGCAAAAGAGTTGGGGTGGATTCCGCTTGTGCGTCTTGAAGAAGGGTTGCACAAAACAATTGATTACATGCGTGCAAATAAGATGTTGTTGACCTCACTTTGAAATTCTAAATTCTAAACAATGTCAAAATATGAATTTCAAAAATTTAAAATTACGGTTTAGAATATTAGCATTTTGAGTTTAGGATTTGTTAGGGTTTAGATATTAGCATTTTGAATTTCATTATGAAAACGATTGCAATAATTCCAGCATTCAATGAAGAAAAAACCATTGCCAAGGTCCTTGATCAGGTCCGCGGTTTTGTAGATGAAATGATTGTTGTTGACGACGGCTCAAGCGATGAAACATACAAACAGGCCTTACAAAGCGGGGCAATTGTTTTGGTTCATGTGATAAATAGAGGGCTTGGAGCTGCGCTTGGTACTGGTTTTGAAGCTGTTAAAAAGCTTGGTGCTGACATTGCGATAACACTTGATTCAGATGGCCAGCATGATCCAAAAGAAATTCCAAATTTTATCAAAGCCATTGAAGAAGGCGTAGATGTTGTAATTGGTTCTCGTTTATTAAATCCAAAAGGAATGCCATGGCACAGAATTCTTGCAAACACAGTTGGAAACATTGTTACTTTTTTATTGTTTGGAGCATGGGTAACAGATAGCCAATCAGGATACAGAGCTTTCAATAAAAAAGCATTAGAAAAAATTCGAATCCGAACAAATCGAATGGAAGTTTCTTCTGAAATCGTTTCTGAAGTGAAAAGACAGTCATTAAAATTAAAAGAGATTCCTATTCAAGCAATCTACACCACCTATTCTCTTTCCAAGGGCCAGAGTTTTATGGTGGGCATTAAAACTCTCATTAAACTTTTAGTAAGGAGGATTTCATAATATGTTGTTAATCCAAATATTTATTGTTGTTTTTGCTCTTTTTGCTATTGTTCGAGCTAGCATGCAATTTCATCAAGGTAGGGTAACAAGATTTTGGCTTGTGTTTTGGTTATTGTTTTGGCTTGTTTTGTGTCTTGTAGTTTTGCTTCCGCAGACTACTCAAACACTAGCTAGTGTTCTCGGCGTTGGGCGTGGAGTTGATTTAGCTATTTATGTTTCGATTATTTTGTTGTTTTATTTGGTTTACAGGGTGTTTGTTAAATTAGAAGATATTGAAAACCAAATTACAAAGCTTGTGCGCAGTGTTGCATTGAAGGATTTGGATGAAGAATAAATACTATTTGTCATCCTGAGGGAGCGAAGCCCTGCGTAGCTGGGCGGAGCGACCGAAGGATCCCATTGCTCAAACAATGAGATTCTTACGCCCCGCTGTTGGCTGGGCTCAGAATGACAAGACAAATTATGAATCAACCAACCGTTGCAATCGTATATCTTGCCTACAATTCGCGTCCATATCTTAAGGACGTTGTTTTATCATTACAAAATCTTAATTATTCAAAAGAAAGTTTGCAGATAATTATTGTTGATAATAATTCACCCGATGACAGCGCGTCAATGATACGCGAGCAAGTGTTGCCAGAACTAGAAAAAGATTTTCCTCATGTAACTTTTTTTCCAAATCCAGAAAATACCGGATTTGCAGGTGGATGTAATATTGGAATTGATCATGCGCTTTTAGCTAATGCAGATTATGTTTATTTGCTAAACAATGATGCAAAGTTTCATCCAGATGCAATTCGAGAAGCCGTTTATTTGGCAGAATCTGATGAGAAAATCGGATCTGTGCAATCTTTAATGCTTCTTTGGCAAGACGAGCTCACTGTTAACTCAACGGGTGGCATGGTTCAGTTTTTGGGGTTTGGATATGTGCGAGACAATGGCAGAAAGCATTTATCAGTTCGTATCAAAGATGGGCAAGAGATAGCCTACGCTAGTGGTGCTGCAGTTTTGTATCGTGCAAGCACTTTGCGCAAGGTTGGTAATTTGGATGGGTTTTTGTTTTTGTATCATGAGGATTTGGAATTGGGTTGGAGGATTAGATTAACAGGTGCGCGAAATGTTATTTCCATGAAATCTATTGTATATCATAAATATGAATTCAAGCGTTCTATTCAAAAGTTTTTTTGGATGGAACGTAATAGGTTTTTAGTACATGCGTTTCATCTTAAGGTCGCGACATTGCTATTGCTTTTGCCATTTATGATTTGTCTTGAGGTAGCATTGATTATTTTTTCAATTCGTGGCAAGTGGTCAAAAGAAAAGCTACTTTCATATGTTGATATACTACGATTCAAAACAATCAGGCATATATTAGCAAAACGAAAAGAATCCAAGATACTACGCACAGTTTCAGACAAAGAAATTTGCAAATTGTTTGTTGCGCGCATTGATCATCAGGAAACATCAAATGCAGTTATAGAGTGGGTAGCGAATCCTGCCTTAACACTCATTTGGTTTTTATTAAAACGATTGATTGTATGGTGAGTTTAAAAATCGCACAAGTTGTATCAACATATCCTCCATATCGTGGTGGCATGGGGAAAATTGCTTTTGAATACACAAACTATTTGCGTGAGCGCGGGCATAATGTGCATGTTTTTACTCCAGCATATAAAAGCGTAAAGGATACTGAAAAACACATTCATAGAATCCCTTCGCATCTGCATGTTGGAAACGCAAGCGTAACACCATCGCTTTACAATCGTTTGGCAGGTTTTGATATTGTTCACCTTCACTATCCTTTTTTTGGAGGAGCTGAACCTGTGATTGTTCGTAAGGCCATTAAAAAAGAACAGGGGCTTGTAATTACATATCACATGGATGCAGTGGCAGATGGGGCTAAAGGAATGATGTTTACAGCTCACAAAAAACTTTTAATGCCTTGGATTATGGGGCGTGCTGACAAGATTCTTGTTAGCTCTCGTGACTATGCAGCGACTTGTGCGCTTAAGAAACTAGATGATATTCAAGATAAAATTGAAATTCATCCATTTGGAGTTGATCTTAATAAGTTTCATCCAGGCAGTGAAGATGAGTTAAAAACATCACTCGGCATTCGTCCTGATATGCCTGTGATTTTATTTGTTGGTGGTTTGGATCGAGCACATCACTTTAAAGGCCTACCAGTTTTACTTGATGCTCTCAAAGAAATGGAACAGTATGCTTGGCACGCAGTGATTGTTGGAGAAGGTGAAATGCGAGCGAGTTTTGAGGCAACAGTAAAAGCACACAGGCTTGGTGATAAGATAACTTTTTTAGGTCCTGTTGATGATGAAATGCTCCCTAAATGGTACCGCGCATCTGATATGTTGTGTTTTCCTTCAACTGAGCGGGCAGAGGCGTTTGGACTTGTTGCCCTTGAGGCTGCAGCAAGTGGGATACCAACCATTGCCTCAGATTTGCCAGGAGTACGCAGTGTGGTGTTAAATGGAGAAACAGGGTTTTTGGTTCCTCCAAAACATGTTGATGAATTGCGCAAAGCACTTGTTTTATTATTAGAACAGGTGGATTTACGAGAAAGACTTGGCCTTTCTGGACGCAAAAGGGCAGAGAGTGAATTTGCATGGGAGCCGTTGATTTGCAAGCTCGAAAATACTTATACAAAAATCCTAAATCCTAAATCCTAAACAATATCAAAATATTAATTTTAAAAATTCAAAACCGTGGTTTAGAACATTTGAGTTTTGAACATTAGAAATTGTTTAGAATTTAGAAATTAGATTTTAGGATTTATGAAGATATTAGTCATCTCAAATTTATATCCTCCAATTTCTTACGGTGGAGCAGAACAAGTTGCATGGGATAGTGTGCAAGAGTTTTGTAAAAAAGGGCACAAAGTTAGCGTTTTTTCAACGCGTCCTTTTAATAAACTTACAGCTTTTCGATTGAGCAAGCGGGAGAGAAATAATGCAACTGTTTATAGAATCTGGCCTTTTAATATTTATCATATTCTTTATGCGTCCAGGTTTCCGTTTGTTGCAAGGATGTTATGGCATATGATTGATTTATGGTCTTCACATTCCTATCATGTTTTAAAATCTATTTTAGCAAAAGACACTCCTGATGTAATTATCACTCACAATCTGAAAGGTTTCGGATTGAAGATTGTAAAAGCAATTAGACAATCAAAAATTCCACACGTACATATTTTGCATGATGTTCAGCTTTCAATTCCAAGTGGAGTTTTACTTGCCGGAGAGGAGCATCATTGGAGGAATGATTCATGGCTTCAAAGGTGGTATGAGAATCAAGTAAAGAAAATAATTGGATCGCCAGATATAGTTATTTCGCCATCAAAATATTTAAGCAATTTTTATAAAGAGCGTGGGTTTTTCCCAAAAAGTAATTTTAAAATACTCACAAATCCAACCCCTGATTATGTAATTAGAATACAAAAAAACAGACCATCAAAATATATGCGATTATTTTTTGGTGGAAAGCTTGAAAAACATAAGGGGATTCTTGTTTTGTTAGATGCTTTGGAAAAAGTAAAATCACCAGTGCATCTTCATGTTGTTGGCAATGGCACGCTAGCAGATTATATTTCAAAGCGTGTGTATCATGACAATCGTATTACCTACCACGGCGCTGTTGTTCAGACACATTTGATGGAGCTTATGGCAATTTGTGATGTTGCCATTGTGCCTTCAACATGTTATGAAAATTCTCCGCGAATTATTTATGAATGTTTTCATCTGGGCATTCCAGCGATTGGTACAAAAATTGGTGGAACAAACGAACTTATTAAAGAGGGAGAAAATGGTATGTTAGTTGAGCCTAATAATCCAGAGGTGCTTGCACATGCTATTGATGAGGTGTTTTCAAAGATTGGATTTTATTTTGACAATGCAAACAAAATACGTGCATCTGTTGAAGCCTGTTCTGCAAAGCAGTATGTTGAAAAGCTTGAAGAATTTATTTCGGAGATAAAGAGATAATGAAACTGTTTACAAATAAACCGCTTAAAATGCGGTTTTTTGGTTGAACAGGATTGACAGAACTCAATTTTTCTGCTACACTTGGCTGTTTCAAGTTGCCAGATGGGTTATATCACCGAATGCGCTTTTTATAGCGAAATCTCTGAATTTTGTGGCAGAATCGTTGCACAAATTTTGCAGCTTAGCTTAACAGCTAAGTAAAAAATTTTAAAACGATTATGACCGAAATTCAGAGATTGTAGCAAAAATGGTATTCGGTGATACAGCCCCAAGGAGGTGAAAGATGCAATTTTGGCGAAAGTACTGGGCACTTGTTGCTCCTTTCAAAGTTCATGTAGCAATTTCTGTTGCGCTTGTGTTTGCATTTCAGTTGGTTGATGTTGCAAATACATTTGTGCTCAAAGCAATGTTTGATTTGCTTGGTAGCATTCTTTCAGGCAAGTCTGAGTTTGTGCGACCGCTGAGTTGGATTGTTGAGGCGCTTGGCGAGTACTCTGACAGCATGGTTGTGCTTATTGCAAGCGTGTTGGCAGTGTACTTGTTTGTTGATGTTTTAAAGGCCTATGTGCGAATGTGGTCTGAGAGAGCGTCAGAGCTTGTTTCACTTTCCATGGACGAGTCTTTGAATGTTCAGGCTCACAATAAGTTAATGACGCTTTCGCTTGGCTATCACATTCGTGAGCAGACAGGCAAAAAGCTCGGCAAAATTGGGCGCGGTGTTGAAGCAATTGTGCGCACAACAAATAATCTGTTTTTCAGAATTGTGCCACCAGTGCTGAAGAGCGTGGTGTATTTTGTGGCTCTTGTCGCGATTTCACCAAAGGCTGGTATTTTGATTGCTGTGATCATTCCTATTTCACTGATCAATGTTTTGCGGGCTGACAAAAAGTACAGTCGAATGCAAAAAGACAGAGCTGACGCAGGCGAGCGATCAGATATGCTTGCTCAGGAGTCGATTGTCAATATCGCTACCGTGCAGACGTTTGGCCAAGCCCACAGAGAGCATGTCAGATTTGCTAAGTGGAACAAGATTTCTGTTGAGAAAAATTGGAACGAAACCAAAGGACGTCTTTTTGCAGGCTTCACGCAGAATGCATTTACCTCTTTGGGCTTCATTGCAATCATGGGACTCTTTTTCTATGAGTTCTCTCATTCTTCTCTAACACTGGGTGATGTGTTCATCTACATTCAGTTCATTATGGGGATTATGGGTAGTGTAAATGAGGCCACAAATGGGTGGCTGAGTGTTGGTCGTAAAAAAGAGGATGCGCAAAGGTTTTTCACTTTGCTTGATCAGCGTTCTGAGATTCAGCCCCCTGAAAATCCTTTGCCTGTTGGTTCCTTGCGTGGCGCTGTAACGTATGAGGGTGTTTCATTTTCATACCCTGGCGGATCTGACGCTCTGCGCAACTTCAACCTTGAGGTTCCGCCAGGTAAGATGGTTGCAATCGTTGGTTACACAGGTAGTGGCAAAAGTACT
>JBDRLV010000057.1:0-9106 GCA_043812755.1 Patescibacteria group bacterium | reverse complement strand
AAGGAGCAGGCAATGAAAACATATCTTGAACCTACTGTGCGAAATTTGATGGCTGCTGTTGCAGGCCTACAAAAAGAAAAGCACGAAACAGAGCTTTATGAGTTGATAGAGATGGCAAGGGATGGCAATGGCATGGAGCAGAATGAGGCTGTTGCTTATGCGCATATTGCGTGTGCTAGTGCTAACGGCCGCCATTGGATTCCTGCTGTACAACGGTTAGAAGCGTCGCATTTGTATCAAGAGATTTTTGATCTTCAACAGCTGTTAAAACTCTACAAAGAGTTCACAGCTATAATGGACATTCGTCGCGTTGGATTTGTGAACAACCGCAGTGAGCTGTTTTGCCACTGGATGGTGGGATGGTTTTTTCTGGAAGGTGTGTTCTGGTTTCCATATTACCGCGATGCTGATACTGGCTTTAGCTACATCAAACCAGAAGATTTTCGCGTGATGCATCAGCTTGCACAAGATGGTGTAACAGGTTCGTATGGAGATACAGAGATTCCCAACAATCTGAATGAGTATTGGGAAAATGTGCTTGCGCGAGTTGTGGAAATTCCTGGGTATCCTGCAGAGCGGATTGATTTGTTGCGTAAAATCTCGCAAGCTGAGGAGCCAAAGGTTCCAATGAACACAACTTCTGATCGCGGATCAGATCCTGCAGAAAGTTTTTTTGACTTTTGTGACCAGCAGCAGATTGAAGACATCCGCTGTCTGCAACAAGGACGTGATGGCCTAAACCGTTGCAGCTGGGTGTTTTTGGCACGCGACAGTGACGGCATTGTCAAGGTGTTCAAGGAGGTTCTTGAATACCATGGTGACAGGTTTGCTGATTTGGTTGATGATGAAGCACGAGTGCATGAGCATCTTGCTGGCGCACCTGGCTGGGTAAACTACTATGGCGTAGTAAACGCTGGTAGTTATCGATTCCTCAAAATGCCGTATCTGTTTGGCAAGCAATTGTCTGAGATCTTGGCAGGTAGTTTGGAAAAAGACCAGGCGATTTGGATTGCTTTGCAGATTGCAATTGCGATTCGTGCAGCTCATGCGCGTGGTGTTATTGATCTTGATGTGCGCCCTGAGCATGTCATGATTGATGGTGCACAGGTCACAATGTTTGACTTGAGTACTGCAAAGCGTGTTGAGCGACAAGGCGCAAAGATTCCAACATATCCGTTTGTTCCTCGCTATGTTGCCCCTGAGGTTGTAATGACAGGGCATGCCAGTGAGAAAACCGACGTGTTTTCGCTTGGGGTGCTGTTGTATCAGATGCTCACAGGCAATCATCCGTTTGAGCTTTGCAAAGAGCTTGATGATGATCTTGAGCATCGAGAGTCTCAACTGCTGAAGTATGGCATGGCGTGTGCGTTTATGCCGCTTCGCTCAGAAGCATTTGCAAGGTACGATGACCCACGTTTGGAATGTCTTGCCAGCATGCTTAGTAAGAATCCGGATGATCGCCCAACAATGCGTGATGTTGAGAGGTGTCTTGAGAAAGGCACGCGCCCAGTTTCTCTGCAAGTAGCAAAGAAGATGGAGCGCAAGCGCGAGAAGAACACTGTGCTGTTTCCAGCACGCATGGGGATTCCTCACAAGGGACATATTGAGTATATCTCGCGATTGCTTGATGTTGGATACCATGTGTTGATTTCTGTGCAACGTGCTTACACAATCACTGATAGAGATCCAATCGAAAAAGTGCTTGTGGCTAAGATGGTTGCGCAGTCATTGTTTGCACGTGGTTACACGCTTGATGACTTCACAATCATGCTCACTCCATTTTTCCGCACTGACCAAGAGCATCGCATGCACTTTGCTGTGATGCCTGGGCGTGAGAATGTGATTGCGATTGCATCAAGCAATCCTACAGCTGCTGAGCTTTTGTCAGTGCCACTGATTGACCAAAAGGCAGTCTTTGGTGAGCAAGGTCAGGATTACAATGATCTTTCCTGGGGCGAGATTTTGCGCAAGGCTGTTCGCGATGGCGATCGCGAAACCTTTGAGCAGTATTCTGCCACAGGTGTTGAGTGCGTGCTTTCATTTGGTGAGCTTCGCGAACAATACGCCCACACGCCAGTTGAGTTTGTTGAGGGTAATGTGGTCGCATTCATCAGACATGATGGTGATTTGTATCGCACAGTTGTTAGAAGATTCAGTCTTCCTGAAGAGCAGTTTTGTAACTTGTTGCGTGAGCAAGGGCACGAAGTCATTCTGGTTGGTCTTTTTGAACCAGTTGCGATCTTGCTAATCGATGGCCAGCGTTATGGCATCCGATTCGACCACAGCGAGCTCCACGAAAATGAAAAACACTTGGTGTATGAGTGCGTTCCAGCATAAGTACACTTCCCGCATTTGCGTGCGGGATTTTTAATACAAACAAAAAACAGACTTACTTAGTCTGTTTTTTAAATTATTTGATTAGTCGTAGATATCGTGATCTCCGATAGCTACAAAAAATGCTTCCTTAGGTTTTTTTCTTGAATAGTAGAACACTATCCTTGTTTTGTAGTTAACATTGAAACTGTATTGCTCTTTTAACTTACCTGAAAGTTTATGTACTTTTAACATCTTGTGGTTTTCTTCATTACAAAATAAAGAAATTTTTTCTTTTATTTCATTTTTTAGACTCAAAGGTAATTTTTTATATGTCCGTATAAATGAAGGAGAAAAGGTTGCTTCCATATTTAGGGCATCTGTTCTGCCAATTCATCAATATCTCCTCTCAAAATTTTACCTTCTTTATACTCACGCATGGATTGCATAACAGCTTCAACAGCCTGATCTTCTGCGTATCGAACAAGAGCCTGACGAACAACCTCGGCTTTGTTTGGTGCAACTCCTTTGGTAATCATATCTTGGATAAAGGCTTCAAGATTTTGGGGAATAGGTATGGATAGAGTAGTCATATATGATAAATAAGTATGATAATATCATACATTGTTTTGGCAGATGTGTCAAATTTAGAGCAAAAAAACCACATCGTGAGATGTGGTGTGTTAAAGATCGGTTATTCTGAGCGAAGCTTGTCATCAAGCACTTCATCAACAACACTGCGAATGAAGTCTGTAAGCTTGGGCTCACTTAGGATATTGCGACACGCCTCAGCGTCAAATGACTGACCAAGGGTTCTGCGAAGAGTGTTTTTCAGCAGTAGAATGTAATGGGCATCATCTGGATCCTGAAGAATGGTCAGCAGACTCTTGAGCAAGTCAGGATCTTTTGCTTGCGCAATGAGTCTCATACGCACAAACCACGATTTCGCGTTATACATTATGTTTCTAGCAATCAACCCACCCTCTTTTTTGTCCTCGTACATCCGTGCGATTGCTGCGTCAACCACTTGTGCTCTTCGTGTCTCAAACCTGCGATCATCAGTACATCTGGGGTGTTCGATGAAGTTGTCATCAATCCATTCCAGCAGCACTCTGATTTGGTAGGCTTTTTTCACAGCACGCAAAAGTGGAATCTGGCACACGTGCGTATCACAGAGCTCTGTGACCAGCTGGCCAAACATCTCTTCGTCTTCAACGCGGTCAACAGCAGCTTTGAAGCGCAAGGCATTGCGATCTCCGTCTTCAACGTGGTCTCGAGCTGCCTTTGAGCCATTTGGCTTACTGCTTTTTAGGACTTGACCATAGAGCATTGCGATTTCATACAGGGCTTCTTGTGAAGTAACAAACGCAATGCTTTCAGGATGCAGTTCATTGCGGTTGTTATGCATGGTTGCCATCACAAGACCTTCTTCTCCTGTGTGTTCTGGAATTTCAATAAAACGAAATCCAGGCGGGACTTGGTGCAATGCAAGATGTTTCCCATTGTCTGTGAGCATGCGTAAGCGCATGCTCCCATCAGGGTTTGATGATACAAGCATCCCCAGCTTTGAGTGCGTGTCTGAGTGCGCGACATTGAGAATCATTCCAGGTTCAAAGTCAAATGGAGGAGCGCCAAGACGTTCGGCGAGTTCATGGTACATGGTTTCCAGAATTCGTCTTGTCTCTTGCGCTTGCGCTGGGGTGAGTGATTCAGGAAACATTGCTGCATTGATGTCGTATGGTGTGAGTGACATGGCGATAGCCAGATCACCACTGCGCAAACTGGTTCTTTGCCAGTTGCGAGCGTGTGGCACACCATCTGGTCCTACAACTGTTTTGTGGGTTACACCACCAGGACCAGCGCCAGTCCAAAAAGTTTTTCCTTGAGCTGTCATGATTTTTCCCTATACCGTTTTTTGTGAAAGCGCGTCCGCATTTGCTGTGCAAGACCATCTTGCAAAGCCAGTGCCATTGGCAGGGAATGCCTCAGGCGGAATATCAGTGCCCAAAGGGCAGTAAAAAGATCATCCTTGCTTGACGTCTCAAGCACAGGCGCAAATTCATAATTGAACTCGCGTATGTGTTCAAAACATTAGTTAACATAATTATCATATTTTTTTAATATTGTCAACGGTTTTTAATATAGCCAATCAACAAATTATTGACAAAATCGCAAAAATGTGATACACTAATATGCTTTTGGCAAATTGGTGCCACAGGCAACCTTTAACAAAAGGCAAGAAAATGACTGGGAAAATCCTTAAAATTTTCTGGGAGGTCCTTGCAAAAGGCCCTGGTGCTTTTGAAAGCAAACGAATGTTCAAGAGCAACAGAGGCTTGTTCATTGAAATAAAAGCGTGGAATGAAATCACGCGTGAAGTTGGTTTGCGACTGCGTCGATTAAGACGAATCTTTTCATACAGTGAGATTCGTTTTGCAATCGCAGAGTTTGCTATTGAATGTGAGGTTTCTTTTCAGGATGAGAAATGGGAAGGATTCCTATTTCCAACTGAAGAAGTTCGAATTGACACAAGAGATTTCTTGCTTGCCAACGCACAGTTTAAGGAGCTTACACCAGCTCATAAGATCTACCAATACAACAAGGCTGTTGTGCCTGTTGAGATGCCTGGGTATCTTGCAATCCTTTATGTGGGTGATCAGAGTATCAGAATTGCAACTACGATATTTGATTGCTTTGTTGAAGCTTTTGAGCGTGACAACCCATTGCACAAGCGTGTAGGAAACCGGCAGTGGTTATTGCGACATCTGTTCAGGCTCTTGAGCAGTCCAGAGCGTGAATTGCTTAGTTATTGCGATCTCCCCAATGAGGTTGAGATTGTAAAGCAGGCAAAGTACTTTCAACGATACGGATGGGTGTTTGTGGTTTTAGGTGACGAGTTGGTTTCCTGCCATCGCATCCGTCGAGTCCCTCGAAAGGGCTCAGGCTTCAAGAGAGCAGCTGGATGGTAACATTTTCGTAATGGCGAGACTTTTTCTCGCCTTTTTTAATTGTTGATAAAATAATTTGACACGAGTTTTTTTTGATGATAGAATCACTTTTAGTATGAATATTAAGAACTCATCATCAATCACATGCGCAACCCGCCATAGAGCGAGGTAGTCATTGATGTTGTATATACTAGTTGTCATTGATTGCCCTCGCCGGGGCATGTTTTTTTTGTGAGGCACAGAAATAAGCGATCTGCTTGGGCTTCGCTTCCAAAAATTCTCGCTGTATGTCTGTATACAGCTTGACGTTTTGCAAGCTCCAGCCCTGCGCATCTCATCTTATTTCTGCACCTCACCAAATCATTTTAAATTATGCAAAAACAATACCAACAATTTTTCTTTGACTTTGACAGTACTATTGTAGCTACTGAAACTTTAGATTTGCTTGCAAAAATGAAGGGGATTGGCCCTGAAGTTGAAAAAATGACTGAGGCATCAATGAACGGCGAGGTTCGTCTTGAAGACGTATTTGCAAAAAAAATGGATATGATTGCTCCGTGCCGTGCTGACATTGATCAGGTTATATTGTATTGCAAACGAAATCTTGTTGAGGGAATTGCTGAAACTTTTCATGCTCTTCAATTTCTCAAAAAGGAAGTTTATATTGTAACATCTAACTTTTACGAAATAGCAGGGCCTGTTGGTCAAAGCCTGAATATTGACAAGGATCATGTTATTTCAAATTTTTTGTACTTTGACGATCAGGGTGAGTACACAGGAATAAGTGATGACAGTATGTTGTGCAAAAGTGGAGGTAAGGCAAATGCCATTGAGCCACATTTGTGTGAAGACAAACTCGCTGTTTTTATTGGTGACGCTGCTTCTGATTTAGCTACCAAGGGTACAGCTGATTTGTTTGTTGGGTTTGGTGGGGTTGTTGCTCGCAATATTGTAAGGGAAAATGCTGATATATTTTTTGATAGTGAAAACATGGTTGATCTGCTACGATTAGTATTAGACAAAACTGAAATAGGATATTTGAATTTTAATGGTTTTAAGAATTTGTATAGGTATTTGAATACAACTGCTTTTTTGTGTCCCACATTTGGACCAGGTGGGACACAATGTGGGACACAAAAAAATCACAAATAGCACATGCAAAAGAAAAAACCGCTAGAGCGGTTTAGGCATGAGTGTTTTTTTCTTTTGTCGAAGCAGATATATTTCTAAAGAACAACTGAATGGCCAAAAGAAGATATATACTATCAGTGTTGTTGGAATTATCAGCAAACCCAATATACTTACTGCATAAAAGTTAGTATGACTTGCAATACGATCAGGAGTTCCAATCAGCTTTGTGAACAAAACTGTCTTTTGCTCATGTTTATCAAACGTGCCTAACATCAGCAGATTGAAAAATGAGTGCCATCCAAGTGCCAAATTACACAGCACAAGGAAAGTAATTGTAATAGTAAAGATCATTTCTCCTCCTTATGCGTTGTTTCAGCATCTTCAACACCCTAACCTATTACTTATTTTTTTTCAATTCTTTTGAATTCCATGTATGAGTAAATAATGATATATATACACGAAATTATTATTGGTGCCAGTACAAGCAAAATAGCTTGATATGGGAAAAGTATTCCAAACAGTGAAAGTATTCCTGACGCAATAAAAAGCTTTGCACCAAGTTCATGTGTTTTTTTCCACACTGTATCATTGCTCATTGTCCAAGGCGTACGAATACCAATAAACCAGTTTCGCTTTGTGTGTTTGAGCATTATTCCAATATATATAAACAAAACTCCAAATGCAGGGGCAAGAGCTCGCATCATATTGAATTGAAATCCTGCTTGCCAAACAATTGTTAGAGAATAAATATAAAACAGGTACAGCACTATAAGTACAATAAAACCATCGTAGTATTTTTGAAATTTTTGAATATTTTTTTTGAGTGGGTCAATTTTTGGAAGAAGAATAAAAAGCACCATCATTACAATCGAAATAAGTGGCATAAGAAATAGCCCCCAAAATTTTGGCATGTATCCATCAACTTGACCATTAACATTCCAGTGTGATGCAACACTTTGCGGAAAATATGGATATAAGTAAGCAGCCATGAAGAATGAAATGAAAATTAAAATAGAAATTATCGCTGTTGAATATTTTACTTTTGTCATATGATTACATTATAACATTCAAAGCGCTTGACAGGAACACGAGATGTTGTTCTGCACCTATTGACAAACATCGCTTATCCTGCTAAATTGTACTGTCTCAATGTTCTCACATAAGGAGGAGAAGACATGAGAAATACAATAAGGCTGTTCCTTGTAATGCTGATTGCTTCCTGCGCCAGATCTCAGACTGCGCCTCAAGGATATGAAGGGATGGATGAGCTGTATGATGCACAAGCAGATGGCTGGTTTTTATCACACAATAGAGACCGCCAAGAGGATGGTTCAGCAATCCATTCTCATGTGTATGTGAAATCTGATCGCTCACAGGTTCAGTGTTTCATGGAACAAGAGTGCATGCAGAAGCACATTGAAGCGTCTGAGAGTGGAGGAAAAGGTGATGGTGATGACATGGATTGCGTTGATTACAACACTTGCATTCCATACATTGTCCAAGGGTCTGTTCAACCGCCAAGCTCTGCTTTTAGCACAATGGATCAAGAGCAACTTGAGCATTTTTACACAGAGGAAATTGACGCCTTTATGATGTCGCATTGTTCAAGTGAAGGTGTTTTTGGTGGCCGTATTCATTTTCACGAGTATCAAAAACTTGATGGTAGCTGGATCCTTTGTTCCATGGACAATGAGTGCTTTGAAGATGTAGACGTTGCCAACTGTGGAGACCGTGGCGATGAGCATTGTGTTGAGTACTCATCGTGCAGACCCGCAGCTCCAGCAGACACAAAGAAACATGAGTGTGATTTCGTGCTTAGGGATCCCCCAGAGAGCATGCAATAATCGATTTTTGTTAGAAACGTACCGCAGATTTACTCTGCGGTTTTTTTGTCGGTTCCTCCCCTTTTCAAGGGGAGGGTAGGAGGGGTTAGCGCCTTGTGATCGACAACCCCCTTAATAAGGGGGGACACAGTGCTTATTTATTCTTAACAATCAAAAATTCTGCTATACTATGTATGTTATGTTAAACAATGTAGTTACAATTAAAAATCACGATATGGGATTATTGGTTTTGGCAAAAAAGAAATCTATTGCTGATTATATCAATAAGGAGTTGGGTGAAGCATTGCATGAAGAGGTTGAAAATATTATTGAACATAAGAGCAAGGTGAATAGTATGGTGCATTCGTATGCTGTGGCCAGATCAAAGACACTTGTTGGAAAGTTGCCAAAAGCTCATTTTTCTTTTGTTAAAATAATTTCAATTCCAAACACAAAACAAAGAATGTATTGTGCTTTAGGAGATTCAAATGAGCTTGTTGTTTGCAGAGATGGAGCATGCAAAACTCTTGAATCAGGCTCTCAATCTCAACAGATTGGTGCTTATGATATTGAACCAGGAGATAGAATCGGATTGATTACTAGCAGTTTGGTTCAGACAGGTTTTAAGCATAAATTACAAAAGATGCTTAGTGAAAAAGTTCATCCATCAGTTGTTGAGGAGTGGGTGATAAAGGCAGCAAAAAGAGATTTTGTAAGTAGGCCACAGGAAGTTGGTATTCTAGTGTATGATGTCCCTTATTTGAAAAATGAGTCTGCTGAAAATCGTGTGTATGTAAATGCGCAAGATGTCGTTCGATGGAAACAAGAGTTGGTTTTGCTTGATGCTCGTTTGCACGAATTGTTTAGAGAAAAGAAAAAAGCAAAGAACGA
>JBDRLV010000056.1:0-2331 GCA_043812755.1 Patescibacteria group bacterium | reverse complement strand
AATAAAATCTGAGCACCAAGCTCATCCATATCGCCAGCAGACAAAGTCTTAACTGCTCCCTTGGTCGCAATCGGCATAAAAAACGGCGTCTCAATCGTGCCGTGCGGAAGCTCTAACTGCCCGCGCCGTGCTTTTTTGTTTTTTGAAATTAGTTTAAACATTGTAATTAAATCCTAAATACTAATATCTAAATCCTAAACAAATCCAAAATACTAAACTCAAATATCTAAACCTTGTTAAGTATTGCGCCAAAAATCTTCATTAACTCTGTAACTTCCTGCACCAACTTCTCTCGCTGATTGTCTAGTTCTGGTTTCTGACCGACATCCAGCAGCATTAACCAATACCGTGTCTCTTTTGCTTCTTTTCTGCATATCTTGATCCGCATCGCAAAATCTTTTTTACTAAATGCTTCATTTGCTTCAATGTAATTAGCTCCTACAGACCCTGACGAACGCACAAGTTGCCTGACATCCTCATAATTTGATGTATGGCTAGGAAGCAACTTAACAAAACGCCGGACATCTTGTGCAAACAAAAATGTTCTGTCCTCAAGATCATATTGCCCCATATGGTTTTGAAATTAGAATTTTGGATTTGTTTAGGATTTAGAATTTAGGGCTTAGGATTTCATTTCTCATCAAGCCTCAACTCTTCTAATAACTTCTTTTGTTCTCTTGATAATTTCACAGGCGTAACAACTTCAATAAAAACAATCTGATCACCACGCCCTCGAGACGATGGAACGCCTTTGCCACGCAAGCGCATTTGCGAACCGGATTGAGTGCCTGCAGGAATTTTTAATTCAACTTTTCCATCCAATGTTTCAACTTCAATCTTGTCACCAAGAGCTGCTTGAGTAAAACCAATCTGTGCTGTTGAAAAAATCGTGCTTCCTTCCCGCTCAAAACGTTTATCAACTCTCACATGAATTTGAACAAACAAATCTCCACTTTCACCACCTTTAATAAACTCGCCTTCTCCACGCACTCGCAATACTGTCCCATTTTCAACACCGGCTGGAACAGTGATAGTTAAATTTTTTCGTTTTGTTTCAGTCCCTGAACCTGAACATGCACTACACTTTTTTTCAGGCTCTTCACCATTTCCATGGCAAGCACTGCATGTACGTTTTTGTTGAATGATTCCAAGAATTGTGTGTTGGGATGTAACATGCACTCCGCTTCCACCGCAATTGCCACATGTCTTCATGCTGGTGCCAGGCTCAGCTCCGACTCCGCCACAGCGTTCGCACGCACAAGGCTTTGTAACAACTACTTCTTTTTCAACTCCAAAAACTGCTTGAGAAAAACTAAGCTCTAAATCAACTTGAATATCCCCACCACGCGCTGTTCGTCGTCGAGATCGCGAGCCACCAAATATATCACCAAATATATCACCTAAATCCTCAAAACCACCGCCTTGAAATCCTGAAAATCCTCCGAACCCTTGCCCGCCTCCAAATCCACCATTTTCAAAAGCTGCTGCTCCGAATTGATCATATTGAGCGCGTTTGTTCTTATCTGATAATATCTGATAGGCTTCGTTAATCTCTTTAAATTTTGCTTCATCACCTCCTTTTTTATCAGGGTGGTATTTATGAGCCAAAGCTCGAAAAGCCCGCTTGATTTCCTCAGCGGACGCATTGCGATCTATTCCTAAAATTTTATAATAATCTTTTGACATGTTAAATTTTCATTAGAATCAGTTGACAAATAATAATTTATATGATATCTTTTAATGTCGTTCTTTGCAAAAAATACGGAACTGGTAACATTATAAACACAAGGAGACAACAATGGCCAACTGCATTTCATGCAGAGCAATGATTCAACAGGGCGAAGTCCTCTGCAACATCTGCAAGCAAAACACACTGGAGCACGATACTAATCGTGCAAGCGATGAGCATGATGATTGGATGATTACGCAAGTGTGTCGCGCGCCCTCAGGTGACATTGACTCGCCAGATGAATACCCTGTGCGTGCTGAACGTCGCGAGGCAGAAGCTTGGCTTGCAGCAAAAGAACGTGGCGACACAAGTGAAGAGCTTATCTACTGACTCGACCCATTTCATGGGTCTTTTTTATTTATTATTCCAACACATCTTTCAATAACGGCACAATTTCTTTACGCATGTAGATTTTTTGCGTCTGGGCAAACCCAGCATTCCATGTTACACCCAATGCTTTACTTAAATCATCCTGTATGCTTTCATTCAAACAAAAGAAAATGTTTCTGTTGTTTTCAATATCTACCACTGTTAAAAAACCTCGATTCACACAAAACTTTTTAAATATCTCTGGGATAAGAGTTTCGAGCCTTTTGGCAAAC
>JBDRLV010000055.1:0-26232 GCA_043812755.1 Patescibacteria group bacterium | reverse complement strand
TTCACTTTCGTGCCGCCACTTTTCTTGCTCTCGAACCTGCTCAGGATCGCGCTCAGTGGCCATTGCCACAGCGCACACAGGGCCGTCGTTGCTGATCTTGGGTGTTTGACCACTTGGTTTGGTCTCAACACCTGTCATGTCGACTGACTGGTTTGGCTGTACTGATGCACAGCTTGTTGACAGCAAAAAAACAAAAAGAGCAGTGTACTTCATATATTTCTCCCTTACCTCGATTATGAGGCATATCTGGCTATTTTTCAGCCAAAAGGTTTCAATCAATTACCCTCCAAAAACATTATAAGGTATCAAATTTTTTGAGTTTTGTCAATAGCAGCAGTGTGGGGTCAGGTCCGGATATGGACTTTTTTTATCTAATTCCGATATCCGGACCTGACCCCAAAGACCCCAAAGAACATTATTATTGAAATTAAAAAACGCCTGTATATGGTTGAACCACACAAGGCGTGTTTGAGAAAGATCAGGGAATGTTGATTTGAACCTCTAACGAACCGTCTTCATTTGGGTTGCCAAAATCCACATGAACTGGAGTTGGCTTGCCTGCGTCCTCTCTTGCCCAAGCGTACTGTACGACTTCTTGGCCGCACGCCTCATTGAGTCGGCTAAATCCTTCACCAGGACGAATGCCATACTCATCCTCTTGATCAGTTCCATCGTAGTGAGGCAACACATCCAAGTAAGCATCATCTGGGTTTGAGCCGTTCATGCGGTATGTTTCCCGGTTGATTTGAGCACATGCTGTTTCTACGCGCTCATGCCCTAGGCTGAACTGAGCGGCAGTCAGTGCTGCAGGTACTGGAAGATGAGGCATGAAAGTATCATATGCCATTTGTGCAGGTGCGCGCATTTCATCGTTTGATAGGAATCTTTGCGCAATGATCGCAGCCTTTAGATAGTCATGAGTTTCAAGTCTCACTCTATCGCGATGCTCAGGCTCGTTTGCTTCTTTTCTGGCCTCAAGGTCAGTTAAGAGCACATATGCTCTGCGAGCGAGTTTTTCAGCACGCTCACGATCCTTTAGGTAGACCTGTGCAAGTTTTGCTCCCTTGAAAAGCGTTGTCGGCCATGAGTCAGGCTTTTCAGCACGCTCAACAAGGATTGCTGCAACCTCAACCGCTCTTTTGAGCCCAACATGTTCTCTTGCAACAAACAAGGCTTCCATCCAAAGACCAGAGTCTTTCTCAAGTGCAGCCTCAATTGCTTTTCTTGCAGCTGGCAACTGGTAGCGATCTCCGTAATAGGAGTTATAACCACCAGGGTATGAGCCTCCGCGCACAAGATACATATCAGCCATTGTTGCTGCATATCTGTACGCTTCCCTGTGCATTCCTTCCCAGTAGAAATGAAGCGCAGCAGGATACATGAATGTGAGCCAATGCTCGCCAAACTCTTCGCGCAGTTCGCGGAGATAAAAACCATTGCCAAGCGCATGGTAGCGCTCAATCAGGTCTCGTGGTAACCCTGGGAAGTCAAACGGATGTGCTACAAAAAATTTTCCAGCGATTGTGAACCGTTCGTTCTCGTAGAATTTACGGTTCAGACGATATGCTTCACCACTGAGAATTCTGCGATAGATCATGACTTCAGGAGCTTCCTCAGGCTCAATCTTGGCAAGTTCTGTAGCTTTTTCCACACAGCCTGGGCGGCGGTCGTAGAAAACACACTCGTCAATCATGCCTCTGTAAGGGCTTTGCACATAGTAGTCCTCAAGTGCAGATTCGTGGACTACACGAATTGCATCCTCAAAACGATCGCGTCGATCATAGTAGTAGTACAGTTCGTGAGCAATTTTTCTGTCGGTTTTGTGAAATCCGAAACGCTCAACGATATCTGCCATCCTATACACTCGCGATTGATAGGAACCATAACGCTCTTCAGAATCTCTGGCAAGAAGATCATGAACACACAACAGGCCACTTCTGCGAGCTTCCTCATCGAGACTGTTATGTGAAGCAATCCAATATGCACTGCAAAAATCTTCTGTATGCATTTTTGCGTTGAAGTTTCTAGTTGCACATCCACTCATAAGGACAAGCAATGAAAAGATCGTAGTGGCAAGTTTTATCACTTTCTATCTCCTTTAACATGTGAGCACCACACGATTTAGGGTTAATGCCAACGCGCAAGATTATCACATTATTGCGTGTTTGTCAACCATTTTACTCAAAATCGGGAGTTTATAACAGGTCTCTTGTAAATGACGGGGAAAAACGCTAAAATAGTGAAGAATTATGTCAGAATCAGTATCACAAATAAGTGGCCAAACAGGGCAACAAATTACCCTCAAAGGCTGGGTTTATAACTTCCGCTCAAGCGGAAAAATTTTCTTTTTGCAGTTTCGTGATGGCACTGGACGAGTTCAGGTTGTATATGAAAAAGCCAATCTTTCTGAAGAACAGTGGGAGACTCTTCAAAGCTTAACAATTGAATCTTCAGTTGTGGTTGAGGGAATCGTCAAAGAAGAGCCACGCGCTCCGTCTGGATTTGAATTAGAAGGCAAGAGCGTTGAGATTGTCAGCCTTGCTCCTGAAGGGTATCCGATTTCAAAAAAGGAACATGGTCCTGATTTTCTTCTTGACAATCGACATCTTTGGCTACGCAGTGAAAAACAATGGGCTATAATGCGTGTTCGTAACACTATCATTAATGCAACATTTGCTTATCTAAATGAAAACGGATTTATAAAAATTGACACACCAATTCTTACTTCAAATGCCTGTGAAGGTACAACTGAACTTTTTGAAATTGATTATTTTGAAGATGACAAAGCTTATCTTGCGCAAACCGGCCAGTTGTATCTTGAAGCTGCAATTATGAGTCATGGTAAGTGTTTTGATTTTGGTCCGGTTTTTCGTGCAGAGAAATCAAAAACACGACGTCATCTTACAGAGTTTTGGATGATGGATGCTGAGGTAGCTTTTGCAGATCATGAACAGAACATGAAGACTCAAGAAGAGATTATTTGTCGGATTGTAAAGGAGGTGTTGGGTCAGAATCAGAATGAGCTTAAAATACTTGAGCGTGATGTTTTTGCTTTGGAAAAAGTACACGCTCCGTTTACACGCATGACGCACGCTCAGGCAATTGCAAAACTACGCGAGCTTGGAAGTGATATTGGGGATCGTGATGATCTTGGAGCAGATGACGAAACAATTTTATCAAAGGAATTTGATTCACCTCTTTTTGTAGAAAAATATCCTGTTGAGATAAAAGCTTTTTATATGAAGCGTGATACTGACGATCCAGGGCTCGCACTGAATAATGATCTGCTCGCGCCTGAGGGGTTTGGAGAGATCATTGGAGGGAGTCAGCGCGAGGATAATTTTAACACTTTGCTTGAGCGTATTCGTGAGCACAAGCTTCCTGAAGCAGATTTTGAATGGTACTTGGATCTTCGGAAGTATGGTTCTGTGCCCCACAGCGGATTTGGTTTTGGGCTTGAGCGTATTGTGGGATGGATTTGCGGTTTGCATCATGTGCGGGAAACAATTCCGTTTCCACGTTTAATAAATAGACTTAGACCATAGATTTAATAATCAATGGATTATAAATATGAAAAGAATTTGGAACACTGAAACATTAACAAAAGAGGGGGAGATAGTTCGACTGTGTGGTTGGGCTCATTCAATCAGACGAATGGGGGACAAATTGATTTTTGTTGATTTGCGCGACAAAACAGGGCTTATTCAATTGGTTTTTTATAAACCAGATCTTGATGAGGTAGTTTCGCAAATTATTGATAAGGTAAGACCTGAGTATGTCCTTCAGGTTGAAGGAGTTGTTCAAAAGAGAAATGCAAAATCAATTAATCCTGATATAGAAACAGGAATAGTGGAAATTGCAGTTGGGAAAATTAGCATTTTGAGTGAGGCTAAAACTCCACCTTTTGAGATTGATAAAGATACGAAGGGAATTAATGAAGAGCTTAGATTAAAGTACAGATATCTTGATTTGCGCTCAAGTCGAATGAAAAAGAACATTGAAATGCGCCAGATGGTATTTCATTTTGTGCGCAACTACTTGCATAATGAAAATTTCACTGAGGTGCAAACTCCAATTCTCACAAAATCAACCCCTGAAGGAGCTAGGGATTATCTTGTGCCATCGCGCAAGTTTCCTGGGAAGTTTTTTGCTCTTCCACAAAGCCCACAGCAATATAAGCAATTGTTAATGGTTGCAGGCATTGAAAGGTACTTTCAGATCTCACCCTGCTTTCGTGATGAAGATGCGCGTGCTGATCGTTCTCCTGGTGAGTTCTATCAGATTGATATGGAAATGTCGTTTATGAGCCAGGATGAGATTCTAGAGCTTGTTGAGAAAATGTTTACAAAAATGGTTCAGGAATTATTTCCTGAGAAAAAGATCATGCAAGAACCTTGGCCTAAACTTAATTATTCTGAGGTAATGGAAAAGTATGGCACTGATAAACCTGATCTTCGAAATGACAAGAATGATCCTAATGAACTTGCATTTGCTTGGGTTGTTAATTTCCCTTTATTTGTAGAGCAGAGCGAGGATGATCATTTTCATGGAGCAGGAGATAAGCTCGCACCATCACATCACATGTTTACAGCTCCAAAAGAAGAAGATATTGCCATGCTTGATTCGGAACCTTTGAAGGTCCGTTCATACCAGCATGATTTGGTTCTCAATGGAATAGAAGTTGGTGGGGGATCAATCAGGATTCATGATCCTGAACTTCAAGCAAAGATTTTTGATCTAATAGGATTTTCAGATGAGCAAAAAGAGCAGTTTGGACACATGCTTGAGGCATTTGAGTATGGAGTTCCACCCCACGGTGGAGTTGCTCCTGGGTTTGATAGGCTTGTGTCAATTCTTGCTGGTGAGAATAATATTCGTGAGGTAATTGCTTTTCCTTTAATGGGAGATGCACGAGATCCATTAATGGATGCTCCATCACAAGTAAGCCCAGGTCAGTTGAAAGAACTTGGGATAGAGATAAAAAATAAATAGCATGCAGTTTGAGGTATCAATGCAAAAATTTTCAGGCCCCCTTGATTTGTTGTTGGAACTAATTGAAAAAGAGGACTTGCCAATTACAGACATTGCTCTGGCAAAGGTAACAGAGGATTATTTACGGCATATAAATGAGAATAATACTTTGCCAGAGGAATTGGCTGATTTTTTGATTGTTGCTACAAAGCTTTTATTAATCAAATCAAGGGCGATTTTACCTTTGCCAATTGAAGATGAGGAAGAAGGGCCAGATCTAGCAGATCAGTTGAAAATGTATAGGGAATTTATTGAAGCTTCAAAAATAATACAAAAGATTTTTGATTCTCAAACAGAGATGTTTCCAAGACAAAAACCTTTTGTTATTAAATCTGTAGAATTTCAACCACCAAAAGAAGTGGATGCAAATGTTTTACATATCGCGTTTGGTGGGCTATTAAAGAAACTCGAGCCGTTCTTTGAACTTCAGCGCGCTTCTGTTGAGCGTATTGTTTCTGTACAGGAGAGAATAAACCATATCAGAGAAGCATTACTGGAAAGATCTAGAATGTCGTTTCGTGATGTAATAAAAGGAGCGAAGACAA
Organism: Patescibacteria group bacterium; assembly: GCA_043812755.1. GTDB lineage: Bacteria > Patescibacteriota > Patescibacteriia > UBA9934 > GWF2-40-263 > JBDRLV01. Next base: position 20,656 of record JBDRLV010000055.1, on the reverse strand, counting down.
AAGTTGAAGTAGTAACGAGTTTTTTGGCCCTGCTTGAATTGGTAAAACAAAAAACAATTCATGTTATGCAACAAGACCGATTTGATGACATTATGATTAAACACATTGAGTAATTAGTTGTTAAATGGCTGATTATTGGTATGTTTTAAATCGTACAACCATTTAACAATTATCCATCCAACAATCCTAGTAATCGATCCAAAATATGATAACAACCTCTATAGAATCAATTCTATTTGCAGCTTCAAAACCAGTATTGATTTCAGTTATTAAAAAAACACTTGATGTTTCTGATGAAGTTTTTAATGAGGCCCTAGAGGATATTGAAAAAAGATACAATACTGAAGATTCTGGGATTCATTTAATTAAACATGATAACAGACTCCAGTTTGTTACAAATCCTTCACAAGCAGAAATTGTGAAGAGCTTGCAAAAACAAGAGAATTCTGGAGAATTGACGCGCCCACAACTTGAAACTTTGACAATCATAGCGTACAGAGGGCCAATAACAAAGCCTGAAATTGAGCAAATTCGAGGAATTAACTGTAGTTTAATTATTCGGAATCTATTGATCAGAGGACTAATTTTTGAGCAGGATGATAAGGAAAGATTGCAACCTGTTTATGTTGTATCAGTAGATTTTATGCAACACCTTGGTCTTCATACAATTGAAGAACTACCAGAATATTCTAGATTAAATACTGATGAAAAGATTTCTGAAATCATGCATAATAATATTTTTGAGAATTTAGATTCATCATTAGAAGCGCGTGATGTTAAGTGTGATGTATAAATATTTCATGGAAAGTAATTTATTATTTTGTCAGATATGTTAGCATTTATTTCTCAGTTTTTTGTGTTGTGGGGGTTAATGAATTTATATCCAATAAATGGTGCAGCTCTTGAGGCTGTTGCACTTGGAAATGATTTTTATTTTACACCACAAGATGCAATTACTATTCTTACTGAAGTTGAAGATGAATTAATTGATTTTTCTTTTGCTCCAAAAAAATATGTACCAGAGAGCTTGGGAGTTATAACGGACGCAAAAAGCGTATTAATTTTAGATAGAAAAAGCAAATTAGTTTTGTATCAAAAAAATATACACATACAACAAGCCATTGGTAGTATAACCAAATTGATGTGTGCATATGTTTTTATAAAAACAAATCCAGATCTTGATGCCATAGTTGAAATTAGACAAGAAGATTTTCGCTCCGGTGGGGTAGAGCATATTGGTCTGAATGATCCTGTTAAAGCAAGAGACCTTTTAACAGCCAGTCTTGTAGCTTCTGATAATTCTGCAACAGCAGCTCTGGTTCGTTTATCTGGATTGGATCATCAGGAATTTATATATAAGATGAATGAGACAGCAAAAGAGTTTGGCATGAATCATACTGTATTTAGTGACGAAACAGGGTTGTCAGCTGATAATCGTTCAGTTGTTGGTGATGTGGCCAAGTTGCTCGACAATGTTTTACAAGAAGAATTGATTCGAGGTGCAACAGAGATGCCAGAGGCATCTGTAACAAGTGAGTCTGGCAGAGTGTATACCATGAGGGCCACAAACGAACTGTTGTATTCTTTTATTTCACAGCCACCTTATCATATTGTTGGTGGGAAGACTGGATATTTACCAGAAGCAGGATATAGTTTAGGTGCAGTTTTTGATCATGATCAAAAAGGTGAGATTATTGTTGTGGCTCTTGGGTCGCCAACAAATTTTTCACGATTCCATGATGTTAAGTCACTGGCTGCGTGGGCTTATAAGGTGTTTTTGTGGCCTAGTGAAAGTTAGGTTGTTCAAAAAGAAGATAATATGATTGAGAATTTAATAATTTTTTTCCAAAATATTCCAGCAGAACTCGCTGTGGTTATTTTGTCTTCTTTGCCTTTGACTGAGCTACGCGCATCTTTACCTTTGGCTCTTACTGTTTTTGATATACAACCTATTTCAGCATTAATTTTGGTGTATATTGGAAATATTATTCCAATGTTTATTATTTTGTATTTGCTACCATTTTTGGTAATATTTGTGCAAAAAAAATCTCGTTTTTTTGACAGGATTTTAAATCAATATTTTTTACACCTTGAGAAAAAACACAAAGACAGATATGATCGTTATGGTAGTATTGTATTGATTATTTTCGTTGCTATTCCTTTGCCAGGCTCTGGTGTGTGGACTGGTTCCATAATTTCTGTCTTATTTGGTATTCAAAAAAAATATAGCATTCCTGCCATAACAGTTGGAATGTTAATATCTGGGTTAGTTGTGTTTTTATTAACTCAAAGTGGAATTAGTTTATTTTCATAATTTTTGGTAATATTTGATTTGAAGGCAAATATGAGAATAGCAATAGACGGTTCAACAATATGCGATCGATCAGGTGGATTTGGAGCTGGCATCGAGCACTATACGTGGTCGATGATTTTTTCTATGTTGCATTGTGATTCAGGGCACGATTTTTATATTCAGGTCCCTGATTATTTCCCAAGGCACTTGGAGCATGAATTGTTATCAGGAAAAGCTGTTGGAAAAATTTCAAGGATGCCAAAGCGAATTCCATTTATCTCACATCATGTTTTGTATCCGCTTTGGCTTAAGATGAAAAAAATAGATGTTTTATTTTGTCCATACGGTCAGATGCCGTTTATGTGTAGTACAAAAACTGTTGTCACAATCCACGACGCCTCGATTTATGAACATCCTGATTGGTTTCCTGAATCTGCATCTGGGCATATTTCAGCCAAATACATTGTTCCTCAAACAATAAAACGTGCAGATGCTCTAATTGCTGTTTCAAATGCAACAAAAGATCAATTGCTTCGTGTTTTTCCAGAAATAGAAAAAGAAATTTTTGTTGTACACGAAGGTGTTGATTTGCCTAATAAAATTGATGACGCATGTCTTAAAAAATTTAATCTTGTACAAAATACAATATTATTTATTGGTACAGTTGAGCCACGAAAAAATTTGGTAAAAGCAATTGGTGCTTTTGATCGATTTCTAGATTCAAAACCTGACAATCGGCTCACAACAAAATTTGTAATAGCTGGGAAAATGGGGTGGAAGACAGATGAAATTCAAAACAAGCTTCTTGAGGTCAATGGAAAATGGAAAGCGCAGGTTGGACACAGTGTTGTGTCATATGTTGGTGTTGTAAGTGAGGCGGAAAAATGGGCATTGGTTTCTTGCGCTGATATATTGTTCTATCCGTCACAAGAGGAGGGGTTTGGTCTTCCAGTACTTGAAGCAATGGCATGCTACACTCCAGTTATTTGTTCATCAAAAGGCGCGCTTGCAGAGATAGGTGGAGATGCTGTTATGTATGTTAATCCTGATGATGAAGATCAAATGTCTTTGGCAATAGCCCAATGTCTATTAGTGCCAGAGGGGACAAGGCTACTCAGGGATGCTGGGATAAAACGTGCCAAACAATTTACTTGGCAAAAATCAGCAAAACAAACGCTTGAGATTATTGAGGGATTAAAAAGTTAGAAATAAAAAACACTCTTATAGGATTTTATAGACAGTGTTTTCTTTTTTATATAAAAGATTGAAGTATAACAATTAAAATAATTTGACAAGTGAGGCTAAATTTAAATGAGACATCGCCGATTTTATTTGTTGCAAGATTGTGAAAATAAAAATGAAGTTTATGGAATTTTTTGAGAAATTTTGTTTTTGTAATGTCATTGAGACCAACAAGTAAATCTGGAAGTACAGCGCCAACAACACCCCATGTGTATAATCGAATATCAACAATATCTTTAATATTTGCAAGTATTAACACCAAGAACAATGCAATAACACCATCTATTGTAACAAATGCGAATGCTTTTTTCTTTTTCTTTTTTAATACATAGTAGTCTTTTGCAAGTTTTGAATCGCCATGTGGAATTATGTCAAAAATAAAGTGAGAAATAAAACCAATAAAAAAAGCAAGCAGTGGGTTTCCTGTTGCCCGGCCTATTACCGCTCCTATTGTTGCATGTGTTGTCAGTGTCATTAATAATATTATATCACATTTGGTGCCGATGGTGGGAGTCGAGGGGTCATACGACCCCCCGGCCAGTCGGATGACTGGCCGAACCCTCAAGACAAATTTGTTTTCCTTTTAACAGAATCTTTACAAAAACTTTGGACTTTAGGATGGTGCCGATGGTGGGAATCGAACCCACACGAGCAAAGCCCACACGATTTTGAGTCGTGCGCGTATACCAGTTCCGCCACATCGGCATGTGTGCGATATAGTATAACATTTTGGAGGAATTGTCTATAGGTGGCTTGTCATTTTTGTTAGAATTTGTTATTATTTTGGCACGAATGAGTCATGTTGGATCAATAGGACTTGTTTTTAAACAAATGGCTGGGTAGCTCCCACCTTCGCTACTACGTAGCTTCGGTGGGCAGGCAGTTGGTAAAACCAACTTCGCTACTGAGAAAATAATACATGGCTGGGTAGCTCAGTTGGTTAGAGCGCGGGACTCATAAGCCCGAGGTCGTGGGTTCAATTCCCACCCCAGCTACCATGGAAACATTCAAAATTGGCGATCTGTTGTCTCATGGGCCCCTGCTTTTTCGTCAACGTACGTTCTGTACGTTTCCTCAAAAGCTTTCCCATTCAACAACATCTCATCCAATTTTGAATGTTTCCAGTTGAAACTAAGACAAAATCAGCGATCTGTTGTCTCATGGGCCCCTGCTTTTTCGTCAACGTACGTTCTGTACGTTTCCTCAAAAGCTTTCCCATTCGACGATATCCCATTCAATTTTTTCGGTTTTGCATCTGGTACAAGTTCGTAAACTGAATTGACAAGATACGCAAAGATTGGTATATTCCAACAACAATTAACATATCGCGGGGTAGAGCAGTCTGGTAGCTCGTCGGGCTCATAACCCGAAGGTCGCTGGTTCAAATCCAGTCCCCGCTACCAAAAAATCCTCTCACAAAGTGAGGGGATTTTTTGTTGACTTAAATTGATTTGCTTCCACTTAAACGACGGTCGTCTTTTTAGTGGAAGCAGGGAAATATTAGCATCCCATCTCTTGCATCATTGCATCAACTTGTGCGCGTATTTCTTGGGGGTTTTCTATATCAGCACGCAACACCATATTTCTTATTGCTCCTGCTATTTGTCCTATTTGTTGTTTTTCTACTGGCTTTCCAGATTCTTTAGAACGATTATTCACATACAAATCTATCCTTCCTCCAACATCAGAGAATACATTTTTCAATAACGCTTTTTGTTTCTTTTTTGCGTCTTTATTTTCTTGCCCTGCATCAGGAGCCAATTTTTCTTCTTCATCTGCATTAACAGGATTAAATTCTTCAAATACACGCGAAATGAATCTTCGTGTTAGTTCAGCAAAATCATCTGGAGTCCAGTTTTCGCCATATTTAGAAAGATCAAGTCCTTTAGCACTTTTAGCTCCTGCTGCCATAACATCATATCTCATCATCATTGCATCAAATGCTTTTGGATCGGTTTTTTCAAACTCCTGAAGTTCAGCAAGTTTTTGTATAAAATTATCAGGTAGCCTGCGCGCAACAATCACATCACCTTTTGGAAATTTATCTGTAACATGCAATTCAGCTTTAAATCCGTGCCTGCGCAGATATTCAACCCGCGCCATATCAAGTGCTTTCATAGCTCGATTTCCTTTTTCAAGCCTTCTCAGCGCACGATCTTTTGCCTTACCAGGCAGCTCAGGTACCTCTGTATTAGTCATTGCTGACTCCTTGCACAATCTGTGCCATTCCTCCTGACTAAAACCATAGAGCGCAACATTATCTTTTGCTTTATCCTGACAACAAGTCATGGCAACCAATACTTTACTTTCAGATTCTCTCCATTGTTTAATCACATCATCTGTTAGAGTTCCACATGCGTGTTTGGCAACAACCATTGAATCAGGGGTTATCTCTGCACCTTGCAAAAATGCTGTGTTGTGCACTGTGTGCTTTTCGTGGTGTTCTCTGTATGGCAGATATGTGATCATTGTTTCCATGAAATCTGCAACCCCTTCTTGTGGATCAACAATTTCAGTATGGTCAACCTCTCTTCCAACTGAGAGTAGCTCATTTGTGATAGCAAGTCCTAAATCTCCTGCACCACCTGCCATATCGATTACAGATCTTACATCTTCAGGCAGAGTGTCAAGTTCGCCCTCAATAACACTGTTTACATATCTTAGCTCGTCAACTTTTTGTTCCATCTTGGTGTGGATTTTTTGGGAAAGATCAAGTTTATCTTGCTCAGTTACTTCTTCACCAGCTTTGGCACGTCTTGCTGTTAGTAGTTTTAATGCATCAAGATAGACACTCAAGGATCTTGCATACAGCATTTGATCGTAAAAAGATTCGCGCAGTCTGATTAGAGCTTTTGATTCAGAAGGCTCATCAGGCAATTTAGTGTCTTTTGGATTGCGCAAGAAATCAGAGTCAACTTCTGCCAATTCATCCTGTAGAGCAGCAAGCTTTTTTTCAGTTGTTTGTACAACACGGGTGTGTCCAAGTGCTTCTTCTGCAATTTCAATTGCATCTTTTTTATCATTTACAGCTTTTACAATTGGCACAGCAAGATCAAAGCTTTTTGTAAGAATTATTAAAAGTCCAGGGTGAAGTTTTTTTATAACTTTTTGTCCTTCTTGATTAATAAAAAAAGTAACAGTTCTAGAGGGGTCTCTGTCATCTGGCCCAACTTCTTTTGTCAACCCAGTTGACTCAATAAGACTGTCTTCAATCTCATTGCGGGCTCCTACAAATACCCAACCCTCAGCATCTTGAACAACACCAGCATCATAACCTTGAACAGCCATTGGCATAAAGGTTGCGAATCCTTCTCCCATTGGTACTTTTTTATCTTTATCATCATCATTAAAGCGAATTGCACTTTCAGATTTTTTAAGAAGCCTTTCTCTTGCTTGTTCAAAAAAAGCACTAGGATTTTTAGCAGCTTCTTGAAGATGTTTCTCGATTCTTTTAACATCAACAACAAACTCAGCATCATTTAGATCCATTGATCTTTCATACCCTGCAGTTTCTGCACCAGCAATCATAAACCATGCTTTTACATCAGCATCCTCTGGATTGGCCAGATCTTTTGCATAACCCCATGGTCCCTGCTCTTGCATTCCAACACACATTTCAACTAATTCATCATAAATTTCTTCAGCCTCCTGTGGCGTTTCTGCCATACTGGCAACCATGTCTTTTATTTGCGTATTTGTTTTTTCAAAAGCAAGCAGTGCAACTTCGTTTAAACCAATTCGTAATCGATCGCGCAGAGACTTAAGACCGTGTTTATTTGCAAATACATCAAGCTGTGTACCAATCATTTCTTTATCATATGGCGATCTGTGAGGTTCATAGTCATGCACAAGCATTCCCCTTTTTGAGTCAGGTGTAGTCATAGTGGTTATTCTTTACAAGCTAAAATATTATGAGTTTTTGAGTTTTTTACTACTTCCTGCCATTCATCATTAAGTTCTATTTGCTCTGCTTGAGCTACTTGTTCATCTACATTTTTCTTAATACGCATGAGTTGGTTCATTCTAGTTGATTGTTTTTCATTCATTACAGCATTAACAACTTCTTCATCAAGGCTTGTAAAGAATTTGATTGCTTGTTCAGCAGAGTAGTTATCTCCTAAAGCTTTGTATTGATTCTGTGAATCGCCAACACCTTTTGATCTTTTTGCCCTTGAGCTTTCAAATGTTTTATGAATTAGCAGGACAATTTGAAGATCAATTTGAGCTTTGGTCTGCTCAAGTAATAATCGTTTTAAAGGATAGTCTGGTCCAACAGTGTCATTGTTTTTAGCAACTAATCTATAAACTGAAGAATCAACTCCGAGAATTACAATAGGGATAAATATTTTGGTTTCTTTTGGTTTGCTGTTTTCATCATTTTCAACAGCTGATCGTAAATATTTTAATTGAACATTTCCTTCAAGCTTATCGCTCTTATTCCAAAAGGGAGTGAATTGTTTTGCAGCAGTAAAGTCAATCGCAAGTCGTACAGGCGACCCATTCTCATCAGTCCACTCAACATAAGCGTCAGCGCCAGAGATCCAGTCATCGTATACGTTTGTTGGTGAGAATTCTCCACCAAACCAGTTGTTGTTGTGAGCTTGGGTTGTGAGGAAGTTTTCAAATGCAAATGCATCTGGGCCGGTTTCGTGTTGCACAAGAAGTCCAGGGTGGGCCTGCTTTTGTTCAAGGAGAGCTTTATCTTTTTCCTTTGTTTGGTCTGGCAAGTGAGAGAATGAATCAATGTCAGGCCGTGCGATTGCTTTTCCTATTCCTGGTGTTTTATATTCATTAAAAAACGACCACAATTTTGCATCTTTGTGTTCTGGTTCATTTCCTGCAGAATGTTCTCTATTTTTCCCCATATGATTTGTAATTCAAATTATGAAATTATTCTACCACAGTGGCAATAAAATAAAAAAGCCAGTGTTTTTCAACACCGGCTTTAAGCAACAAGGCACAAGATTGTTTTCCGTGTTGTTTTAAGGAGCACTCGAAGAGTGTAATCTTCCCATTTTTCCTTTTCATTTTCAGCAATATTTAGTATAATAATGTCGTCGATATGGCGCATATTATCTCAGTTGCCAATCAAAAAGGAGGTGTGGGGAAAACTACCACGGCTTTGAATTTGGCCGCTTTTTTAGCCCAAAGAGGCAAATTTGTTTTATTAGTTGATTTGGATCCTCAGGCAAATGCGTCTTCAGGTTTAGGAATTGATCACATGAATATTCCAGCTGGTGTTTATGAGGGAATGATAGGCTCACATTCAATGCGAGATTTATTGCATGATACTGAACATGATGGACTAAAAATTCTTCCTGCAACACAGGCCCTTGCTGGTGCTGCTGTTGAGTTTGTAAACGCACAGGATCGTGAGCATTTTTTGCGTAAAGCTCTTTTGGAAATTCGAAATGATTTTGATTACATTTTTATTGATTTACCACCTTCTCTTGGGCTAATTACAATAAATGGGCTTGTGGCATCAGATTCCGTGCTTATCCCTGTGCAGGCAGAGTATTTTGCGCTTGAGGGCTTGGGGCAACTGATGTCCACCATAGGGCTCATTCGCGATAGTTTGAAACCAGAATTGGAAATTATGGGGGCAGTCATTACCATGTATGATTCACGTACCAGACTTTCAAGAGAAGTATTAGAAGAACTTTATAAATATTTTCCTGATAAGATTTTCAGATCGGTTATTCCGCGTAGTGTAAAACTTGCTGAAGCACCATCTTTTGGAAAAACAATTTTAGGTTATGATCCGTCTCATAAGTCAGCAAAAGCTTATGACAGACTAGCTCGTGAATTTATCCTTCGAGAAGAAGGACCATTATTTGATAATTTATATTAGCAACATGGGAGGAAAAACATCACTTGGAAGAGGGCTTGGTGCTCTTATTCCACAAAGACAAAGTATTACAGAGCAAATTATTCCAGAAGCGCAAAGCGTTGTAATTGAAATTCCAATTGGGTCTTTGCAGGTAAATCCACGCCAACCACGCGAGCATTTTTCTGCAGGAGACATGGAAGATTTAATTAGCTCTATTAAAGAGCATGGAATTTTGCAACCGCTTATTGTTACAAAAGAGGGCACAGGGTACGAATTGATTGCAGGGGAGAGGCGTTTTCGTGCATCAAAAACACTTGGGCTAAAAACTGTTCCTGTAATTGTTCGTAAAGCAAGCGAACAGCAAAAACTTGAACTGGCTCTGATTGAAAACATTCAGAGAGAAAATTTGAATCCCGCTGAAGAAGCACTTGCCTATAAGGCACTTGTTGATGAGTTTAATTTAAGGCTTGATGAAGTTTCTGTGCGAGTTGGGAAAAGTGTTTCTGCAGTTTCTAACATGATTAGGTTGAACGATTTGCCTGAAAAGATGTTTAAGGCCTTGCGTAATGGAGAAATTTCAAAAAGCCATGCGCGCAGTTTATTGTCAGAGCCTGATCCAAAAAAGCAGGATGAGTTATTTAAAGCCATTTTGAAAGGAGGTATGACAGTTCGCGAAGTAGAGGCCCGAACAACAGGTTTGCATAAAAAGAGAAAAGTTAGTGAGTCAAAAGACCCAAACATTGCTGATCATGAAAAAAAACTTAGAGAAATATTTGGTACAAAGGTTGATATACAAGAGAAAAAAGGAAAAGGGAAAATAACAATTGAATTTTATTCTAAAGAAGAATTTTTTGATCTCTTAGATCGGCTGAGTGGATAACAAAACAGACCCGTTTGGGTCTGTTTTTTGATCCTCATTTTTTTGCTTGGTTACGACCACTCATTACGTCAGAGAACCATACTTTTACAGAGCGTTTTGTGGACTCTCTTATTTTTATTCTTGCATGTCGGGTTTTGGCAAATTTTAACCAATCAGGATTTGGCCCTTTTCGATTTTTATCAATGATAATTTGTATAACATCACCTGATGTAAGTTCAGTATTAAGACTGCGCTTGATGTCATTAATGATTGCCCCAGAACATTTATTTCCTATTTCAGTATGTATTGCATAGGCAAAATCAATTGGCGTTGCTCCATCAGGTAAATCAATAACATCTCCTTTTGGTGTAAAAACAAACAATCTATCTTTAAAAATATCTATCTTCATCATTTCAAGTTGTTGCATGAATTCTTTCTTATTAGCAAGTTCCTTTTGTAGGCTTCCAAGTTCTTCCATCCATTTAAGATTTTTGATTGTGCTTACAGAAGGGTCTTTATATCTCCAGTGGGCAGCAATACCATACTCTGCAATATCATGCATTTCTTGAGTTCTGATTTGAAATTCTACAATCTCACCTTTTTCACAAAAAACAGTTGTATGAAGAGATTGATATCCGTTTGGTTTAGGTTGAGCAATGAAGTCCTTAATTCTTCCTGGAATTGGTCTCCAGTGTTTGTGTAATAATCCAAGCGCTGCATAGCATTCCTCAACATCTTGTACAATAATTCGAATAGCAATGAAATCATAAATTTTGCTTATATCGTCATTGTACCTTTGCAGTTTTTTATAAAGACTATAGATTCTTTTTACTCTTCCATGTGATTCTGAGTTTGGTATCCCTGACTGCTGAAGTAATTTTTGGTTTATTTCAATCAAGCGACTTACCAGTGCTCCTTTTTCTCTTATGCGAACTTCAGCCATTTGGTGTACTCGTTCGTAATCATTTTGTTGTAAAAAAGAAAAAGCAAGATCTTCAAGTTCTCCGCGCATTTCGTTCATTCCTAGTCGGCCAGCAATAGGCGCGTAAATTTCTAGGGTCTCACGCGCAGTGCGGTCTTGTTTGTATTTTGGTTTTGCCTGAAGGGTCTGCATGTTATGAAGCCTGTCAGCAAATTTAATAAAAACAACACGAACATCGCTTGCCATAGCCAAAAACATTTTTCTCAAATTTTCAACATAACGTTCAACGCCTCGGTATTTTACTTGTTTAAGTTTTGTAACACTATCAACAAGGGAAGCAACATCATCGCCAAATTTTGTTCTTACCTGTTCTATTGTTATACCTGTGTCTTCTACAACATCATGTAAAAGTCCTGCTGCAACCATGTTTAAGTGCATTCCCATGTCAGCAAGCTTATAGGCAACAGCAAGAGGATGAGTAACAAAAGGCTCACCAGACGCTCTAGCTTCACCACTATGGGCTGAGTTTGCTAGTTTAAAAGCTTCCTGGATCAAGTGTAGATCTGGGTTGGAATAAGTTTTTGTAATGAGTTTTACAAGCTCATCATATGTTCTAACAGGTGCAGGCATAATTTGATTGAATCAAAAGTATACAGTATTGGGTATCCGGTATCCAGTATACAGCATTGAACATGAAAGAAATACTTAATACAGGATACTGGACACCCTATACCCTCCAGCGTAATCAAACCTTGACATTTATGCAAATTTTTGGTACTCTTTATGTCTGAATTTGGTTTGAATTGGTAGCCGCAGCCTTTAGGCTGCGATGATTGAATGGAACCCTAAAGGTTCTGCTACGTTGATAAAATAAGTCAATGCAGCGGAAGGCTTCAGCCTTCCATGCGAACGCAAACTAAAGCCATGCCCTGAGCGTGGCCGAAGGGTTGCGGCTACCAGTCGCACTGTGCACGGCGGATCCGTGTAACAACTCAATACCCGAAGTTTGTTAGTGATGTCCCAAGGGCCACACTAATCCGCGGCAGGGTAAGGAGGTTCAGATGAAAGCAGAATACAAGGCTCCTTCACACAAGCAACACGTACAGCTGTTTCAGAGGCTTTGCTTCTCAGATCCGAGAAACATTGACCTGTCGGTGTTTGAGGCGTTTCTACACGGGGCGCTTCTGAAGGATCTGCCTGATCCGCTTTCTTTGATCGCTGAGTACATGGAGCGATCACAGGGGGAACATCCGCACAGGATTAGTGCTGAGCAGGTTCAGCGGTTCTTGGAAAATCCAAATACTGCAGCGAGTCATCTTGCGGGTGACAGCGATTGTGCGATTGATATCACAGCCCATGTTGAGATGTTGATCAGGGCTGGGGTTCATCAGGTGGCAGGGATTTCTGCAAGCGTCTATGCACGCAAGTGGCCAAAGGTTGTTGCGCTTCCTCAGGGGTACGCTGGTCGATTTGACCATGTACTACTGATTGATGAAACCTTTCCTTTGGAGCCGATTTTGAAGAGACTTGGACAGAATTGCATTCTTGAGCGCGAAACAGCAGTTGATGTTGTTTCTGCAACAGATGCAAGTGGTGTAAGGCCTCCTCGCTATGTCGTGTTTTTTCACGATCGAGATCAGTATCTAAGCCTCAGCGCTGAAGATGCTTGTGAGCAAGCACCCGAGGATGCAGTTGCCATGACGCTTCGAGATGGTGTGTTTCTTGCACTACAACATCCATTTACGTTTGGTACCCCAACTTTGGGTGACACCAACAGTGGCGCAATTTTCCCTGGGACTGTATTTGGAAAAGGTGAAAGGTGCGTTGAGGCTTTTTGCTTCATCGGTGAGTTCACTTTTGCCTCAGTGGCCAAAGATGAACCAAAGAAATTCTCGGCTCCAATGTTTCGTGGCGCCACAATCGTTCCTGTTCCTTAATCTATTTACTCGAGCAGAAGCATTGCTCGGGTTTTTTGTTTGATTTGTAGTATGGCAGGCAGTATTGTTTTCGAATCCTCCCGAGCACGCCGGAAATAACCCGGCAGTAGCAAGCCGTCTTCTGCCACAGGCAGAAGTGCGAGGATTGTCTGAGCGTACGAGGGCGAGTCTAATGACGAAGCCTGAGAAGCGAGTTCCGCAGTAAGGCTTGCGATGCCGGAGTTATTCCGGCGAGCGCAGAATGGATGAGAAAACAATACTGCCTGCCAATTTCAAAGCAGCCTTGCGGCTGCTTTTGTTTATTTTCCAGCGGAGCCGGATCAGGCTTTGCCTGACTTCTTACCTCGTTTTGGGGCTTTACGTTTTTTCTCAAGCATTTCTATTGCTTGTTCTTGTGTAACGCTTTCAGGTTCAATCTTTTTTGGAATTGATACATTTGTTTTTCCATCTGTTATATATGGCCCAAAGCGGCCGTGCTTTATTACAATCTGCCCGCCGCTTTCAGGATCATTTCCAAATTCAGCAATAGGAGTAAGCATTTCTTTTTTCTTCTCATACGATTCTTTAATCAACCCTTGCGCATGTTCAAGAGAAATTGTAAGTGGATCAAAATCAGCTGGGATTGATGCAGTGACTTTTCCAGCTTTCAGATACGGCCCAAAGCGTCCAACAGCAGCCACAATATCTTCACCGTCTGCAGTTTGTCCAACAGTGCGTGGAAGCTTAAACAGCTCCATTGCCTCATCAATCGTGAGTGTATCAATTGTCATTCCTTTGAGCAGTGATGCACTTTTTAGCTTTTCTTTTCCATCACCATTTTTTTCTTTGTCATATTTACCAAGCTGGACATAAGGGCCAAAGCGTCCCATTCGCGCAATCACCTCAAGCCCAGATTTTGAATCAACGCCAATAACACGTTCCTTCATAACATCCTCTTTTTTCAAGTGCTCTGACTTATCTTCAATATTTTTATGAAACGGACCATAGAATTCTTTTAGCATTGGAACCCAATCTTTTTTCCCTTCAGCAACATCATCAAGTGAATTTTCCATGTCAGCTGTGAATTTGTAATCAACAATCTGTGGGAAATGTTCTACAAGAAGATCAATTACAATAAACGCAATATCCAATGGGAATAGTTTTTTGTTTTCATCACGATCAATATATCCCCGTGTTACAATTGTATGAATTGTTGGAGCATATGTAGAAGGTCTTCCAATTTCAAATTCTTCCATGGCTTTTACAAGAGTTGCATCTGAGTAGCGTGCTGAAGGCTCTGTAAAATGTTGAACACCTTCAAGTTTTGTGTTTTCTACTTTATCACCAGATGCGAGCTCTGGGAGCAGTTTTTCTTTTCCTGCTTTATAGATTTTCATAAAGCCGTCAAAAACCACAATATTGCCATTTGCTCTAAAGATATGATTGTTTGCGGAAATATCAACCATTGTACGCTCTAATTTGGCGCTTGGCATCTGTGTTGCAAGCGTTCTGCGCCATATAAGGTCATAGAGCTTTTTCATGCCATTATCGGTGAAATTTAGTGAATCTGTGCTTGCACAAGGATCTGTTGGCCTGATTGCTTCATGAGCCTCTTGTGCTCCTTTTTTGTTTGTTTTATATCGCTTGGCGCCCTGAGCGTATTGTTGACCAAAGTTTTGTGAAATAAACACTTGTGCTTCTGCTAAAAATTTATCAGCCAAATTAAGTGAGTCAGTTCGCATATAAGTAATGCGTCCTGTTTCATAAAGCTTTTGGGCAAGTGTCATTGTCTGTTTTGCAGAAAATCCATAAGCATTGTTTGCTGCCTGCTGAAGTGTTGATGTAGTTAAAGGCGCAGGAGGAGCTTTTTGAACTTGCTTTTTTTGTACATCATCAACAGTAAATTTTGCGTCTTGAAGTTTTGCTAGTATTTCATCTGCTTGAGCTTTGTTTGTAATGCTAAGTTTATCAAGTTTTTTGCCATCAATAGTTGTGAGTTTGCCATCAAAAATTTTATTTTCTTTTTGAAATTCAGCATCAATACTCCAGAACTCCTCAATGTTAAATGCTTGGCGTTCGCGTTCGCGTTCAACAATAAGTCTTACCGCAACAGATTGTACGCGTCCTGCAGAAAGTCCGTATTGAACTTTTTTCCACAAAAGAGGGGACAGCTCGTAGCCCACAAGTCTATCGAGAATTCTTCTTGCCTGCTGTGCATTTACTAAATTCATATCCAAAACACGTGGATTTTCAACAGCATGTTCAATCGCGTGTTTGGTAATTTCGTGGAAGGTGATTCTTTTTACTTCATCAGGTTTGCATTTTAATATTTCAGCAATGTGCCAAGCAATTGCTTCTCCTTCTCGGTCTTCGTCAGTTGCCAGTAGAATTTGAGAGCATGAAGCTGCAGCTTTTTTTAAATCAGCTACATTTTTTTTGCTCTTTGTTGGAATAATGTATGATGGCTCAAAATCTTTTTCTGTATCCACTCCCATTTGGCTTTTTGGTAAATCTCGGATATGACCAAAAGAGGACATGATGATATAGTCCTTTCCTAAGTATTTTGAAATTGTTTTTGCTTTCGTTGGTGACTCAACGATTAAAAGTTGCTTTGACATGTTTTTGATAATGCAACATTAAAATAATTTCGTCAAGTTTTTATGTAACACAAATTACCAACATGCTTTGCTGAGCCCTTCATTTCCATGAGTGTAAGGGTGCTGGATACTTGTTGAATTGGCATGTTTGTTGCGCATACTATTTCATCTGTGTGGAGGGGTTGTTTTGATAGTATTTTGTAAATCATTTCCTCTTGGGCACTTCCTGGAGAATATATCACTGCCTGTTGCGGGATATCTTCATAACCTAAGATATCAGCTGCACACGTAACAGGTGTTGCTCCCATTTTTATAAGATTATTAGGACCAAAGGAATATGGCGAGTGAATTGAGCCAGGGAGAGCATAGACATCTCGATTTGACTCAAGAGCAAGGCGTGCTGTGATAAGCGAGCCTGATTTTTCAGCAGCTTCAACAACAAAGGTTGCATGACACATCCCAGCAATGACTCTATTTCTAAAAGGAAAATTTTGCTTATGAGCATGAACACCAATAGGAAATTCTGAAATAATCGCTCCTCCGTTTGAAATCATTTGTATTGCAAGCGATCGGTTTTGGGTTGGGTATATGTTGTCTTTATCAAGTCCAGATCCTAAAACAGCAATGGTTGTTCCACCAGCCTTGAGCGCAGCAGTGTGAGCGCAAGCATCTATTCCATAAGCAAGACCGCTTACAATGATTGTGCCAGCGCGCGCTACTTGGTTTATAATTTCTGCTGTGCTTTGAATTCCATAAGTTGTTGCTTTTCTTGAACCAACTACTGCAAGATGGTTTCTATTTGGATCAGGTAACACGCCACGTATAAACAAAACAGCAGGTGGATCGAAAATAGTTTTTAAAAGAGGAGGGTATCCAGAATCTTTGATTGTGATAGCTTGAACATTATGTTTATGCAAAAGCTCAAGCTCATGCTCTGGATTAATATGAATACGTTCCTGGATAAATTGTTCTGCAAGCACTGGATTCAATCCAGCATTAATAAACTCATTGTGCTTAGCATAAAAAGCATCCCTCATGGATGGGAAGCCGTTTGATAGTTTGCTAATGTTTACTGCACCGAATTTCGGAAAACGAGCTAGAGCTAGCCAGTATTGAAGATCTGTTTGGCTCATAGTAATTTTTTAATTGCATCAATAGCTATGCCAATTATTTCTGGTAATTTTATTTTTTCTTCTTTTGTCCATTTTTGTAGAACCCACTTATCAAGAGGTGTTTGCTGGTCACTTGAACGACCTATCCCAAGACGAATACGAGTAAAATTATCTGTGCCAAGGTGTTCTATTATTGATTGAATTCCATTGTGCCCTGCAGAAGAACCTGACTTTTTTATTCGCATATCACCAAAGAGCAAGTCTGCGTCATCATTGATAACAATAATGTCAGAAGCGCTAGCAGATGTTTTTTCAAGAATGGCATATACAGCCTGACCAGAGTTATTCATGAAAGTTTGTGGTTTGCAAAGAATAACATTCTTATCGTTGATTCCTGTTTCTACAATTTGTGCATTGAGTGTTTTTTTTGCCCTTAAGTCTGCGTTTGCTTTTTTTGCCAGTTCATCAATAACTAAAAAACCAATATTGTGTCGGGTATTTTCGTATTTGTTTCCAGGATTTCCAAGTCCAATAATGATTTTCATAATTATTTGTCTGTTACAATTTTAATATTGATAGGGGAGCCAGTGAAATCAAAATAGTTGCGCATTTGATTTTCAAGATAACGCACATAACTTGGGTGAAGTGTGTCTTCGCGTCGTGCATGAATATATAATTCAAAAGTTGGAGGAAAAGTTCCTGTTTGTTTTATGCCTGTAACCTTTGGTGGTTTTGGGCCCTTGCCACGCATGGGCGAATGTCTCTTCATTGCTTCTTTTAGAAAAGCATCAAGTTTTTCTTTATCAACTTTTCGCGCTCTTGATTCTTGAACAATATCAACTTGATGAAAAATGGTGTCAATTCTTTTTCCTGTTTTTGCGCTAACAAACATTACTGGTGCCCATTTTAGAAATGGGAGTGTGCCCTCAATATACTTACGATATTGATTCATTGTGTTTGTGTCTTTGTCCCCAACAAGATCCCATTTGTTCGCGATCACAATAATTCCCACATTAGTTTTTTCAAGCATACCAGCGAGCACTCTTTCCTGTGTTCCAAAGGACATGCTTGAATCTACGACAAGCAATGCAACATCGGTATTAGTTAATATTTTTTTTGTTCTTTCTACTCCAATAGCTTCAAGGCCTTTTGTTTTGTTTATCTTATTTTTCTTTCTAATTCCTGCTGTGTCAATTAAGATATATTTTTTT
This sequence comes from Patescibacteria group bacterium, assembly GCA_043812755.1. Lineage (GTDB taxonomy): Bacteria > Patescibacteriota > Patescibacteriia > UBA9934 > GWF2-40-263 > JBDRLV01. The sequence goes on along the minus strand of JBDRLV010000055.1, from coordinate 2,674 downwards.
CCGCCAGCTTCTATGAGAATATCATTTGGTTCGCGTGTTGTGTGTGAAATTGGGCTTGTAATGAATCTTTCTTCTCCAAGGATTGAATTGAGTATAGAAGATTTTCCAACATTTGGTTTCCCAATGACTGCAACTCTGCAAGGTTTTTCATTTTGTTCATTAAAATCGTTTAATCTATCTTCGCCAAGTTTATCATAAATAATATCAAGAAGATCTCCAACCCCAACCCCCTGAATAGCAGAGACTGGAAAAGGGTATGGCATATCAAGCAATTTCCATTTTTCTTTTGTCGCCCTATTTGCAACAGATTTTGTTTCAGCTTTATTGCCAACAGTTATTATTGTTTTATTTAATTTGGTCAGAGCGCGTGCAAGTTCAATGTCTTGTGGCAATGGGTCTGATTTTAAATCTACAACAAATAATACAATATCAGCTTGTTTAATAGCCACATGCGCCTGTTTTGCAATATTGGATTCAATGAAATCTGAGAAATCAACATCAAGCCCTCCTGTGTCAATGATTTTAATAGTTTTTCCTCTCCAAGAGCAAAGTCCTTCTCTACGGTCGCGAGTTGTTCCAGGGGTGCGCGAAACCATAGCCTCTCTTTTTTCAGTAAGGCGATTGAAAAGCGTTGATTTCCCAACGTTTGTTCTTCCAACAAGAACAACAGTTGGCATTTTGCTTTTAGAGTTCATGGGGATTATAGTCTTGTCCTCCTTAACAAAGAGGACAAAGGGGGGTTTAGCATCATCTTCCCTTTACAAGGGGGGACAAAGGGGGGTTTAGTCTTTTGTTATCTTCTAACAAGATTTGCTGAACTGTCGCCTAAAATTACTAAAAAGTCAATGTCTTCTTGTGTGGCTAAAGATTCATAATCATCAGAACTTAAATGAATTTCTTTTGGAATAATATCCCCACTGATTAACCATCCTGTAGCTGAAAGTGTAACATCTGCTGAAAGAAAGTCGCGAAGTTCTTTTAGTGCTTCTGGGTGATCGCCGTTGCTCATGTCATATATGACAGTATGCTCATAGCTTCGATCTTGTGCGTTTCCGATTTTTTTAACGTCAAATCCTTGATTATCAAGAAGTTGTGATATGGAAAAAGCAAGGCCTGTTATGCTTGTTCCATTTTGAATTTCAATGTTTACAAATTGTGGCTTCTCTTCACTTCGTGCTTTTACATAAGCATCTTCTTGAGTTTTTTCAAAAATATTTTCTGCTAGTGTTTGAATTAACCCCCAGTCGTCATTTTTTGGCAGAAGAACATAGGCTCCGTTTAAAAACGTTGAATACAAAGGGGAATTAATTGATGCATCCAAAACATGAGTTGTCATGTTTTGTGCATCCATTTTTTTAAATTTATTTGCGAGCGTTATTAATTCCCAGGCATTAATGTTTGTTGCAACATTGTCTTTAAGAGTTTCAAGGACTTTGTTGATTTTTGTTGGATTCAAATATGTTCTTGCAGACATTGTTTTATCTTTAAGAGCCATGATAACTTTTTGTTGTCTTGCACTGCGGGCAAAGTCAGAGGATTCGTTGTTTGTTCCATGTCGTGACCTTACAAATTTTAGTGCTGTTTCACCATCCATGTGTTGCCAGCCTTTTTCAAAAACAATTGTTTCAAATCTACAGCTGTAATCAATTCCGCCTAATTGAATTGGTTCTTCTGACAGCTCCTGTGTTTGATTATCTGTATTTGTGGTTGACTCAGTTGTGTCGTTTAGAAAACCGAAATTAAATTCAGAAGTATTGAAAATACCGCTTTGGTCTGATTGCTCTTCATCTTGTCGTTGGCAGTTGGCATATTCCATACCGCGTGCAGGGAATTGTGAGTCTGAAAAAGAATTATCAACATAAACATCAACTCCACCCAAGTCATTTATTAATTTTGCAAATCCATCAAAATCAACTCGCACATAGTAATGAATTTTTTGTCCAAGAATTTTTTCAAGAACCTCGCTTGCAAGTTGCGGACCATATCCAATTTCTTTTAATTCTCCATAAGCGTTTGCGTGATTTACTTTTCTCCATCCATAACCTGGAATTTGAGCTATCATGTCGCGTGGAATAGAGATCATGCCAACAGAATTCGTGGAAGGCTTAAAGCTTGCAAAAATAATAGTATCAGAAAGTTGAGGACCATCATGACCTTCACCTCCAACACCTAGAAGTAAAATGTTTATTCTGTCATCTTCTTCACCATCGACTTTTCTATCATCAGATCTAATTAAATTTGAAATTGTACTAAACAAAGAAGGCCTTGTTGCAATGTTGGTTGCATCACTGCTTGGAGTTACGTGATAAGAAAATACAGCACCAATTGTTGCGCAAAGCACAATTAAGAAAACAAAAAACCGACCCCATGTGAGCTTTCGCCTGCGTTTTGGCTTTTTGAGTTTATACTTTTCCTTAAGGAAATTTATATCATGATCGTCCATAGGTCTTTGTGCGAATTGTACCTGTTTTTTTATGATTTTTCAATGGAGCAAAAAGTCCTATTGGTTTATGTTTAATTTACTGCGTGTTTTGCCACAAAAGAATAATTCAAGTTTTCAATGCACCACTTTTCAGCATCTGCACCCGATGAGTTCTGAGTAAGACTCGTTGGGTGTTTTGTATTGTAGTGACTTTCTTGGTCTGTTGTTGAGTTTTTCTTGTATAGCATATAT
>JBDRLV010000054.1:0-6865 GCA_043812755.1 Patescibacteria group bacterium | reverse complement strand
GAATGAAAGCGACCCAAGCGAGCCATGTCTGATTGATCCAAAAGGCAACCAAAGAAGCACATGCACATGGTTGCACGGCGAATTCGTCCATATGCTCTATCGCAGATTCTTTCAACAGTCCAATGGTGCGCGTACCAAAGGCAAAGAAGATGACAACGATGCCTACACCTTCTGGGCAGAAGTGCGTATGCGCGATGGGCAAACCGATGTACTTGTGCACAGAACGCAGGGTGTTGAAACATCGTACAACGATCGCGTAAAGCGCGATAACGATCTTGCCCCAGCGGATACTGAAGCGTTCGAGTGGATCAACAAGGAGTTCCCTGACTGGCAAGACCCCCTCGCCTACTGGGACGAAACGCCAACCATCCGCACCGTCTGATCTTTGCCTTAGGACGCCATAAATGGCGTCCCTACTCAAGACCCCACTCGGGTCTTTTTTTATATAACAGTGATAGCGCTGATCTAGGCACTGATTTCGCTGATTAAACATATTGGCTCCCGATCTTTATGGACGTTCAGACAAGATCGGGAGCCCAAGGTCAGACAAGACTGGGGGCCTAATTCACTAATTCATAAAATGAATAAGATGAAATAAATTTTTTAAGCGAGGACTGTTTGAGGCCACAGACAACATTGGCCGAGTTCCGGAGCAAAAAAATTTCATTTAATCTTATTCAATACATTTGCATCACATTGACTCCAGGTACTTTTGAACATCCAGTCAGTACCGGGAGCCCAAGGCGAACAGACAAAATCAGTAGCCATAATTAAAAAACAAGGACACAATTCCTCGATTTTTTTACTCGCACAAAAGTGCTTTATATAAACTATTTAACCGCGAGTAAAATCCTTTTGTGTGAATTGAATTCAAACCTAATTTGCAACAGTCATAATGATGTACCCACTCATGCACCAGAGTATTTAAAAATGTTTTTCCAGCCAACACTTTTCCCTGCACTGCTGTTCGATTATTTATATAAATATATTTTGTGCTGGGCTTGTAATATCCGTACTGCCTCATTGCAACCTTACCAGCGCGTTTTTTATGATACTGTTTTGCATCTGTAATTTTTAATTTCACAATATCAATCTGCGCCAAATCAGCAAGCTCATCAAGAAGAGCATCTCCAAGCTCTTGACGATCTTCAGTCTCTTTTGCTTGCATAATCTTCCAAGCAAGCTCAACAGCATCTTGCGAAACCTCAAAATCAACCTCCATTATTGAATTGCTTTTTTGATAATCAGTTTTCATACTAAACTATTGTACAAATAAAAAGTAAAAAGCGCGAACCGAATGTTCGCGCTAAGGTGGAAGTTTCTTGCGAAACTATAGGTTGGGAAAAAATCCATGAGAAACGCAACCATTATCAAGTGCATGTACATACGATTTTGATTTTCGCATTGTACGCTTAACACGCTTATCAGATGTTATGAATGTATCAACAAAGACAAACGTAGCTGCGCCTGAATCACCAGGTATTAATACCGATGCAATGGCTGGATAGACGAGTGCAGGAAACTCATCTGTGAGGTGAGTGTACAAAATTTTAAATGGTTGCTCAAGTTTGTTTACCCTTTCTTCTAACTCTTCTTCAATCTCATCGAGATGAAGAGCAAGATCAAGAACGCTTAAACCACTCATGTATCCACTTATGGACAAGAGACCACGTTTCACATCTTTGTGAACACGTTCGTGCTCGGGGAGGGCGCGTATGATCTTGTGAGTTTTAGAAAGAATCGACTTGAGGCCAACAAAAACTTCGTACAACTGCTTTGCGCGATGATATACATTTACATAGGTATCCGGATCGCGCTTAGCTCGCTCGTAGGTAATATAACACTTGTAGAAGGCAACTGGGCCTTCTTGACACGAGCCGAGCTCTTGCTGTGCGTATTTGCGGAATTCTGCTAGGTCTTCAAGGTCGTCCGCAATTTCGAGAAAGTCTTGCACAGCGCAGGAGAGGGAGAGCAACCCTGCAATGAATTCGAGATCGTGTGGGTGCTCTTGTGTTGCCTTTGAAAGAGCTGGTTTTAACCCCTCACTATACCAAAAGGTAAAACCAATAGCTGTAGCCATTGCCAATAAAAGCACAATGATCACAACTGCTTTCAAAAATAACAACACTTGTTTTGGAAGCTTGTCAGCTTCAGTGGCGGCTTTTTTTCTCTTAGAGCTTCTACTGCTCAAAATAACTCCTTTCGTTTAACAACCCTGCAAAAAACCGCAGGTGAGTTGCAACCACCATGGTTGCTTGAAGAAGCCGCTAATTTAAGTTAAGCAATTATTTGCGCATTTGTCAATCCAAACAAAAAACCCGCAGAATTCCACGGGTGAGTATGTATGCTATTTCAGCATATTTAAAAGTCGTTACCTGGTAACGACCTGTAAAAAACGTTAATCAGTGCTAATTTATTATGCGCTACTAAGCACCCCCTGAATAAACTCAGCTTTGGCAGCAGTGTAGGCAGCGCGATCATCAGCGTGCTTTTCAAATAGTTCTCTTTTTAACTCTGCATACTCTTGCGCAACATCTGGATGAGCAATCAGATAATCTCGAAACACTATATGCTCTTTCCAAAATATCGAATCAAGTTCGGTCAATTTTAAATAATGTGTGCGATTGTCTTCTGATCCCTTAACAAACAAAACATGTTGCTGAGTGTCACGATAGTCTCTGCGGAATTCATATCCAAGCTCAGCAAGCGGTTTTATAAACATTTCATAATCATCAACAGATTCAACAGCAACCATAAAATCTAAGATGGGCTTTGCGCACATGCCAGGAATTGCAGTTGAGCCAATGTGCTCAATCGCAACTAAGTCGTCTCCAAGTTTATCCTTAATTGCCTTTTTCTCATCCTCAAAATCCTGCACCCAGGCAGGATCGTATTCAGATAATGTTACATTGTGCCTGTTTAATCCAAGCATAACTTTTTTAAATTCAACTCCTTAAAAACAGGATGAAATACTTTTGACTTTGAGCAGTGCTTATAGACATGCTCTGGAGTGATTTCAATTTTATGACAATTGAAATGTTTCTTGTCACGGACATTCGTGTCGTATATTTTCATTTTAAAACATTGGGCAAATAAAGGTAAACGCACTTCATCATTGCACAAACTTGGTACTTCAACTTTTGAATACCTTTCAAGAAACTTGCGCGACATGCACGATGCTGGAAACACTCCACCCTTGGCATGTCCTTTCCATTTCAATTCCTCTTTTGCAAACTTCTGTAATAAATCCCATTCACACTTTCGCGCTCCTGTAATCCATGTCCACTTAATCTTTTCCATTTGTTTCATTGACCGAACATCAGTAAGCCCTACCCCGCTCTTGATGTGATCAAACAATTTTTCAATTGATTCCAATAAAATCAAATCCCATTCAATAATGTGGGCCATGTCAAACTTCATCTTGCGTCCCTGATCGCGATACCACATGCGCGCGCATAGATCAGCATGCATCCACTTATAATTCGGATCATCAATTGGGATTGAATAATAAGAATCAAACTTCAAATCTTTGAACTTCTTTTCGTCGCACTTGAGCCCACCATAAAATCCAACAATATGTGTATTTGGATTGAGCTTACGCAAAAGCTCCAGCCTGTTAGCGCAGACCTTGGGCTCTTTATGGAATCGAAATAAAATAATCCGTTTCATGCTCTAGTATAATACCATTGTGTGATTAAAAATAAAAAAACCGCAAAATGCGGAAATAAAAAAACTCATCTTTTTTCATCAAAGTTCCTCAAGAATCAAACCCGAAGCTGCTAAACTCGCTAATACAAAAATTATTGTTATTGGAATCCAAATTAGTAAAAAACGCGATTTCGGCATTGCTTTAATCTGTTGTTCACTACCGTTTTCTAAAACAACATTCAACATATGACGTTGGCCACAATCAGGACAAATAAATTTACTGCTAAAAATAAGAAAAAGAAATCCTGGAACCAACCCCCAACCAACCAAAAGAATAATACCTATGACCATACGAAAAATCCATTTTGTAGGTTTTGAAACTTTGTTACAATTTGTACATCTTATTTTCACTGATTTCTCATCAAACTTTTCTACTTTCATGTCTTTTTTATTCTGCTTGCACCACCCAATAGAATAAAAAATTAGAAAACCAAGAACCAAAATACCAAACATCAACTCTTTTTTAAATATATAAAAAGGGTATGCACCAAAACCACTCAATGACAATAAGAAAACTATTACGCCAAATACCCAAATGGTTATATATTGCCCTTTTGAAATATTATAAAATCTCATATTGCATTCAATTCTGTTATAAAATTATAGCATTGCTATTCATTTTCTGCAAACAAAAAACCCAGAAAAAAGGTCTGGAAATTCTCATGTCTAAACCTAACCCTACTTGACAAAAATCTTAAAATACAGTTTAGTAGACTCGCGACCAACTACCTAAAAGGAGTTCAAAATGGGTGCTCAAATCCTGCTTTCTGTTGATGCCACTGAAAAATGCAACTTTGGTTGCACTTACTGCTATAAAGGCGAAAAAGAGCAACGCTCCATTGACCTTGATGTATTTGTTAAAGCGCTTGAGCGCGCATGGCCACTTATCCGAACCTATGAAAAAGGCATGAGCCTTTCGTTCATGGGTGGTGAGCCTTTGTGTGACAGACCGATCATTGAGCAGATCATCAAGATTTGCGTGGAAAAATGTGAGCGAGAAGGTGTTCCCTTCAAATGGGGGTTGACCACCAATCTATCACTGCTTGATGATGATGCACTCGCTTTCATCAAAAAGTATGGCGGATCGCTACACTGCTCCATTGATGGTGACCGAATCTCTCATGATCTCAATCGGCCACTCCTTGGTGGACAAAGCAGTTTTGACAAAATGCTTACGGGTGCAAAGCTTGCGCTTGCCTCAGGGGCAAAGGGCGCACGCCTTACGATCACTCCTGCAACTGTTCCTTACTTTTACGACAACATGGTGTTTCTTGCTAAGTTGGGATTCAAAGGAATCGCAGCCTTCCCAGCACTCAACATGCATGGCTGGACGCCTGAAGTTCTGCAAGAGTTTTCCAATCAAGTAGAGCAAGTGTGCAAAGAGCGCTTTGGAGCACTCAAATCAGTTGATGCTTTGCGACCACTTGATGTGTTTGCTTATGCATTCAACTTTGGTCTTGAAGGTGGCAACCCAGCTGATCGCTGTGGTGTTTCAAAAACAGTGATTGCTGTTGACCTTGATGGCAAGTTCATGCCATGCCACCGCTTCACCAACCAAGATGATTCAAACGATTTTGAAATCGTGCATCTGCAAGGCACAGGTGACAACACTTGGCACAGTCTTCGCACAAGGCTGGAAAACACTGCAACTGACCAGTGTGAAAACTGTAATCTGTTTGGTCCGTGTCGCGGGGGATGCTGGGCTGAAACCAGACAGCATGGAGAGCTTGGAGTGCCACCACAAGTACACTGCGATTTTCAGCGCGCACTCTGGAATGGAGTTGTGCAATCAAAAATTCAGCTCAAAAAAGAAACCCCTAGACCAAATGCAATCCCTGTGTCTGGTGAAGCAAGTTGCATCTCTACAGATTTTTGTGCAGTGTGCGATTGCAGTTGCACAAAATTCGACCTGCCCTGCCATGACTGTGGTCGTACAGATGTCAGAGACAAAAAAGCAGAGCAGGATTCTGAAATTTGTCGAAAAGACCGTCAGTGTAACAACCGTGATTCCTTTGGCATTGATGTTCTGGACAAAGAAACAAATCCACCTGAGTGCAGATGCAGTGTATGTGATCTTAACTGTCAGTACTGTGAAGGCTCTTGGGACACAGATGTTACTGCAGAAGCAAAAAGAACTGGTTTTATCCCAGAGCCCAAATCAATCCCTGTGTCAGGTGAAGCGTCTTGCGTAACAAAAGACGTTTGCATAGTTTGTGACTGCAGCGCAGAGCCAGGGTGCGGAGGATACGACCAAGTCTGCTACTGTGACAATTACGACTCCTGATCTTTTCTACCACCGCTCCCTGAGCGGTTTTTTGTTTTTCTAAATACATTGGTAATGTATACATTGACATAGAATTAATGAACTGCTATCTTTGATTTGGAAGAAACAAGCAATCTTGCCAACAACCAATCTTGTTCTTTACATATTACTGGAGGGTTATCATATGCCAAGAATTATAAAAGCCATTCTCTGCCTTTGTATAACTGTATTCTTTGGGTTTGGAGCCCTAGTAGCCATTGCAGACGGTGATTATTTCTTTGGAGCAATAACTGCAATCGTAGCAATTGCAATAGTTCCAATTTTCCTAATCACAAGAAATGACACTACAACCACAGATGACGGCCCTCCGTTTTGGGCTCAGTAATCACACTTGTCCGACCCGCGTCGGATTTTTTATTTAAGAAAGATGAAGGCTCCTTGTCAATTAAGGTGACGATTATTATCCCGCCCTTGTAATTCTGAGGGAGCTTGTCAGTAGTTAGCTACCGAAGACAGCCCGACAGACTGATAGCAGTCGGTCTGGCGGGAATCTCATTGATTAACAATGGGATTCTTCACTTCAGGCCAGCTTTTTGGCTGGCCTTTGTTCAGAATGACATGATAAAGAAGGTTGTTATTACTAAGAACAATTATTTTGATTCTATGTTTAGACAAGAAACAGACTTATCACCACCCTAATTATTGTAGAGCCAACATGAATTGACATTGTGACAATATACTGCTATTCTCATTTAAGGAGGTGAGATTATGCGTTCTTTTTACACAATACTTGTTCTTGCTGGTTTTTTGCTTACGCCCGCAGTGGCGTTTGCGTGGATTGATTGCGAACTCAATGACATCAGGTGCTCTGAAGGCACCTCATGCCAGTGGGAT
>JBDRLV010000053.1:0-6741 GCA_043812755.1 Patescibacteria group bacterium | reverse complement strand
AAAGCGTCGCTCACTGGCCCGGATCTCCCGGATGCGCTCTAACAATTCGTCAAAATAATCTTTACCGAAAACCCGATTGCCCTGCTTAAGCCGTTCATCATCCAGAACAAATCCTTTGATGATGAATTCTTTCAGAGTTTTGGTAGCCCAGATACGAAACTGAGTAGCCTGGTAGGAATTGACGCGGTAGCCGACTGAGATGATAGCGTCGAGGTTGTAGAATTGTGTTTTATATTTTTTGCCGTCAATGGCAGTATGTTCCAAAATGGAACTAACTGATTTTTCAACTAACTCTCCTGAGTCAAAGATGTTTTTCAAATGTTTTGTAACAGCAGGGCGTTGAACACCAAAAAGTTCTCCCATGGCTTTCTGTGTAAGCCAGACAGTTTCGTCTTTCAAAAAGACCTCTATGTTTACTTTTCCCTCATGGTTTGTGTAAAGAAGGAAGTTGGTTTGTTTGGATTCTGGTGTATTGGTCATGATATTTTGCTCCCCTATTTTCTTTCTCTTTTCTTGGATGCCTCATTACCAACTTTTTCAGATTCGGTGAAGGCGATCATTCGAAATCTTTTAGAAATCTCGATATATTCCTGTCTTTATAATCACCCCAAGGCATAAACCTTTTTGAAGGCCATGTTACATAGAGAAAGCGCTTAGCTCTTGTAAATGCAACATAAGCATTGTTTTTTTCCTGCGTCATTTCAGATCCACCGCTTCTAACTGCACGATAATCAGGGAATGTTCCATCATCCATGCCCATCAAAAAAACAATATCATATTCCTGACCTTTCATTGTATGCACTGTGCTAAGAGTAATGCCATTTTTTTGAGCTAAAGGGTGTGTTTTACCAAGAGCCATTGAATTTTTAAATTGTAGTAGTGATTTCTTGTCAGTTTTTGTGGCGTACTCATGCCAATGTGTCAATAGTTCCTTAATATCATTCAATATCATTATTTTTTCATCATCATCTCCTATATGATTATTTCCCTCTATAAATTTTAAAAAATTATTAAGAGATAATTTGAAGTTGCTGCCATCATCACTAAAATTAATTACAGTATTTAATACTTCTTTATCTACCTCTTTATCTAAGCAATTTGAAAGTTCTTGTAAGTTTTTAGCTTCTGGATTGTTGAATAATTCAAGTAGCCTGTACCAATGAAGTGTATCTTGTGGATTCAACTTCACACGAAGAGCCATATCAAATATTTTCATTAATTTTGATTCAAACTTAATGGCTCCAGGGGTAATTTTATAGTAATAGGGAAAATCCTTTTTATCAAATACATCTGTCAAATGCTTGAATACATATTTATTTCGACCCAGAATAGCTATTTTTTCATATGTAATATTACCCTCAATATCATCATGTTCGCCAAGTTTGATGAGTTCAGCGATTTTTTCAATAATCCAATTAGCTTCACTTTTCTCGTCATCCATTTTGTGAATTTCAAAAATACCTTCAATTACGGTATTAACAATATCGCAAGAATCAGGGATAATTTTTTCAGCAGCCCGCAATACACTCTTTGATGATCGGTAATTTTCTTTCAATTCAATTATTTCAGGTTTAAAATCTTCAACAAACATTTTAGTCATATATTCAGATGACGAACCATTAAAAGCGAATATTGACTGATTGGGGTCACCAACCATCATAACATTTCGATGTTCATCATTCGTTAATGATCGTAGCAGTTGATATTGAGCATAATTCAAATCTTGTGCTTCATCAATACAGATATACTCATAAGTTCTTCTATATAAAGCAGCAATCTTTGGATTCGAAATATAGAGATTATAGGTTAATAATATAAGGTCATCAAAATCTATAGCATTTTGTGAATTCAAGATGTCCTGATATGTCGTATAGAGCAATACCATATCTTCATCATTGCTTTCTTGTAAAAGTTCATCCTCAGATAAAAGTTTTCGTTTTACTTCCGAAATAAAATTTAAAGCTTTATAGCGGAAATCTCTTTGCTGTTTAAGATTAAGTTTAACATATTCAGAAAAATATGATGGTGTCTTTTCTATTGCCTGTTCTATAAGCTCTAATCTATCAGACTCATCTTCAAAGATATGAGGGATATTAGTAAAACCAGTTACTTGTCCATGGTTTTCTAAAACCTGTTGGCAAAAGCCATGAAATGTGCCAATAAACAGGCGATTCTTAATATCGGCAAGGTTTCCAAGTCGCTCTTTCATCTCCTCGCCAGCCTTATTGGTAAATGTAATAGCAAGTATTTTCCGTTTTGTTGTATCGAGAAGCCTTTTTATCCTTTCCGTGAGTACTCTTGTTTTACCACTGCCAGCACTTGCTTTTACAAGCAATGCACCCGCTCCGAAAGAAACAATTTCTTGCTGTTTGGGGGATAAATTTATCTTACTCATCTACATCCTTCCTTTCCAAAAGCTTTTGTATCTCTTCGAAAAGCTCCATTACTTTTGGCGGTAATGGTTTCTTGCTTTCTACTATGGATTCAGCTATTACATGCCCGTATTGTGTTTTTGAGCCAGTAATAATTTCAACAAGTTTTTTGTCATCATAAGAGGCAATTTCTCTTTTCTTAGCTTTTACATGATCTGGATTATGACATTTTGGAATTTCTATTTTGATAATTGACTTTCTTATTTCTTTATTATATCCATCAGAAATCAATTGTTCCTCAAAATTCTTTTCATCAGTCAGAAATATGACTACATCCTTTTCTGCTTTTTTGGTATTACAGTCAGTAAACTGCTTTTTAACGCTTGTTTTTACTTTTTTTTCTTTTTCTTCTGCATCACTTAAGATAAACCACGGGATTTTCAGCGCCTCTGCAACTCGTAAAAATGGCAGATAATTCCCATGACCACCGACTCCTACAAAGTCAATACCCATTTCCACCGATGTTTTCTTGAAAAAATGTTCAGCAAAAATTGGTAATGCCTGCTCTTCGGTTTCCCCTTCAAAAAAGATAATTACTTTAGAAAAGAATAATTCACCTCGTGTATTAATGACCTGTCTTTTGATTTTCCTGATATCTTCAGGAGTTAACTCATCTGTATTAATAGCACCACAGGCAACAGACACATCATCTTTATAAAAGTTTCTGAGTTGGTGTAATTCGGCAGATGCGGCAATATAAGCAGAATGTGTTGCTATGATTTTTTGCCCTTTAACACCTTCAATTTGTCTATAAAGTTTTTTCTGTGCATTGGGGTGCAAATGTGCTTCCGGTTCTTCTATTGCCAGTATGGGGAAAAACGGTGTCTGTTCCTTTTCAGCATTTTTATCTAATAGATTGATAAATGCCTTTAAGGTAAGCAAAGACGACCAACTGCGGGTACCCATGCCATGATACTCCATTGAGAAGCTGTCTTTTTTGTCGCTGTAGTAAATTGATAGCCCTTTGTTTAAATCTCTTATCTTCTTAGTAAAAGGTGTTATTTCAACACCTTCGCTTGATGTATCCATTGCTGAATCTAACTCTTTTAGAGTAGCTTTAATATTTGAAAGAATAGAACTACTACTAACCGCTCGTTCGTTTAACTCTTTTATCTGTTGCTCAATATTTTCCACATCTTCTTTAGAATATTCAATTTTTGAAATCATTTTTCCGAGATATGAATTTCTTACTTTCATATCTTCAAGTATATCCCTTTGCGCATCCATGTAGAAAAACGGAACTTCATCATAATTAAAAGCTCTTTCCTTACCATTTTCAGCTTGATACCAAAAAACACGGCTTTCATTTTCAAAAGGTGGCCAATCCGGTAAGATATATTGCTTTGACTTGTAGGTAGCTTTAATCTCATCATAAGTTACTATTGTGCGAAGAGGGATAAAAGATTTATCCTCTGCATCAATCATTATTCTATCTTCTGTAAAAAGAACTTCCCAGTTTTCACTAAAATCATTACAGATTTTTCCATCTTTACCCACTGGCACTATTTTGATATCAACAATAATTTTATCAGAGCTATTACTATCTGATGTATAAAAATCGTCTTGAGTAATAAATTGCCTGTTTCCCAAAGCAATTTGAACTGCTTTTAAAAATGAAGTTTTACCAGTATTATTCATTCCTGTTAAAACAGTTATCGGTTCGAGATCAATTTCGATATTTTGCAGGCCACGTAACCCAAATACTCTGATTGTCTTAACTAAAATACTCATACCATTTCCTCCTTCTTAACCCTCATTTCACCGCTCATCAGCTTTGGCAATAAGGTGTCGCGCAGTTTCTCGAGCGTGTGGATTTGTAAACAGTTTTCAAAAACTTTGTCGATCCACGGCTTCACAATGCTTCCATACTGTTGCATCTTTTCAGAATTGGGAATAGTGACATCTAACGATTTCAGCGATTCTTGATTGATGCCAGGTTGAGCGGAGTTCGCATTCAATTGTTCTATCTCATCTTGTTCAAGCAAGAAATACAAGAAAAACTGATTAGTTCTGATGTTAGACCTGAGGATAAATACATGTTCGTTGATAGAGCATTTTGCAAACGGGAAGCCATTTCCGAACATGCTCTTCCTGCCTATGTAAGCGCCGTCTTTGTAAATGAGGACATCATAGTTTCTAACTAATCCTCTTTTCATAGCGTCGAAGAAATCTTCACGAACAAATTTCGTCTTAGAGTAATCGTAATAACCCAAACCATTGATATTTTCCGCTCCAATACTTGGAACACCACCGGTCAAATTTGCGTCTATCCCGCCCTTTGGTCGACTGCCGGATTCAATGGTGTCTAACAAATCTCCCAACTGGCCATTTTCCCACCCTTCTTCCGCCTCCTCCACAAACATCTTCTGCCAAACCGCCTCGGCCAGGGCTTCCAGGGTTTTGTTTTGGCGATGCAGCAGGTCTATTTTGTCATCCAAACTGCTCAACACGGCGGCGATGGCTTTTTGCTCAGGGAGTGGGGGTATTGTTACTGGAATTTCATGAATATGGTTTCTATTAAGAGTTGGGACAGCACTTCCAGCATTAAACCCTGCAAAATCGAATGTATGCAAAAAGTAAAAAATAAACTTCTCATCGTTGCCCTTAAAATCCTTGACATATAGAACCGTATTGTGAGCCCAGAAATCATTTTTATAAAACTTAGGCGTCCCGATATTTCCACTTCGGCCTATAGTTATACCGGGACCTTTTGTGGTTGACTCATCATGATACCCGATAATCCCATTAGAGCCAGCGACAGGAACATTGCCAGCACTCATCTCAGTTTTCGGAAGGTCGTGTCCTCTTTGAAATACCGCAACATCGCCTAATTGATATTCCTTCCACTCACCCATCCTACGATAAATCACAACCCCCTTAATCCTGATATGCTGTTTCAATTCCTCAGATTTTATACTTTTATAGGCGATAATATCAAAAATGAAAGGTATGTTTGTCTCATCTTCCAGCCTGTTTTTTAGCGAGTTGGCCATAAAAAGGTCAAACGAATCTCCCTTTATGGCTAAATCAATATCGGAAGCTTCTTTGAAGGTATCTATGGCACGAGAACCAAAAAGAACTGCTTCTTCTATTGCCGGCTCTTTTGACAAAAAGCTTCGTATAATCTCTAACTGTTCGTTTGATAGGCCGTATTTCATAGCTCTTTTTTCAGGTCAAAGTAAAAGTCTCTTACCAGAGGATAAAACTGTTCAGAAATAAAAGAGACATTTTCCAGATAGTCTTTCATCACTTTCCAGGCAAGTTCAATAATAATTTCATACCCCTGAACCAACGCCATCTGATAGGCTTCTTCGTCTGTATGCACTTCATATTCATCAATTCTTCTTTGAAAAACAGCAAAAGCCTTTTCAAAATTTTGAAATCGTTGTTTCCATCGCAGCTCATTGTTCATACTAATTTGACACTCCTTCATTCCTCCACTCCCTCATCCCTTCACCTCCAACTGCATCCGTGCAGTTTCCTCCCTTGCCAATTCAATGGCCCGGTGCAAACGCGATTGCAGTAATTTCAAAGGAGGCAATTCAGTCAGGTATTCGGCAACACGGATAGATTTTTCGTCCAGTTGCAACAACTCGATCTGTTCGGCATCAGCCCCTGCGCAAAGAATCAAACCGAGAGGCGATTCTTCACCCTTGACCCGTTCGTGTTTGTCAAGCCAACGCAGATAAAGCTCCATCTGACCGATATGCGCAGGTTGAAACGATTCAAGCTTAAGCTCAATGGCGATTAAACAGCGAAGATGCCGATGGTAGAATAATAAATCGAGATAGAAGTCATCCCTGCCGACGGTCATCCGTTTTTGCCGGGACACAAAAGAGAAACCGCTCCCAATCTCAAGCAAAAATTTTTCCATTTCCCGCAGAATAGCATTTTCCATGTCTTTTTCTGAAAAGGAACCTTTCAATCCAAGAAAATCAAGGAAATATGGGTCGCGAAAAACCATAGCCGGAGTCATTTGGCCGTCTCTTAGCGTTGATAGCTCTGCTTTGATAACCTCCTCGGTGTTTTTAGAAAGTGCGGTTCGCTCAAAAAGCATTCCGTTTATTTTCTTTCGAAGTGTACGGACAGACCATCGTTCCACGCGACACATCTCGGCGTAAAATTCGCGGGCAAGCGTATTTTTGATAGGCATTAAGGCTAAAAAGTGAGACCATCCCAAATGTTGTAACAGTGTTACAAGAATTGCTTCATCTGAGAACAAGTCGGCAAAGCGAACCATTCGGGTCAAAGCCGAATAGCTGTATCCATCTCCGAACTCGGCCACCAATTTTTGTGACAATGTCACAAG
>JBDRLV010000052.1:0-5607 GCA_043812755.1 Patescibacteria group bacterium | reverse complement strand
GATGTGCCAAATGCAACTGTTATGATGATTGTTGGTGCAGAGCGATTTGGGCTGGCGCAGTTGCATCAGTTGCGCGGTAGGGTAGGCAGATCTGACATGGAATCATTTTGTTTTCTTCGCCCAGAGAATTTAAGTGAGCATAGCAAGGCACGTTTGCAAGCGCTGGTTGACTCTAACAATGGATTTGAGCTTGCAGAAAAGGATTTAGAACTGCGCGGTCCTGGAAATGTATTTGGTAATGCTCAATCTGGATTTCCTGATTTCAAGCTTGCAACTGTTGCTGATGTTGAAATAATGAA
Source organism: Patescibacteria group bacterium (assembly GCA_043812755.1). Lineage (GTDB taxonomy): Bacteria > Patescibacteriota > Patescibacteriia > UBA9934 > GWF2-40-263 > JBDRLV01. The sequence continues at coordinate 5,308 of JBDRLV010000052.1, read as the reverse complement.
AAAAGCACGGGATTGGTCCGTGCAGATATTGGAATCTGGGCTGGATAATTTTCCACTTCTTCAGCAACAGATTAATCAGTCGTTTGATCAGGTGCATTTGGAATAAGAGGTACTTTTTTTTCCAAATTGTTGAGAATGAGCGTTGCAAAACCACGAGGGGTCAGGCCAAGAGCTTCTCCAAAGATACTGAAATCTGCCATAGAACAACTTCCATCGCATTCATTTGTGAGCGACGAAAGCTGGCTTCTTGAACACACAACCATTTCTGCATCTGGAAACATAGATGATCTCACACAGGCCCACATGACATCATTATGCAAAAAGAACATAAGTTGAATTGAGACATGTGGATCATCGATTGGGTAGTCATCAGCACCAAGAAGAATAACTAACTTCTCCATCATGACGGTTTTGTTTTCTTTGTCAATTGTTACGACTTTTTCAATCGGCGATTGAAAGGGCAATATTGTAGCCACAAGCGTCTCCTGTTCTTGGTTGTTGTGAGTTCGGTTTATCCTAACATATCCGTTAGTTTTTTCACAATTCCTGGAGTTACGGTTTTTTCAATCCCAAGTCTTTTTGCTTCTGATATTCTGCGGTCAAGAAATGGTACTGATCGCACTTCTCCACCAAGCCCAACTTCTCCAACAAATAATGTGGCGAGTTTTGCTTCGCCTTTGTATGCAGAAATAATTGCAGCACATATTGCCAAATCAACAGCGGGTTCTTTTAGATCAAGTCCGCCAATTACATTTATATAAATATCTTGATCGCCAAGTTTGAGTCCTGCTCGTTTTGACAGGATTGCACACAGCATCTGTAATCTATTCTGATCAAAACCAGATGCGCGGCGAATAGGCATTCCAAAAGAAGTTTTTTCTACAAGCGCTTGCACTTCAACTAAAAACACGCGCGAGCCTTCGATAACAGCTGTGATTACAGAACCCGGCACCTCCACGCGCTCTTCTAAAAATTTTGCTGAAGGATTTTTTACAGGGGTAAGCCCTGAACCTGTCATTTCAAAAACACCAATCTCTCCGGTTGCACCAAACCGGTTTTTTGTTGCGCGAAGCAGACGATAAGCATGCACAGGATCACCATCTAAACTTAAAACAACATCAACTAAGTGTTCTAGAGTTTTTGGCCCTGCGACTGACCCATCTTTTGTAACTTGTCCCACAAGAAGTATTGGGATGTCAGTTCGTTTGGCCAGATCAAGAAAAAGGGAGGTGGCATAGCGGATTAGTGTTGGTCCGCCTGCAGTGCTGTCCAACAGGTTTGATGTTAGTGTTTGAATAGAATCAACAACCACAAGTGCAGGTTTTTCTTTTTCAATTGTTGCCACAAGTATTTCAACAGGCAAAAGCTCTAACACATTAATTTTTTCAATATTAGAATTGAGGCGTTCAAATCGGCCAACCAATTGAGCAGGGGATTCCTCTCCTGAGATGTACAGAACGGTCTTGTCGCAGACCCCCCCTAACCCCCCCTTACTAAGGGGGGGGACCGATCGTTGTGCTCCCCCATTTTCAAGGGGGAATACAGGGGGGTTAGAGTTTGACCCTATGCCTCCCGCAATCGCAGCAACCATTGTTGATTGTCCAATTCCAGGTTCACCTGAAAGAAGAATCAAACTTCCTGCAACGATTCCGCCACCAAGCACTCTGTCAATTTCAGGCTCATTAGTTGAGAGGCGAGGAAGAGAAGCAGTTTTTTTGGAATCTAAAAGCCGCGCGCTTTTAGCGCTCACGGCTTTATTTAACTGTTTGATTTTTATGCTTGATGTTTCCTCCTCAACAAGCGAGCCCCATGCTCCGCACTCTGTGCATCGCCCTTCCCATTTTGTTGCTTGTGCATCGCATTTTGTGCATGAGTACATAATTTAATTACAGGTAGATGACATTTTTGGTAATTCAAAGTGCCATGGTTCGCTTTGCAAATTACAGAAACCCTGTGAGCGCATGGCATCAACAAGAGCTTCTTGGCATTTTACTTTTCTACATGCATTACGATTTGCTATACACTCTGGTTGCATAATACTTTGTGTCCAATTTCCATTTATCTTATGTGTTCCCCAAATATCAATAGCCATACCTGTTGTATGTGGACAGTTTTTTGGATCCATACCCCGCAACATACATGTAACTGGTTTGCCAGGTTTTGGATTACAAGTTTTGGATCCCGGGGGGTTTTGACAATATTGTTCTATTAGTGATACCTGCTTTGCAAAACTTCTATAGGTAGATGTAATAAGCATTCCGCATTCTTGTTCTGCAAGAATTTTTGCCACATTGAGAATTTTTTCACTCTGATTCTCAGCAACCACATTTGCTGCTTTGCCAATGATATTCGGTGCTGATACTTTTACAAAATGTTTTGCCATTGTACCTACCACATATTCTTCTTCATTTTCCACCACATTCACAGCATCAATACTCACAAGATTAACAGAAGACATGATCGTTAGTTTTGGATTCACAGTATAGAGTATCAGAATAACACTAAGCAAAAGCACCAAACCAATTACAGCATTTGAAAGTCGTTTTTTTGCTTCACTGACATTTGCAGAACCTGATGCAAGGATGTATTGCATCCCGCTTACCATGATCAACACAATTGCGATTGATACAGCAATGATTAACAAATATTGATAAATACCAGTTAGATAATTAGCAATATAATTAATACGAAGAGTTCCACCAGAGGAGGTAATTGGAGCAAATTGAACTGTTGGAATATCTACGATCAGTTCAGGTTTTGCGTATGCTTCAAATTTTCTTGATCCCTCAGGGTCACCGGTTTTTAAAGTACCAATTGTTCGCCAATTGTCTTCCGAGCATTTTTCTAGCACTTCTTCGCCGGCTCCGCTTAATGAATTTTGTACAAATACTGAGCTTTGATATTTCGTTCCGTAAATTGTTTGACAATGAGTGTTACACTCATCAATTGATGTTATATCAAACAATTCAGCTGCTTCTATAGAGCACAACCCACTATCATGATAACAAACACAAGCAGGCGTGTCTGAAGCTTTTGTGATAGGAACAAAAATAACAAAAGCAATTGCAGTTGTGGCGAATAATAGTGCCGTTTTTTTCATATTATTATTTGATATATTTTTGAATCTCTTGTTCCAGCTCACTTGCCGAAATGGCTCCAACAAATTTTTCATCATTTATAAAGAAAGTCGGGGAAGCTGTAATATCTAAACCAATCCCTTCATCAACATCTTTTCTAACGATAGCAAGCGGATTTCTGTTTGTGTAGCATTTTTCAAACATATCCAGATCTAAGTCTAAATCTGACGCAATTTGATAATATTGTGTTTCTGATAATATCATTTGTCGCGCATAAAGCATGTCATGATATTCCCAAAATTTATTTTGCTCATTTGCACACATGGCCGCAATAGCTGCCGGAGTTGCCCTTTCGTCTCCGCCATCATTTGGAAACGATTTCCACACCTCTCTTATTTTCCCTGGGTATTTTTCAAGCATCTGCTCAATTGGTTCAAGCATTAATCTGCAAGGCCCACATGTAAAATCACCAAACATAATAATTGTAACATCAGCGCGTTTGGCACCTTTTACAGGATTTACAAAAGTGACTGTTGGTTTTGTAATAGATCCAGGCTCTGATGTTATAAAAGTTTGGGATCTTTCTGGGATTTTGATTGGTTGTATTCGTATGTAAAAAAACAACAGAACAGCCACTGTTATAAATGCAAAGACTAGCAATAATTGCCAAGTGTATTTCATAATTATTTAAGTCTTATTGATTCAAGTTTATTTGTTTCTTTGTTAATGTAATAAAGCGCTGATCCATCATTTGTTACTTGAAGGCTTGTCATTGTTGTGTCTTGCTCTGGAATTGCCAGAATTGATATTGCTCCTGTTTTTAGATCAACATGATATAGACGATCTGGATAATCCTCAAAGAGGCGTCTTTGTAACCCTGCGTTTGGAGGAAGATTTACTGGCACAGCACAGTATGCATCTGTGTTTGATGAAATTGTGCATTTATCAACCCAAGTGTTTAATGGAATGCTTTTTCTATTATTTCCCATTGTGTTTGGTGCTGCGTCTGAAAACCACAACAGTGGTTTAAGATCACTATAGTCGCTATGCACAGAGTATAAAAGTTGTTTTCCTCCAGGTGTCCATTTTGATTCAAATCCAAGTCCTTCAACCACAAGCCCTTTAAAGTTTTCTTGATTTTTTCCTATTGGTACAATCATTTTTCTATCAAGCCCGCCAGTGAGAGGATACCCCGTGTCTGAAAAAGCAACCACTTGATCATTTGGAGACCAGTTTACAGTTACTCTATTAGCTTTGGTTCCAAGTGCTTGAAAAGCTTTTGTGCCAGAACCATCATCATTGCTTGTTACAAGCCATCTGTTTGAAGGATCTAGTGCCATGCTTTTTGCAATAAATTCATCTTTAACAGGAGAGAACTGAAAATCTTCAAAATGTTTTGGAAGAGTTGTTTGTTTTTGTGTATCAAAATTAAAAACAACATTTGATCCATCTGGAAATTCTATAATTGCTTTATTTGAATCTTTATTCCATTCAACATCTTTTGCTTGTGGGAAAGTTTTATCTGATAATGATTTTATGTTTCCGCTTTGGTCAATTGTGTAAAAACGACCGTCTTCGTTATTATAAAAATTAACCCCGTTTCCACTTCCTGAAAGGGCTATGTTTGATGTTTGTGTTTCAATAACGGTTTCGATTTGTGTTAGACCACCTTTTGCAACAGGGGAGGCTTCGCTTAACGGCCGTCTTTGCACTCCTGGTTCAAATGGTGTGGGTGGGGAAATTTCTCCAGGCTGGAGTCCTGAGATTGGTTGCTCAACTTGAGTTGAGGGTGGTGTTGTTAACTCAGCTTTAAAAAAAAGAAAATAAAGAGCTAGTCCAATTAGGATTATAGAAACAATAAATCCAATTATTAATAAAATTCGTTTTGTTCGCTCATTCATACTTTTATTTTATCAGAAAAAGGTCTTTTTTTGAATTATTTGTTATGGCAAAACACTTGCAATTTCACTAGCGCTCCATGCAATTACTCCACCTAAAATTATATATGGTAAAAAAGGCAAGATAGCACTTAAAAACATAAAAAAGATTCTAATACACCAAATGAAGAACATGAATATCACAAGGATGTGCAAAGGCAGAAGAGGCCATTTGGCTTTGATTGGCTTTGCTGGGTTCCATGTTTGGTATGTCATTGGATTGATAATAAACAATGGCCTTTCTCTGTGTTTTGAAGAAGGTGGAAATGAGTTTCTAAAACTTGCTCCAAGCTT
>JBDRLV010000051.1:0-14906 GCA_043812755.1 Patescibacteria group bacterium | reverse complement strand
AAATATGGCCAAAACAAAAACTTCTACATACGGCAAACAGAAACAAAAAATTGTTCCTGTGCGCGGTTATAAGAAGAAAGATGGCGAAAGGGTAAAACCTCACCGTCGCTCTACTCCTAATTAGGAGTAAGCAAGCATGATAGATGAAAAAGTGCTGGTCGTGCTTTCAGCTTTATTCAAACACAAAACCCGCGCTTTCGCATGGGTTTTGTGTTTTTGGGGCGGCTAGAGGGAATTGAACCCTCGTAGCTGGCTCCACAAGCCAGTGTTCTACCATTGAACTATAGCCGCCATGTTTTTATTCTGAACCTGTTGCTCTGAAGATTGAGTCAGTTGCTTCTGTTCCTTCTCCTTCGTCTATCATACCAGCATCTTCTCCTTCTCCAAGACAGTTGTTATACCTGTTGCCTTTTGCTCCTTTTTTTATCCAGATTCCTGCTCTTGTTGGTTTTTTAGGTTTATCGAAGAATCTTTTTTTGATAATGAAACCAGATAAGCTTATCACGGTGACAATACCGATACCAATCAATTCGATTTTTAGTGCTTCCGTCATACTATTTTCTCGTACTCTTCACATCTCATTAGCTTAATGTTTACAAGGGGTTTGTGGAAAAGAAAGACATTGTTTGAAGGGAATTGTCCGGCAGCTCTGCTGTGCAGAGTGCCGGATCCGGCTCCGCCGGAAACCCTCGTAGCTGGCTCCATCCGCCTTCGCCCTTTAGGCTTCGGCGGACTATCGCAAGCCAGTGTTCTACCATTGAACTATAGCCGCCATGTATTAATTATCTTTGTGCACGAATTATAATGCGAAAATTATCATGTGTCAATACTTCGATATGTTTTGTCCGATCCATGCTCAATTGAGATTAATCGAAATTCATTTTCTTGAAAATAAAAAATGACCCGCAACTTTCCTTTTCGAAGTCTAAATATGTCTTGTTTGCCCTTTAATCGTTTGATGTCAAGTCCATCGAATTCACCTTGTTCTAGTTTTTCTAAAAATAAAATCGTTTGTTTTTGTTCAGATTTTGACAATCGTTTTAGAAGCCGTTTTAGTTTTCCCATATCAAGACATTTCCTTGAGTGTTTTTAGTACTTTTGAAATAAGAATGCCTTTTGGATCAATTTGAGTAAAATCAACAATAGTTTCCCACCCTTTTTCTTCAATAGGCACGATTTTAAAAACAGGCTTGGATTTGCGTATAACAAGAAAACTCTCGCCTCTTTCTGCGCGTTTTGTGTAATCTGTTAGTTTAATTCTTAAGTCTTTAAGTGCTATTAGGTTATCCATAATGCTTTGGTTAAGTTATAACTTAAGTTTAACCTTTGGTCGTGATTGTGTCAACGGTGTCAAGGCATGACATGTGTCAAGATTGGGGATTGGCACTTTGACTTGATTTGAGAAAATGAGTAAGCTGTGCACCACAGATATGAAATACTCATTATTACTTGTTTTAGCATTTTTTGTGTTTTTTGGAGCCGGTTGCCTTAACCCTGTAAGAGATCCTGGAAATAACAATAAAACGCCAATAGAGATAATTGAAGAACAGCCGGTTTCCGGTCTTTTCGGTGTTATTAGTGCGTTTGATCTAGAAAACAATTCAGTAGAACTCCTGTTTCCAGACGGAGGGCAGGACACTGTGTTTTTGCCAAAGGAGACTGTTTTGACTGAAGATAAAATTGGTTCACTGGCTAGGGTTTCAGGAATGCGAGATTTAGCAACACGAAGTGTTAGTGCAACTGAAATTGAAACAATCAAAACTCCGGATGTTCACATCACTTCACCAGAGCCTAGCTCAACAGTCACTTCCCCACTCTTGGTATTTGGTTTTGCAAAAATAAGCGATCATAAACTTCAATGGGTATTGAAAGATGGGGCTGAACAAGAAGTAGCACGAGGTTTTGCATATATTATGGAAACACAGAAAAATGCTTTTGTGCCTTTTCGATTTGAGATATTCCTTCCAATACTGGCTGAGCAGAATTTTATTTTGGTTGTATCAGATCAGGACGACAGTGATTCTAAAATAACATTACCTTTAACATTGCTTTCAACTGAAGTTACGAATCTAGACGTTTTCTTTGCAAAGAAAAGTGATAAAGAAACAGAATGTTCAAATGTGTATCCTTTAAATAGAAGTGTTGCTCAAACTGCTGCAAAAACAAAGGCTGCTATTAGTGAATTAATAATTGGGCCAACACAGCAAGAAATAGAGGAAGGTTATATTTCATTGATACCAGATGATGCAAGTATTTTTTCTGTATCATTAAAAGATGGAGATGCTCATGTGATTTTTGAAATTCCAAAAGCTGCGAGCTTGAGTTCATGTGCACGCCAAGGAATTATTGAAATGGTTAGAAAAACATTAATGCAGTTACCGCTTGTGGATGATGTTGTTATAGAAGGACTTGAGTAGATGAAACACGAATAATGAATCCCGATCGCGCGATCGGGATTTTTGATTGGTTAGTCAACAGGGGTTGACAATCGTATTTTTTTCTGGTATAGTGCTGAGTCCTTTGGGACACGGCTAAATGGCAAAAACAACACAAAAAGGAGGTGTAAATTGCTGTTTTGGTATAGAACAACGCAAGAGGTGGTGGGAGGTCTGCCGACACTTGCAAGAATCATTTCAGCTCAAAATCCGAATTCTCTCAACTGGGCAACAGGTCGGTTTGAGGAATTCAATCAACGTCTTGTCTTCAAGCACAAGCTCGTGCCAGATCATAACGACAATGGGACGTCGTGTGCTGGTGGAGATGAGGATGAGCTGGCATTTTTTGACAACTTTATTGGTGAGAGATTCTTGTTTGAGAATTGGGGTGTGAGCCTTCGTTTGTCTCTTCAGATTTCTGCAGGCACTAAGATTCCATCTGAATCATTTTTCGATATCACGATGTATATTGACCATCGAGAAGTGAGGGAAAAAGAGCCTACAGATAATGTTCATTGTTTTGGAGAGATTCGTTTGCGTGCAAAACGTGGCACTCAGTGGGAGCTTTATACACGCACTAATGATTACACGCACCACTACAAAGGTCTCAAGCACAGCACAATGCTGAATAGGTATTTGGGAGAGTTCATCTGCCTTGCTGCAAGTGAGGATGATTTGGATGATCCTCGAACTGCAAGTTGTTACATGAAAAGACCAATCAGCGCAAAAGATGTTCGCGCGCTCTTTGACAAGATGGTTGAGTACTATAAGTACTCTCTTCGGAGCAAGCAGGGTAAGCCATCGCCCACTCTATAAGCTTGACTCACTAAACGCACAAAAAATATCTCGACAATTTCTATTATATAATTGTCATATTGATATACTGTGCGTTTTGTGTTTGCAAACGTTGAAAAACTGGCGATCTGTCGGCTTATGGCCCCCCCTGCAACTCGTCGCTGTACGTTTTAGTACAGCTCCTCGTTGCTTTCCCCATGCACCGGCATCTCATCCAGTTTTTCAACGTTTGTTGATTTGTGTAATAAAAAAAATCGAGCAAGGTGCTCGGGTTTGAGTAGTAGGACGCTGGAGGCGAAGTGCCTATTTTTGTTTTGGCACACCAGCCTTCTTTTGCTTCGGTTTCATTTTCTTTGCCTTCCTTGGCTCGTACAAGATGAAAGCAAAGAATGTTCTGATATTCTCGGTTGTGATTAGGTGTATGCTGACACTCTCAACACCTTTGTGGTTTTTTTGGTTATTGACCCATTCCTTAAGCATGGTGTCAAAGTAGACAATATCAGCTTGTCTACTAATTTTGTGTGAAATACTGTGGATTTTGAGCATTTTCTCCTCCGGTTTGTTTGTTACTGAAGAATATCAGAATTCTATACATTGTCAAATGATAATGGACTTTAAGGCTCAAAACGCGTAATATGTTAATACTTATGCTAAAGAAAGAAACAATTTTATTACTTGATGGCAATGCCCTTTTACATAGGGCATGGCATGCTATTCCTCCGCTGACAACAAAGAGTGGTCTTGTTGTTAATGCTGCATACGGATTTGCAGTTGTGCTTGAGAAAATGCTTGAGCAGGAAAAACCAGATTACATGGCAGTTGCATGGGATTTGCCAACACCAACATTTCGTCATGAATTGTATAAAGAATATAAAGCACATCGTGAAGAAAAGGCTCAAGAGCTCTATGACCAAATAGATATAATAAAAGAGATACTTAGTGCTTATGGCATTCCTTCCTATAGCACGACAGGTTTTGAAGCAGATGATGTAATTGCCACACTTGCTAAAAAGGCACAAAAGAAAGGAATGAAAGCTAGGATAGTAAGCGGTGATTTGGATCTTTTGCAATTAGTTGATGATGGAATTGAAGTTTTGTTTTTTAAAAAAGGAATTTCGCAAACGCAGCTCTATGATCTTAAGGCTGTTGAAGAGCGCTTTGCTCTTACTCCATCAGAGTTAATCGATTTTAAGGCATTGCGCGGAGATCCTTCTGATAACATTCCTGGCGTTGCTGGAATTGGTGAAAAAGGTGCGACTGAGCTTATTCAAACCCATGGCTCAATTAAGAATTTGATCCAAGCATTGAAAAATGATGAAGTGCCTGATAAATATGCAAAAAAACTCAAAGGCCAAGAAAAGACAATGGAAGAATCAAGGAAGCTTGTTGAGCTAGTGCACAATATTCCTGTTGATTTTATATTTTCGCAAGCGAAAATTAGTGAACCTGATAAACAAAAGCTTGTTACATTATTTAAAGATTTGGAATTTAGAACATTGCTTCGAAAATACATTAACGACACACCTGCCCCACCAATAGCAAATAATCAAGCAAGAGTGCAGGTTGAGGGCACGCTAGCGTTTTGTGTCCTTGAGCAACCTGCTGATCTATTTGGAGCAACTTTGTGTGCGATTGCAATTTCAGACGGTAAAGATACAACCATTATTGCGAACCCAAACAAGAAGCAGATTGAAGAGATTAAGGAAAAAATAAGAAAAGCCGAGCAGATTGTTGTGCATGATTTAAAGAGCCTTATTTATTCTATTGGAGTAACTCCTGATTCAAGGTTTTTTGATTTAATGGTTGCTTCTTATTTACTACATTCAGGTTCTCGTAATCACGATATTCCTTCTTTGGCCAAAGAGCTATTAGATAAAAGACTGCCGGATTTTCCAAAATCTATTTCTACAGAAAAAGAAAAGCAAGCTCTTGAACAGGTTATTTCTTCTATGCCAGTTTTGGCACAATCTGCGCAAAAAGAGCTTGAAGCAAATGGCATGAAAAAAATTATGGAAGAGATTGAAATGCCGCTTATTCATGTATTACAGGAAATGGAACACAATGGCATTGAGATTGATGTAGATTCGCTTGGCACTTTTTCAGAAGAGTTAAAAACACAAATTGAAAAACTTGAAAAAGAGATTGTTGAGTTCGCTGGTGAGCAGTTTAATGTTAATTCAACTCAACAGTTAGCACAGGTTCTTTTTGAAAAGCTTGAGTTGCCAACCAAAGGAATTAAAAAGACAAAAACAGGAATTTCAACAGCAGCTCCTGAGCTTGAAAAATTAATGGAAGCACATCCTATCATTCCTTTGATCTCTGAATACCGAGAACTCGCTAAACTTCAATCAACCTATGTTGAGGCTCTGCCAAAGCTTGTTGGCAAAGACGGACGAGTTCACACTTCTTTTAATCAAACTGTCACAGCAACAGGTCGGCTTTCTTCCTCTGATCCGAATTTGCAGAATATTCCAATTAAGACTGAGCTTGGTCGAAAGATTAGAAAGGCATTTGTTGCAGGAAAGGGAAAAGTTTTAGTCTGTGCTGATTATTCTCAAATTGAGTTAAGACTTGTTGCTGTCTTGGCTAAAGATCAAGCTTTTATCAAAGCGTTTAAAGAAGGAGCTGATATTCATACACGAACTGCTTCAGAAGTTTTTGGTGTTGAAGAAGATAAAGTGACAAAGGAGCAACGTCGTGCAGCAAAGGCAATTAATTTCGGAATCATTTATGGAATGGGGCCACGAGCTTTGGGGCGAGCAACTGACATGAGCATGAGTGAGGCAAAAGAGTTTATTGATAAGTATTTTCAAATTCATCATGCAGTGCGAGATTATCTTGATGGAACTAAGATTAAAGCGCATGATGAAGGGTTTGTTCAAACGCTTCTTGGGCGCAGGCGATATTTTCCAGAAATAAATTCAGGTGTGCAAATGTTAGTGGCTCAAGCAGAGCGCATGGCGATTAATATGCCAGTGCAAGGTACTGCTGCAGACATTATGAAAATGGCAATGATTTCAGTGCAGGGTTGGTTAGAGCACAGTGACTGGCCTGCAAAGCTATTACTGCAGGTTCATGATGAACTTGTGCTTGAGGTTAATAAAGATGCAGTTGATGGAGTGGCGCGTGGTGTGCAGGAGTTAATGCAGAGCGTTGTGTCTCTTGAAGTGCCGTTGGTGGTAGATGTGGAAGTTGGAAAGAATTGGGGTGATTTACATGATTGGCAAGAGAAGTAAAAAATGAAACCAAAAGGGCCGAAAGGCCTTTTTTTGTTACTTTGTCAATCTGTTTAATTCAAGGTAATATGTGCTTACTATGCTTATCTTTATTTACGGCGACGATACATACAGAGTTCAAGAAAAGGCGCTTACAATGCGCTCTGCTTTTGGTCAGAAGCACGATCCCACAGGGATGAATACTGTAACTTTTCCAGATTCAGTAGGGACGTTGCATGCAACGTCCCTACGACCAGGAGATGTTTTGCAGGCAGTTGCAAGCGCTCCGTTCTTGGCAAAGAAGCGTATGGTTTTAATTCGTGATCTTGTCGGGAGCGTTAAAAAAGACACAGAACCTGTGTGGGAGCAAGGTCTTATGAAAACTCCTGATTCAACAATTGTTGTACTTTGGGAAACAATGGAGCCGAGTGCTCTTGAGAAAAAAGCTTTATTTAAAAAATTAAAAGAGGGTGCTGATGTTCATTTTTATCCTTTTCCCCAACTTGAGGGTTATGAATTGAATCAATGGGTTGCAGGGCGAATTAAACAGATTGGTGGAACAATTGGTCAGCAGGCTTTGAATGTTTTAGTTACAAGAGTTGGATCCGACCTTTGGCAAATGAGCAATGAGATTAAAAAGCTGGTTGCGTATGCCAAGGGTGAGCAGATTTCAGTTGACATGGTTGAGAAGCTAGTGCGGGCTTCTTTTGAAGGACAAATATTTGAGCTTGTTGACGCCATCTCGCGCAAGCAATCTGCTCGCGCACTTGAGCTATTGGACCAAGAGCGTCTTTCTGGTGCAGATGATTTTCAACTGATCGGAATGCTAGCGCGTCAGGTTCGAATTTTGCTTGGGGCTCGCTGTCTTCTTAATGAGAATCAATTTGCGTCAAAGCAGGAGCTGGCAAGTATAATGAGTTTGCATCCTTATGTAGCTCAGAAAGCTCTTGAGCAAGCTCGTGGGTTTACACTTGATGATCTCAAACAAACTCACAATCTTTTATTTAAATACGATACTGCCATGAAAACAGGTGGTATAGGCGCTGGCCTTGCAGTCGACCTTATAGCAGTAGATTTGATACAATAAGAATATAATAATATTTTTTATGAACGAAATACAAAGACCTCCTGAAACATTTGAGGAGATTCGTGAACGGCCTGAGGCTGGGATTCCTCGGCCTGAACGGTTTGTTGAGTTACTGCGCGAGTATAGCAGTGAAGAACATGCTCAGGCTTATGAAAAAGTTTTGGATATGTCGCGAGCATTTAAAGAGGCTGGCGGACGAGCCCTTTTGGTTGGCGGATCAGTACGAGATTTGTATTTTGGAAAAATTTCAAAAGATTTTGATGTTGAGGTTTACGGGCTTGAGCCTGAAAAAATTCTTGAAATTGCAAAAGCTCATGGCAGAGTAGATGATGTTGGAGATGCTTTTGCAGTTTTAAAAATTACTTTTGGGAGTGGGATTGATATTGATCTTTCACTTCCACGTACAGACTCTAAAATGTCAGAGGCTGAAAAGCAGGAAGCTGGGGCTGAGGATAGAAAAGATGGTAAGAATAAGAAGCGTAGTGCTCACACTGATTTTAATGTAAAGGCTGATCCGTACATGAGTATTCAAGAAGCTGCTCGTCGTCGTGATTTTACAATGAATGCAATGGGGGCCGATCCCTTAACAGGCGAAGTGTTTGATTATTATGGTGGGATTGAGGATATAAAGCATCATAGGTTAGTTGTAACAGATGGTGTGCGATTTCAAGATGATCCTTTGCGTGTTCTTCGTGCTGTTCAGTTTGTTGGTCGCTTTGGGCTTAACATTGATTCTTCAAAGGAGTTGGTAGTCTCAGAGCCAGGTCAGCCTGAGGTAAAAAAGAATTCATTTGAATTGATGCAGGAAATGGTTCCCCTTCTCAAAGACATTCCAAAAGAGCGACATTTGGAGGAGTGGAAAAAGTTGATGTTAAAATCAGAATTGCCTTCTGTTGGGCTACAAGAGGCATTAAGGCTTGGTGTGTTAGAGGAGCTTCATGAGGAACTGTACAAACTTAAAGAGACTCCACAGGATCCAGGCTGGCATCCAGAAGGTGATGTCTGGATTCATTCAATCATGGCTGTAAATGAGGCTGCACGCATTTGTCGTCTTGAAGGATTAGAAAAAGATGAAGCTTGGGTTCAGATGCTTACTGCTCTTTGTCATGACTTGGGCAAACCAGATGTTACAGAAGTGAATGAAAAAGGGCGCATTACATCAAAAAAGCACGAACCAGAAGGTGCTGAGCCAGCCAATCGATTTATGGAAAGTTTAGGTGTTGATAAAAAGACTCAGCAAAAGGTTGTGAAATTGGTTGAGAGTCATTTGGCTCCATCAATGCTGTATATTGCTGATCAAAAGGCAGTTAGTCCAAACGAAAAAGTGAGTGATGGTGCGATAAGGCGCTTGGCAGCAAGAATTCATCCCGCAACAATTACCGAGTTGGTGCGTGTTGCCAAGGCTGACCACTTGGGGCGTGGGCCATTTCGTGATCCTGTGTTTGAGGACTGGGTTTCGTATCCTGAGGAGTTTCCTGCAGAGCAGTGGTTGTTGGAGCGTGCTCAAAAGGTTAATGTGGAAGATGGTAAACCCAAGCCATTGGTTGGTGGAAAGGATTTGATAGAGCTTAAGTTTAAGCCAAGCAATAAGGCAGGCGAGAGGTTTGGTGAGGTAATGGCGCTTACTGATGATTTGCGTGATGACGGTGAGTATACAAGAGAGCAGATTATAGATATATTGCGTCCGCTGTCGCCGGATACACCAAAGGCAATCGCTGAGTTACAGAAGCTGGTTGAGAAAGTACAAGGTAAATAAAAAAAGAGCCGCCCTCAGGGGCGGTTTTCATTTGTCATCCTGAGCGATAGCGAAGGAGCCCATTGAACGCTGGGATTCTTCGTCGCTAAGCTCCTCAGAATGACAAGACAGGATTGAGGACACGAGAACAAAAAACCGCCAGAATGACGGTTGAGTTATCAAAATGCACAAGGTGGCGGTGCTTCACTCTTACTGAGGTGCATTTCCAGACGAAGGCCAAGCTGGCCAATTACGAACTCAAGTTCCATAAGACGATGTTCGCCAAAGGCGTTTTCCAAGTCCTCGCGTGGTCGCGTAACAAGATCCATGAGTGTCTTGATGTCCATCTTTTTGAGCGTGTCAGCAGCGGTTTTACTCATCTCAATTGTTGTGATTGAACGATCAAGGGTTTTTGCTGATACTCCAGATCGAAGGATGCGCTTGCGTTCTTGCGTTCTTGGTGTTTGAGTCACTGTATGCAAGCGATTTTCTGTAAAAAGCTGCATAGCTTTGAACAGATTGTCTCGTTGCTTTTCATCGCGCGACTCACTCGCCATCAGCTGAGCACAGCGGTAGAATAGCTCAATGAATTTTCCAAAGATTCCACAGGCGCGGCAGAAACCTAGTTGTAGGTTTGCAATCACGAGCTGTTGTCTGGCTTTTCTTTCAGTCTCAGCATCCATTTTCGCCTCCGTTTAAGGAACTCGTTAAGCACAATATGTGCTGTGTTCTGGTTAGCAGAGCGTGGTTAGTATATTCAGGAATATTGAAAATGTCAAGGTTTCTTGCGGTCGGGTTCGGAACCCGGGTTCCGATGCCGGGAAGAAATATCAACCAGCTGGCGTAAATTTTATTGGCTTTTCACAGAATCGTTTCACTGTTTTTTGCTCACCTATTTTAATTGAACGCAACAGGCGCGTCATTCCTATTCCCCCACCGTACCTTGGACACATTGGGAGTGACAAGAAGTCCTCCAATTCTTTTTCCACTCTTTCTTCACCAAATAATTCAAATAGTTTTTTTGCATACTCTCCATTGCTGATGGTATGAAATGATTCCCTCATTATTCCAGTGTCGTTTTCCCTTTCCGCACTTCCTATTGTTTCCATGCCGTCCATTAGCACATCAATTTTATTTGATGTACCATCATTATTTCTTTTCATGTTCCAAAACGGTGATGTGTGTTCTGGAAATCTTTCCAAAAAAGTTGCCCTGCCGAACGTATTGCAGAGAATTTGTTCGTGTTCATCTTCAAGCTCTTTGACTCCAAATTTTGTTGTAGCATCTTCATAGTTGATTCGATAAAATTCATAGGCACGTCCATATCCAAGGTGCTCAAGAAGCTGTGCTTCCATATTTTGAAGATCCTCAATGTTGCCACGAGCCTCAAACTCAAACATTGGGAATAAAATTTTATGCCTGCCATCATTGAATTGTTTTTCGCTTCTGTAACTTGTGCTCATACAAAAAACACCCGGTACATCCGGGCGAGTTAATAACTCGTATTCAAGCCACATCTGGCCGGTTTGCGGAAGTGGCCATACTTTCCCGGCATATTGATAAGTGGCAACAGTTGTAGGGTCCTCGCATGCAGCAAGAATACTTAGGCGGTCTTGAGTATGAACTTCAATAAAACCTCGTTTGAGAAAAAAATATCGCAATGAATTTGCGACTTTGCTGAACGATAGCGAGTTTGGCTCGCCAATGTAGTTTTGGTGCATAAAAAAATAGAGCCCCTTGGGGCTTACTTATTATTAGATTGCAATATGGTTGTTGCATATGCTAGAAGCATACTATCAGATTATCAGCAGACTATCAATAGTTTCATCCACAGATCAAAAAACCCCAACCCTTACACATGCGTGATAGGCTGGGGTGAGTAGAATGCTGCCAATTAGGCAGCGGATGATGTTTGTGCAGGTTCTGAAGGAACAGTCGGATCAGGATATTGCTCAAGATCTGCAACCTGAGCTTCAAGATCCTCGCGGATGCTTTTTCCATCTTTGGATTTGCTAAAGCGAGTGGTGGCTTGAATGCGCTCTGCTGTAAGGCGCAGATCTGAAATGCGATCTGCGCGCTCTTGTTTTGCCGAAGCTGTTATGTGCAATATTTTTTCTGCACTTTTCACACAATCTTTTCGGTACATTTGAGCCAGTTGCATCAGGCTAGAAATCACTGATCCGGCGTCTCGATGCAAATGTCCAAAGGACACATATCGAAGCGCTTCTGTTGCATTGAGCGCGAATTGCCCATTCTCCCCTTTTTGATTGTATGTGAAGCGAACAATTTGACCAACCCACGGATCCTTGAAACGACCATTAATTTTGATGCGCGACCAACCATTTACCGGTCGCAGCTCAACATCAACAGCCCTTCTCATGTCATTTCGGTCCACGATCCAGCTGGTCCAAAAAAGAAAATGATCTCCTGATTTTTTTCTGAACCAACCGCCAAGTGGGAGGCGAAGCAGATGGCCGGGTCGGCAATTTTTTACTTCAGTAAAGACAGGTTTGCTTCCTCGTTTGAGAAAAGTGATTCCAACTATAGGGTCAGGATCTCGATCTTCTGCAATCCAGAGCCAGGCATCGTTACCGATAACACCAAGGCTCCAGTACTTTGTGAGCAGTTCGATTTCACCCCTAGCTGCCATGGATATTGAAATGAGTAGCAGTACCCAAAGCAATGTCATGTTTAAAAGCACGCCAATGATTGTTACGCCCAGAGCGGCAACAATCCATGCGAGCTTTTTGATCTCGCGTGGTTGCATACGATTCTTGGCAATTTGCTCAAGCACTTCCTGCATATGAATTGAAATGTCCATCATGTTCTCCTTTTTACCGGCCGTACTGCGGCGGGTGGTGCTATGGAACGGCCCTTTGTCCGTTCGATACACCATGGAGTTGTTTACTGCCAAAGGCAGTTTACTTGGCTTATTCCAAGCAATATAAAACGATACTATGTTCCCCCTTTAATGTCAATCAAAAAACCGCCTTGTGGCGGTTTCTTTTACTTTTTTGCACTATTTAGCTTTTTCATCATCCTTGACTTGTTACGTGCTACTGTATTTTTCTTTAGAACTTTTTTTTGCTCTGCCTTGTCGAATTTTTTTCCAAGAAGCTTTGCAACTTCAGTTGCCTCGTCAAGTTTTGCAGAAGCAATCAATTTTCTGAATTTGACTTTCAATGATTTGAGCTCAGCATTGATGAATTTATTTCTTTCAGCGCGTTTTTTGCTTTGTCTTAGAGCTTTCTTTGCATTTGATAAATTTGGCATAATTTTTTCTATATAAACTAGAGCGTGGCAGTAGTATAAATCAGAACAGGCCATTAGTCAATAGGCTTGACAAGTCCTTTAAATATGGTAGTTTTTACTCAGTCCATTAACTTGCAGAAAGCAGGAGAGAGACATGTCCTTTATCAAGGTTGGAGACAGAGAGATTGAAGTAGATAAGGATGGCTTCTTGGTCAATTCTGATGACTGGGATGAAGATGTGGCGTGTGCCATTGCTGCTACTCAAGGGATTAATGAGCTCAGTGACAAGCAGTGGCATTCTGTTCGATATCTGCGTGATTACTACATGAAGTATGGCGTTCTTCCTCAGATTCGCAGAATTGTAAAAGAAGCGAAATTGTCTAAGTGGGGTGGGCTTACCGAGTTTTACCAAAAGCTCTTTGCACAAGGACCTCTTTATGGAGCAGCATGCATTGCTGGTGTTCCACGTGAGCATACGATACTTTGCTAGCTCTTTTGGAAAACACTACCCCGGCCGTATACAGGTCAGGGTTTTTTGTTTACTTGCCTTAATCAATCTGAGGGTGCTCAATATCAATTGGTTCAAGTTCTTTGCCTGCAGATCCCTCTGTGATGCGGAAAATATCTTTATCAATTTTTTTAAGCTCTATATTTGAATCCGAGTATGCGCGATAAGTGGTTTCAAGGTGTTTACCAAGTTTATTGTGGTATTCCTCATACCCTTTCATATGACGCATTAGAAGCTCAGCCTGTTTTTGAATATCCTTTACAGACTCTTCGATTTGAAGAGCTTTAAGGCCAAGTAGAACAGTTTGTAAATATGCAAAAAATGAAGTTGGTGAAATTATCATCACCTTTTTTTCAAAAGCATATTCAATAAGATTGCGTGTATTTACGTTTACTGCACCAACGCTTGAAGTGATCAAATTATGATAAACACCTTCTGCAGGAACGAACATAAAAGCAAAATTAGTAGTTCCCCTTTCAGGAATGATATATTTGCTTGTTTCATCAATTCGTTTTTTAACGTCTGATTTGAATTCTTTTTCAAGTACATCTCTTCTGATTGGATCATTTTCTTTTTGGATTTTGTTATAGTTTTCAAGTGAAAATTTTGCATCAATTGGGATAATTAAGTCTTTTACAAAAATGACAGCATCAGGAATAAGCTTATTTCCAGTCTCTTCTTGAATTCCAAGATCATACTGCATTTTATATTGATTTGGTTGGAGAACCTGGCCTAATAGGGTTTCAAGCCAATATTCCCCCAAGATTCCCCGTTGTTTTGGATTTTTAAGAATATTCTCTAGACTTTGAAGCTGTTCTGAAAAACCAAGCACTTGCTTATTGGTAGCATCAAGCTTGGTCAGCCGTTCAGTAACATCAGTGATGAGCTTTGAAGTGGAACCAAAATGCTTTTGTAGTGAGCTAGATGATTCAAAGATTGATTTCACAAGCTTGTCGTCCATATTTGAAATGCTTGATTGGACTTCTTTTCGCTGTCTATCAATAGATTGCTGAATTTCTTTTCGTAATTCATTAACAATAGGCACAAGACCAGATGAATCCTGTGAAAAATGTTGTCGGGATCTGACAACATTTAGAATTAATAGAAGAATTACAAGCCCAATTCCGGATAAGATGATATAATCAGTGTACATATTGATTGATGAATTCAAAAGGATAAGATATTATAGCCGCATTATATCAGATTAGCCTGCTTGTGTATCTGTGGGATTAATCTAGATATTTTACGACACATATTTCACGTGAAAAATAATGTCCTCGTAGCTCAACAGGATAGAGCAAGTCTCTCCTAAGGACGAGATGGAGGTTCGAGTCCTCTCGAGGGCACCATAATTCTTTTAACAACTTTATGAAAAAATATATTGCAATTGCGATCGCGTTTTTTTTGCTTGGATTTTTTGTTGGAGGAAATTTATTTAATCCACAGAATTTAGTTCGTGTACTTTCTGGAGACGCAGGCACAACAAAAATCTCACCGAATCTCCCATGCCAAACAGATTTTTCTGAGCAAATTGAGGTATATGCGGATATTAAGGATCCTGAGTCATGCATTTTAAGCGGAGGTTTGATATTTAAAGGTTCAAAGGATGGATTTCATAGTTGCATGACACCTTCCAAGGTATCTGCACAAATCGCTATTTGTGAATTGCGAAAGTACCAGTTTGGAAATTAGTGGTTGTCTGTACGTTATTTTGAGAATGACAGTTGATTCATTAGCTTTTTTTTGGCATGGAAGTGGTTTTAGAATAATTTGATTAAAAATATAGATTATTTGTTTTGATTTATTAATATACCAAAGAAAGAAACATTAAGATAAGGAATTCAAATTAATTGTATTTCATTACTAAATCTTGACAATC
>JBDRLV010000050.1:0-21927 GCA_043812755.1 Patescibacteria group bacterium | reverse complement strand
TGAGTATCAAGAGCAAGCCAAAGAGTATCGCAAACGAAACAGTAAACAATTGGCTGAAAAAATTTATTAGATCCAATGCTTTGTTCGTGAGATAAAACACTCCGTCTTGTCTTTCAACTAAAAATCTCATAGCTATTTTTTATTAGGGATGTAGTAATCCGCAAAAGCCCGTTTTCTCTTTTTGTCCACGATGTAGTATGGAAATATACTGACATCAAGCGTAACGGTTTCGCCTTGTTTGCCGACTTTGAGATCCATATCTGATACATTTACCTTTATTGGATAAACGCTACCGATAGGCTCAATAAATAGAGTACGGCTTTGTCCTTGGCTTCCGTCTTTACGAGTGAATTCTCGTACCTCTTCTTTTTTAAGTACGCCAGTTAACTTGAACATATATAGAGTATTTACGTTCTTAATGAGTTAATGTTCACAAAATCGACCTTTATGTTTTGTGTGCATGTAGCATATATAACCGTGCTGTACAAAAGTTACGGGTAAGATTTCTGTACATACAAAAAAATCCCTCAGTTGAGAGATTTTTTTGCTTAATTTTCTGTACACTAGTGGTATTTTTTGTTGATTGTTACTTTTCCTGTTTTGCCTGTGTTATATACAAGAAAGTCTCGTATATCACCACCAGTTTGTTCACTCACTTTTTCATTCACATATTGGCATATTCGACGATACCTACACCAATTATTTGGTTTAGCCTTGTAATCAAGTTCGTTAAATTCTTCTTCTGCAATCTCTGCGTAGTAAAAATCATCTGCAGTGTTATTTTTGTTGGTAATAAAGATGTGACACAAAAGTTTGTGTGCATTGGTAATTTTATCCTGTCTATTGATAAGTACTTTCTTTCCACGAATATATAACATACTTTTCTTGTGGTCAAAGCGAGTTTCGTCTTTGTTTTTATCAAAAAAACAATCTTTGTCTAATTCATCAAATACTTCGCTATTCACTACCTTGAATGAAAGCATAAGCATTTCACTGGAATATGGTTTAGAGAACAAACGGCAGAGATTTTCAATCTCTGCCTTATCATCTATGCCACATGTTCGCATGCGTTTCATCTTATCATAGATATGCTCGAGATTTGTGTAATATATCCAAAATTGCCTCGTAAATATGGCCTCACCCTTGACTGAAAGAAATTGTTCTTCGTTTAAATTATTTTCGCCGTGTTCACCCATGGCTTTGGCTGTGTGGTCAAATATTTTTTGTAATATACCTTTTGTAATAGGGTCGCTATGAAGAAAATAAATATATTTGTAGACAATCACAAAACGCTGAAACACATTCCGTTCGATATTGAATAGCCGAGCAAACTCGAGCATTTTTTGTTTGATTGTCTCGGCAGAGGTGCTCATGTGACTGCAAAGGTGAAAATGAATCTTTGTATATATGTATGCCGGCCATACCAAAGGATTATATGAAACGGCGGATCACACGGACGACCACACCGCGGATAGCAACGTCTTTTCTGTAGAGTGGCTCAAAAGCCGGATTGGCGGGTTGAAGTTTAATGCGATGTTGTTGCTTAAAATACTTTTTGAGTGTGGCTTCATTATCGTCTATGACTGCTACGACCGTGTCGCCATTGTCTGCAGTCTGTTGTTCTTTTGCAATGATAATATCTCCGTCAAAAATACCCTCACCTATCATTGAGTCGCCCTTGGCTTTGAGGGCAAACAAATTGCCTCGCAAGGATGGCTCTCTTGCTACCTTTATATATTCACCCGCGTCTTCTATTGCTTCTATGGGTGTTCCGCAGGTAATGGTGCCGACCAGGGGGACAGTCAAGTATTCCCGTCGTTTCTTAGCCAAAGATAATCCTCGTTCTTTGCGCTCGTCTCGCAAGAGATACTCTTTATCTACCAGTGCGCTCACATGCTCGTGCACGGTGGACAAGGCAGAGAGGCCAAAATACTCACCGATTTCCTCAAACGAGGGTGCAACCCCGTGTTTCTCAATATATTCCTCTATATATATGAGTGTTTCTTTTTGTCGTTTGGTAAGTGTTTGCATAGATATATCCAGTATACCCGAAAAGAAACCGAAGCGCAAGAAACCAGCCTTGTGAATAGCCTAACTGGTTTATCTCTCCAGGGGAACACCTCAAAAGTGATACTTTGCCCACAGTTTAAATAGAGCTAAGATAAGAGAATGTTATCATTGTTTTCGTCACATACACGTAAATTAGACTTTTCGTGCAAAAATTGCTATAATTCAAGAGATTTTTACTAAGAAATTATGAAAGTTACTATTTATATCTCTCCGGAATTCAATGCCTGTGTTGAAGTAAAACAATATCTACAAAACTTAGGATTGCATTTTGAGGAAATTGATGTTTCGCGTGATCATCTGGCTTGGGAGAATATGGTACGCAAGTCCCAACAGATGAGCGTACCTGTCGTAGAGATTGACGATCAAATTATAATCGGCTTTGATCGATTTAGATTGAAAAAACTTTTAGAGTCCAATTTTTAGTGGCGCAATAAATGAGATTTTCTATGGATGGTCAAAAAAAATATACTTTAGAACAAGCTCGAATTGGTGAAAAGAAAGCCCAATGCAATGAAGTAAAAGATGTAGTTGAAGCCAAGCTTCAATTTGAAGCTGATGATTTAATTCAAAATTCGGAAGCAATACTTAAGAATTTTATCGAATCTGAGTTAACTGATCTACCAAAATCTGAAGCATGGAAAGCTCGATTGCAGATGAATATAAGAAATCGATTGGCTGACAATCCAGACAAACGTTATATTTTTGGATTGAGCCAATCTGCAAAGGGGGTGGAGGAAGAACGAACAAGACTCGTTACCGCCGCTTACCTTTATGAATTTGAGCATCGCAACGAGATGCCACACATTCCAAACTATAATCCCACGGTTCTTTTTCGTTTTGCATTAGATTTTGCTAAAACGCGTGAAGATGTATTAGGTATTACGATGAAAAAGTATTTAGATACTGTCCCGTTGGCTAAAATATATGAACATTTTAAGGGCGCAAAAAATAGTACACCACAAGATTTGCCTCGATTGGCAGAAGTAGCATTGGAACGATGCTTGCAGAAAGATGAGAGCGCACAGGAGGTATTAGATGATGCTAGAACAGATCTCTTTCGCCCTGCTGTAAATGAGAAAGAAAAAAAACTGCGTGCGGAAAGTTTTTTCATGCGAGTCGGCAATTATGATATAAATGCCGAACGATTTACACCTGAAGTATTACATTTTTTACTCACAAGTATTAAAAAAGAAGATCCTGCTATTTTTAATGAAGTGGTGAAAAGGATTGATTCTGATTTAGAACGCTTTGCACAAGAGGGTATTCCATTTGACGAAAAAGAATTCGCGCAAAAGCAGGCGGAAGTTCAATGGGGGGATTGGAGCAAAAGACAATACCTGGAAAAATCTCATCATAGGTTAGTCACCTTCCATAACATGACTAAATCTGTTCCGGTCATCAAGGATGCATATGATGAGATTCTTCAAAAGAGAGAAGAAGAAAGAATAAAAGCATTACAGAAAAAATATGCAGAGTTAATCCGCACAAGCTCAATAAGAGATCTTGAGCAACTTCAAAAATCAACAGGCATTGAAGTTGATTCGCAGATTGTGCAGCAGGGATATACAGAGCTGGTAAAGCATGGGGATGTATACGAATTCTTTAGGCTCAAAGATATCACGGGTATTAAAGTAGATATCGAACCAGACATCGTACAGCAGGGATATACCGCGATAGTCCGTGGTGGCCGTCTATACAATAATCCGATAAGGTTTCAAATTGACAGATTGATAGCTCTCAAAAATTTTACCGGCGTTGAAATTGATCCGCACATAGTTCAGCAGGTATATACGGTGTTGATTGAAGAAGGTGGAGCCGATTTTGCCAACATGATGTCTAATGTCGCAAAGTCAACCGGCGTGGATATTGATCCTACTGTCGCGCAAGAAGGATACAATATGTTGATTTGTAGAGGTGAAATGGGGAAAATCGCCAGATTTAACGAGATGTTTGATTTAGAATTAAAGATTGAGTCTCTTGATGTACAAGCAGGATATAGAACTTTACTTGCTTTAGATCTTCGTTATGGCGATAATCGAGATATAGACTTTAACGGTCTCATCAAGCTTAAAGAAATGACGGGAATGAAAATAGATCATGAGCTTGTACTGCGGAAATATGCTGGAATACTTGAAAAGTATCTTCATGATGAGAAAGCGTTAAGCAAACTGATTCAACTTCATGAAATCACAGGTGTTGATTTTGATCCTGTGCCCATTCAGCGGTTATTTGCGCAACTCATTGATGGAATGCGTATTGATGACTTAAACCGTTTACATGAGCTTACAGGAGTTGAGCTTGAAACAAAAACATTTACTGCTGGAGTCAAAGCAATTTGGGATAGACAAGATCCACAAAGTTTAAAAGAGATATTAGAAGCATTTCCGGAAACAGCTATCATCTGGCAAGATCTTCATCCGCAAATTGACGCGGGAGTTTATGAGTCAGCGCGTCGCATTTCCAATAAAGATCTTTTTGAAAAAACCTGGGATGTGCTGGCCGGCAAAATGATTAAAATTCCAAAAGAACCAGAGACCGCTCGCGACGTGAGACTGACGGCGCTTCCTCCACATCTGTATGCCTTATTGAAAATAAAAAAAATGGATTTAGATGGCTTGTTACATCAGCTCGATTCTATATTTGCAAATGTAAAAGCGAAGCGATCTGGATCCAGTGAGCTGGCAACAAAAGCGGAATTCGCAATTGTACATCTCACTTCCTCAGCGACAGACAAAGAGCTGAAGAGAATAAAGAAAAATTTCGAGCAAATTTTACAGTTCAATCCAGAACAAGACATAACAGTGAAGATCATTGATACGTTGGCATCCTTAGTAGCTTTGTCTGAAGCTATCGCGGAAGGGGCAGAAGAAGAACCACCATCACATGGCCAGCATTTAGGTGGGGGTCATCATTTAGGATTAGGACAGGGTTTAGGATTGCATTACGGGCAGCATCAAACATGGAGAGACTCTGACGAGATTTTTAGAATTGAGCTGCGTTTACCAAATAAGGTAGAAAATCCGAAGGCCTATCTTGACCAAATAGAAGAAAAACAACGCACCATCATTGCCAAAGTTCTCGGCTTTAGTCCCGACCTTGCGGATTATCAAAGACTCGAATCAGAGTGGGGTACGCTACGGCCACTTTTTGTTTTGGCATCAAAGTATCGAAATGGTTTTCCAGAAGGAATGCCACTTTTTCGTCAGACGGCTGAGAGTTTTTTTGTAGATCGCTGGAAAGAATTTAGATATCAAAATGAGGAAGCAGAAAAACTTCTTGAGGGCTTAACGGCGGATCAAAAAGATCAGTGGATTGCAAATGTAGAGCCGATGTCGTTGGAAGAAGTCCATGTGAGTGCTATTGAGGCAGAGAGCCAAGTCGTCGAAATTCGTCGCATTGTCACTGCCGGTCTGGATAATGGACATCTTTATTCAGCTCAAAACCCGGAATCTGCCTGGGCACATGATGTCCACCTTTGGACAAGAAATGTTTTACACCAAGCTGAAGGATACAATCCCGACTCGCTCAAAAAAGCACGGCTACTTTCGGGGCTTGAATTATATCGGCTTACCAGCCTTCCGCGCGTAATGAAAGAGTTGGGGCTTGATTCAAATGCATTGCCAGAGGGTATTTTGTTAAAAACTCAGGCGCGCACAGCTCAAATTCAGGAAACACTCACGATCAAATCATCGGCAAAACTCAAATCAGGTCTTCGCCGGATGCAAGCGGCCACGCGTTGGGCTGAGGATATGAATGCCCTTGGCGCGGAAATTGAAACGTTGAGGAAGCGTCTGGGTCTGCGCGATGACACCAAGCCGGAAACAGTTAAAAATCTAAATTCTCATCTTCAAATCGCGGAAAAACTTTTACGGTTAGCCAACCTTACACCCGAAGAGATCCGTGCCAATGCTCTTTTAGATGAAAAGGGAGAACTAAAGCGCGGCGCGCTTGGTGAATGGGTTGCGCAACTGGCTGAAGAATTTCGCAAAAAGAAATCGGTGATTGCTCAAGATATTGAAAACATCGTTGAGATGCTTAAAACCACGGGTGCAGAGTTAAAATTGACAGGGCTTCGCATCGAAGAATCTGATCATCCTAAGACACTGCTTGAAACCGGGAAATATCCTAGTGGTTCAGGATCCTGCCAGAACTACGAAGGCAGGATTGAATTCAATAAATGTTTATTATCCTATGTGGCTGATGCCGACAAAAAAATAATTATGGTGCGCAAACCGAACGGTACAATAGTGGCTCGCTCTATTGTTAAACTTGTCTGGATAGAGAAAGAACCTGCTATTTTTATTGAGCCAACATATACCTCGGTCAACAAAGCTGATCACAACTTTGACGATGACTTTAATAAGTATCTGCTCAAGAAAGCTAGTAGGATGGGTTCTGTTAAAGTATTACGCGGGTCAATGCAAGGACCAATCAGGGTTCGAGTCCGCACCTCAAGGAATAACTTACAATATGAAGATGGTGGAAGCGGCGCCGCTGATAACGCGGGATTGGGAATTAAAGCGGGTGCTTACTCTATGGGCGCGCTTGAGGTTTAATAACATTATTTTTTATGTCACCTGAAAGAAAATCATCAAAAATAGAGGTGGGGGCTGTAAAAGAGATCGTCGGCGAAGAATCAGAAGTACAAGCGCGAAAGGGATTGGATTTGTATCAAAAAGCATTGATGAATGACGACTATGATACTGCCGACCATCTGGATCTCTCCGGCCTTTCCGCCGAAGAACTGAAAAAAGCGCGTGAAGAAGTATTCACGCAAAAGATTGACAGTATTCGTTTAGGATGGAAGGCAGAAATTATGGCAGGCCAAATTAAAACGCTCCAAAATAAACTTGGTATCAGTGATGAATTGACGGCTGCGGAGGTTCGAAAATTTTGTATTACGAAACTCAAAACGCCATTTACCATCAAAAAAGGCAGGCAAGGCAACAGGTTTGCTTTAGACTATGATCCGGGCTTTACAAAAATCATACGTGATGATTTGCCACAACAATTTGGATTTGAATTCAGCGCATCTGAACTGCAAGATATCAAAGAAGACGGTTTTGTGGAATTCGTTGATGGTTATGGCTTGGATGTCCTGCGCTCTGAGAAAGATTTGTCATCCGTTTTGAAGAGATTCGATCTATATGACAGTATTGTAGAATCCAAAAAAATGAAGAAAATGATCGCGCGACGCATTGTGGAGGAATTGTCTGTTGCCGATCGTTCAAGCCACAGTTATAAATTTGGAAGTACGGTTAGATTGGATCGGAATAAAGGGCAAAAAGAATTGGTGTTGGAAGGATATCCTGCTCTTTCTACAATTTTGTCCCACAAAAAAGAACCTTATTTTCCTGTTGAGGGACTGCGGGTGCCGGAGATTCAGGCACAGATTGATCAGTGGTTTTCTAGCGCTATTGGTGAACTTCCGCAGACAGAACTAAAGGAAAAAGATCTCGCTGAACTTGAAAACATTTTTGGTGTTAACGAAGTTGTTGATGCTTCATCCGAGCTTCTTTCTACACAGGAAACAAAAGCACTCACTTCTCAATACCTCACACAGTATTTTGACAGCTCGCCTGCGTCCCTTGTGCAAAGCATGTCCATCTCTCCGGATCAAATTGAAAAAACGGGCTTTTCAGCAGAGGAACTGCAACAAATGGCAAAGTCCGGCTTTCTTGATTTTGTAAAACAACAAGATATTTCAAAGGCAAATGATGTAGTTGAAAAATTTGCTCTACCCGAATCTTTTCTCAATTCACCTCAAGCTGTCGAGGTAAGAACACAAGCAGTAAAGCATTTTATAGAGAAAAAAGATTATAGACAATTGCGTCAATTTTTGCTATTCAAATCGCTTGCTTTGCCGGATTCAGTCTTGCATTCCGAAGAGATGACAGCACTAAAACAACAACTGATCATTGATACCATTACAGAATATCCCGATCCACACACGGTAAAAGTATTTGTTGAGATGCTTGATTTCAGCAATTGCCCGGACTTTTTTACGAGCGATGTCCTTCAAGAAAAAGTCACCTCACTACTTTACAAGCACCTTGCGCCATTCTTACAAAAATATCTCGAAGTCCCCGGTTCGATTGGACAAAGCATGAACTTGGACTATGAACGTAAAGGCGACTATTTGGAACCCAAATATGGATCTCATCAAGAAGATAAGTTTGGAGTAAACATTCTGTTTAGAGCTGTACAAACAGCCGAAACATTGCAAAATGGGCACCTCATTGACTATTTGTTTGCTGATGAATTACGTCGAGTAACACAAGATTTGGATCAAGTAGAAGCTTTTAGTAAAATCAGATCCCCTTTTAAGGATCGAAAAAAGTTAAACGAACTTTTCGGTTTGTATGAGGGTGTACCGGGTGAATTAGTTTTTGATTTTTTACTAGATGCCGCAGAAAAAGGACCCGAGGCATCAAAAGATACGCGGGTTCTACCGCTTATTTTGACTTCTCAAACAATTTATAAATTTCAGAAAGAGTTCGATCTAAATAATTTGCAAGCCGAAGATCTTGCCATTAAGGCGTTTGAATTTTTTGCCAAAAATGCTCATGTGATTGAATCCCATCCTGTGCTCGGCAAATGGCATATTGATGATTGTAATAAGGAGGCAGATGGTTTAGCGATCGCTTTTAATTTATCGCCGGCAAAAACACGAGAAGGAGCAACAGCACTTTATAGTGCATGGCTCAATAACACAGGTTGGGGGTCCGCACATAACGTAGAGCAATCGATGGCAGTGAAAGAAAAATATAAACTTGATGTTGATGTTACTGTTCTTGAACAACAGAAGCTGAATCAGCAAGAAGAAAAATTCCTTGCCGCATTACGACACCAAGACGTGCAGCGTTTACATGGTTTTATAGAAGAAGGCATAATTTCGCAAGAATTTGCAGAACGCCATGATGTACGTGAAATGGCTTTGGCTATGCTCAAGAAAATCTTGACTGACCAAGAGCAGACCAAAGAGGCACGTGAATTAGCAACTGTTTTTTTGCCAGATTTGAATGGCGAAACCATTATTGCTATGAATTCAGTGGCCACGCAAAACTTTGAATTACTGAAAGAAAAATTTCCAGCATTGGCTGTACGCGTGGTCGCATCGGTTGACGCCGCCATTTCAATCTTCACGCCGTTACAATCTGAAAACTTTGTCTCTATTCTGCAAGAGCATCCTTTTTTGGAACAGGCGATTATCGACAATGAACAGTACGGTAATAAATTACTTTTCAAATTCAGGTCGTTGGATAAATTATCGCGCGTAAACATTGAAACAATGTATCGGTTCAAATCCGAGGTCTTGGACGAAAATCTGGATATTGAAGCAGACTCACCGGAATTTCGAATCAGCATGCAGGAAAAATTAAAAGACTACCGTCGTAATGACGAAATTTTAAGATCTTTGGAGAAAATAGGAGTCGACATCGAAGCGTGGCTGACGTATGATGAAGATCAACTTTTTGATCTTGGTCAAGAGACAGCCGTTTCATTTTCAGAAATGATAATAACACCAATTAAGCGCATTGAAACATCCCTTGATCATTATAAAGCTACTATCACATCGGTACTTGAGGAATATAAAAAGGAATTGAGTGCGGCACAAATTCCGGCAAGAGATATTGATACACTGAAAAAGCAATTGATAAAAATGATGGCTCAAAGAGAAGAAGCCGAGCGCTTTGGTGATTCAGATAAAGCCGCTGGAGTCGAAAAAGGTATTAGGAATTTGGAGGGACAGATTGCAAAAGTTAAAACCATATCAATCTGGAAGAAAATTCATAACAACATGAAGGGGTTTGAGGTCGTGAAAAATACCGTTTTTAAGATATATGATGAAATTGTCCAACTGGAAGTGGAGCTTACTCAGGAAAAAGATGGTACGCCAGCAGAAAAAAGAAAATTTATAGCGACAAACAAAATCAAAACAAAAAAAGCAAAACAACGACTTAGAGAAAACATGGCAAAACTTGAAAGTCGTGTAGAAAATTTTAAGGCAATACTTTATCCTCTTTTAACCCAAGCGCTCAATACAGATTGGGCTGATTCCATAACGCAAGAAATACAGGAACGCGTCGGAGAACATATGGATCACTACAATAGCGACCGGACAACTTTAGCCAATATTTTTGTCGAGAAAGAAAGCAGGATGGACGGGAAACCAATGCGCATTGGTTTATGGAGTAGAAACCCTGATCAGGATCTCTATTTAGGAAACTACACTGATTGTTGTATCCGCATAGACAGTGAACACATGGGGGCAGAAAGTGTCATTGCCGACTATGTAACCGATTTAGGTATGCAAATTGTAGCTATCTATGACGAACAAAAAGGAATTCCTGTGGTTGTAGCTTGGTGTTGGATTGGTATTGATAACGATGATAGCACCGCTTTTGTTGTTGATAACATTGAAGCTGATACAACATACAGTTCTCGATATAAAGATCAGCTGGAAAAACAACTCAGTGAGTTTATTGAAAAATTAGCGGCTAAAATTGGGTTGCCCCATGTTGTCCAAGGCATGAGCAATAACGATTTGATAATTGCTAATATGGATTCAGCCTATTACAAGCTTGGGGGGTATAATCGCGCAAGTGGTTATTATCTTGAAGCAGAAGGAAAAGGACACGGTGATGAGTGGGAAGAAGAGTTTGAGGATGAAGACGAAGAAGAATATGATGATGATGTGTAAGGTCAAGTCGGGGTTCAGGATAGGGAATGCCCACCGTGTCCGAACAAGATTGATAGGTCGGCTCCGTTGTTCCGATATAATCGGGAACATAAAACATTGACATTTCCGCTAAAATAGACTATAATTGCTCACAAGTAAGATCACAATCTTCACTGAACACAGATGGAATCACAAGGCTCCACTGCCTTATTTCTTCTATGAAAAGGTTCCAATGGTCAGTTGAGTGGTCTACCATTGATCTGTACCCCAAAAAGTGGACACTAACAAGTGTCCACTTTTTGGGGTACAGATCAACCACTAGCAGATTCATCAGCTTTTTCCCAGCGTACTGCAAAAACATCTTCCCTGCCACGGAAGATATTTTTAAATAAGTTTATCTTTTGTTGAGGTTTTAAAATATTATTCATCATTTAGTTTAGCTTTTATCATTACTCGCTAATTCCTTCTTCATTTCTTGTCTTTTTTTGAGTAGTTAAAAACATAGATTTAATTGAGTTTTTCAATAATATTTCCTGCTTTTTTAATCTGCATGTACTCTCTAGTAAAACTTTTCATATAATTATTTCCTAATATGATAGGTTTTTGTATGCATAGCCCATCCCATATTATTTTATCTTTCCATGGTAAGAGAATAATATTTTCCAAATATGTGCCGATACCATAAAGCGCTACGTCTACAACTGGTTCTGTAATACCTAAAATTCCATAGGCTCTTGCTTTCCTACCCTTGATAGTTAAAAGCACACTATATTTTTTTAAAGAACGAATAAGAACAAAATCATCTTTAATAAAAGTCTTCCAACCTTTTATTATATTTAATTTTTCCTTATTAAATTTTTTAGAATTGTCTTTTATAAAATCTTCTATAATTTGTTTATTGCTATAAAGAATATCTCGTGCTTCTGCCATAGTTTTTTGTTTATTTTTTCCATCATAATTATTAGCATATCCTAAAAGAGGTATGTATAAATCAAAAAATAGCTTGGATTCTTTTTTTGTTAAAATCATAAAATTAAAATTATTTTTATTTAATCAACTTATATCTTACGCCTCTTCCAGCACCGAGTCTTTCAATTTTTTTCATCCCCAACAATTTATTCAGTACCTGTACAATCGTAGGTGTAGGCATTTTTAAATCCTCTCGTATTTTTTTAGTAGTTATAGTTTTGTTTTCCAAAATATAATTCCAAATCAACAACT
This sequence comes from Patescibacteria group bacterium, assembly GCA_043812755.1. Taxonomy (GTDB): domain Bacteria; phylum Patescibacteriota; class Patescibacteriia; order UBA9934; family GWF2-40-263; genus JBDRLV01. Next base: position 9,953 of record JBDRLV010000050.1, on the reverse strand, counting down.
GTTTTTCAGACAGTAAAACTTCCATAGATTCTTCGATCATAAGTTTATTAGCCAGTTTGGTCTGCTCTAAAAATATCTTCAAGAAAAATAAAAGCCAGAGAGATAAATCTTCCTTGTTTGTCTTCCATGTTTTTTGCGTTTTGTTTAAAGCTAAATAGTAATCTTTTTTATTATCCTCAACCAACTTTTCATGTGAAGTATAAGGCATAAATTCATATCCTTGTTTAAGTAATAAAAGATTGGTTAATATCCTAGACAGTCTACCATTACCATCTTGAAAAGGGTGAATGGCCAAAAATTCAAAAATAAAATTAGCTATAATAATTAGAGAATGCACATCTTTATCTTTTATATTTTGATTTGTCCAAGAAATTAATTCTTGCATTTCTTTGTTAACTAAATGAGGTGGAGTTGGGTCAAATAAAACTCCGACTATTTTTCCATCTTGGTCTATTGCCTCAACTCTATTAGTACTATTTTTATAATCCCCAAAATGTCCTTGATCTTTGTCAGAATATTTAAGTAATTCTTTATGGAAATGTTTAATAGTGCTCTCTGTTAATTTTAAGTTTTTGTGTGAATCAAAAATATTAGTTAAAAGCTCACCGTAGCCAGCTACCTCTTGCTCGTCGCGAGTTTTTAGTTTTTGTATTTTTAACCCACCCAAAAGTTTTTCTACCTCTTCATCACTCAAAATAGCCCCCTCTATACGAGTAGAAGCTCCAGTGGATGTAATTATTACTGACTTTTTTAAACGACCTAGAGTTTGAGGGGATAAGTTAGTTCCCATTTTCCACTGACCTTTAAGCTCATCAATTTCAGAAATCAAAGCATAAACCCTGTGCATTGTTTGTGGTTTTAAAGTTAATCTTTTGTCTAATCTTGTTATTTTTACCATAGGTTTAATTGAATATTTTAACTATATTTAATTATGTATGATTATATATGAAACATAAAAGCTTGTCAAGTGGTACGAATTAAGTCTGGAAAAAAAAGCAATTCTCTGCTAGAATAACCTCATATGAAAATACTTGCAATTGAAAGTTCGTGTGATGATACTTCAGTGGCTTTAATTGAAGCAAAAGGCAATAATTTTAAAATACTTTCTGAAAAAACAGCAAGTCAAATTGAGGTACATAAAAAATATGGTGGGGTTGTTCCAGAGGTAGCAGGGAGAATGCATGCTGAGAACATTCTGCCATTGATTGAGGAAGTCATGACAAAAAAGCTTACAAGACCCACAAAGCTTACAAGGCTTACAAAAAAAGAAATAGAGAAGCCTGATGTAATAGCTGTCACTTCTGGTCCAGGCCTGATTACAGGTCTAATTGTTGGAGTAGAGGCAGCAAAAACACTTTCCTATCTTTGGGATGTGCCACTAGTAGCCGTAAACCACATTGAAGGACATATCCATTCAGTTGAAATTGAAAAGTCAAATGTTAGGTGTCAGATGTCAGATGTGCTCTGCCTGACGGTTTCCGGCGGCCATACAGAATTAATTTTAATGAAAGATCATGGCAAATATGAACGCATTGGTGCAACAAGAGATGACGCAGCTGGAGAATGTTTTGACAAAGTTGCAAAACTAGTTGGTTTTGATTATCCAGGTGGACCAAAAATTTCTGAATTTGCACAAAAAGGAAATCCAGATGAGATTGATTTTCCAAGACCAATGTTAAATTCTGATAATTTTGATTTCAGTTTTTCCGGTTTAAAAACAGCAGCACTCTACTGGCTAAAAAAGCAGACTCCGGACTTCAGACTTCAGACTTCAGAAATGCAAAACTTCTGCGCTAGTTTTGAGCAAGCCATAATTGATGTTTTAGTACAAAAAACTTTACGAGCCGTTGAAAAATATAATCCAAAAACAGTATTACTAGTTGGTGGAGTTAGTGCAAACAAAAAACTTCGCAAAACAATGAAGCAAGAATTGAAAAATAAATTTCCTAGTTGCGAATTTTTAACTCCTGATATAAAATACGCTATGGATAATGCGGCAATGATTGGTGTGGCAGCGTATTATCATGCAAAGGAAAAAGAATTTGTTTCTTGGAAAGATGTGAAAGCTGATCCGAATTGGAGGTTGGTAAGCTAGTAGTTGTCATCCCGAGCGAAGTGAACGAGTCTGCGAGTGAACGAAGTCGAGGGATCTCTTTGTTTTGCAAAGTTTATTTTAAAATACCAAGAGATTCCTCCACTTCACTCACCCTCGAAGACTCGGACTCGTTCCGGTCGGAATGACATTAATAAAATCTATGCAAAACCAAAAAAGTGTTCTAATTCTAATTGCCGGAGGCACTGCTTCTGGAAAAACAACTTGTGCAAATGAAATAATTGAAGCTCTTGGTCCAGAGCTTTGTGTTAGAATTTCTCATGACTGGTATTATGACCCTGATTCTCCTTGGGGTAAAAAAGGAAACTACGATCATCCAGACTCTTTTGATAATAAGATGGTTTTAGATCACATTCAAGCTTTAAAACGAGGAGAAGCAATTAAAACTCCTCGTTGGAATTACAGAATTCATGCTAGAAAAGATGAATGGATTTTAACTGAACCAAAACCAGTTATTATTTTGGAAGGAATACTAGTTTTAACGTATAACGAACTAGTCGATGAAGCAATTTTAAAAATCTTTGTTGATACAGACAATGACGAAAGGTTTATTAGAAGAGCACTTAGAGATAGTGGAGAAGAACGCGGACGCACGCTTGACGATACAGCAAGACAATGGCGTGAAACTGTCAAACCCATGCATGAAACCTTTTGCTGGCCTTCTAGAAAAAAAGCAGATATTATCATTCCAAATGGCGGACACAATCCTGTTACAAATTTTATAATTGAAAAAGGACTACGTCTATTGTCAGAACGTGGTTTTGATGTTAACAATAAAAAAATATGAGAATAATAATTTTTGGAGCCAGTATTACACACGGTGTAAGTGACACAAAGAATGGCGGCTGGGCTGAAACCCTTAGACGTGAAGTAGAAAAAGAAGAGGGTGGTTATGGAATCTCTGTGTATAACATGGGTGTTTCTGCCGAAACAACTGAAACCCTGCTAAAAAGATTTAAGCCTGAAACGATTGCAAGACAAAAAGATGACATGATAATTATTTTTGCAATTGGCACAAATGATCCGGCTTTTTTAGAAAACAAACAAGGTGTGTGGGTTGAGGAAGATTTGTATAAAAAAAATATTAAAAAATTACTAGAGCAAGCAAAAGAATTTTCAAACAAAATAATGTTTGTTGGGCTAACGCCAATAGATGAAAAACTAACCCAACCAATGGGGGCTCGAAATAATACTTACTACTATAAAAAAGAAACCAAAAAATACAATGACTTTTTAGAATCATTTTGTAAAAAAAATAAAATTCCTTTTGTTGAATTATATAACAGTTTCCCAAGTCTTGAATTATTAGACGATGGTTTACACCCAAACACAGAGGGGCATAAATTTATATATAATAAAGTAGAACAAAAACTTACAGACTATGGATGGATTGGTTAAAAACAAAATAGGATCAAGACTGAAAAAGCTCATCCTATCACACAATTTATTTGTGTTTGGAAGAGAGCTTTTTTTAATATTCATGGCTCTATATATTTGGAACCAAACAAAAAGTTTACCAACAGTTGCCTTATTCAGTATTTCATATTTAGTCTTTCATACAATTAGTTTTACTCTTTTTGCAAACAGTGTTAAAAATGGTTCAAAAAAACTAATTAGAAACATTGGTATTATTGGAACTGCGATATTTTTTGTTATTTTGTTTCTTTTAAAAGACAATGCTATAAATTATTTAAATATTTTAGGGGCAATTCTTGGATTTTTTAATGGAATGTATTGGATCGCATATCATATAATACGCTTTGATCTTACAAATACCGAAAACAGAGGCAACTTTCACGGAATGTCTGGTGGTCTTAAAACTGTTTTTTTAATGCTTGTTCCGATCATAGGCGGAGCTCTAATTACATATAACTTGTTTGGTTTTGGCTATGGCAACATATTTATATTAGGATCTATTATATATTTGTTATCATTACTATTTGGAAAAATTAAAATGCCACACCTCAAGACACCGAAACTACATTTATTACAAACTTTTAAATTGATTTTCAAAAATAAAGAAATGAAAAAATATGTCCTAGGAGCTTTTTTTGGAAATATGAGTCAAAGAGGTAGTTTGGAAAGGCTAATTCCTATTTTACTTTTTGATATTTTACAGAATGAATTCCATGTTGGGGGCTGGCTTACAATGTTTACAGCAATTTCTATTATAACGACTATTATAATTGGTAAATTTATACCATACAAACATTACAAAAATAGTATTTTAATTGGGGGCGGATTATTTTTCTTATCAATTTTAGCTCTTGCAGGCATACCAATGCTTATAACATATATTTTATTTGGTTTTGTTAGAGAAATCATTTTACCACTATTATCAATTCCAAGAAAAGTTTACAAAGATAATTTAGTAAATACTTTTGAAAACCTTGAAACACACAGAGTTGAATATATTGTAATTATGGAATGGTTTACTGTTACATTTGGAAGGTTGATTGGTTGGTCAGTATTATTATTTGTAACAAGTTTACATGGAACAGCAATGCAATATGCACTTTTTGCAATAAGTATAGGTGTAGTTCTTGAAACATTATTTTTACGTTCTATAAAGATTAATTTAAATTTGAAACGCCCCGTAGGGGCAGAATGATAGTAGGCAGGCGCTTTAGCGCCTGTAAAAATTTAATTTACATAAAAAGTCCCGTAGGGACGACTGAAGAATTTTAAAGCATAATTTGCCAATCATCAGTCGTCCCTACGGGACTATTTTTTATTATGATACCTTAACAGGCACTGAAGTGCCTGCCTAATGTCAGCCGTCCCTACGGGACTTTTACAGACCTAAGGGTCTGATTGGTTATACAAAAAAATATCTTAAAAGAACCCTTTTTTTATATCGAAAATAATACTATTTTTACAACGCAAAAGACGCGATAAATCGCGTCTCTACGACTTATGACTTATGGCTTATGACTGGACAACCTTCCCCTCCCCCACCACTTCCTCAATCTTCGCTTTAATACTTTCACTCCAAACAATTTTTGATTGTGCTTTAATTACACTACCATCTATATTTATATATACCTGATAATCACCAGGAAACTGTGCTAACAATTTTTTTAAATCTTGAGCATTTTTTTTTAACTCTTCTTGACTCAAAGAAATAGTTACTGACTTTTCCGATTCATTACTTTGCTTTTTGTCAAAAACTTGAAGTCCCATACTAACCTGCTTTGCAATACTTTCTGAATTTTCTTTTGTAAGAATATAGGTGTTTTCCACAAAAACTTTATTCTCTCCAGCTTCTTTTGGTGTACGCCCAACAACACAAACCAAATTCCCCTCTTTCCACATTTCTTGTGTTTTCTGGTATGTTTTTGGAAAAACCAAAAGCTCCATCAAACCTGTAACATCTTGAATAGTCACGAACATCATTATATCTCCTTTTTTAGTAATTTTCTTTTTCAAAGCCTCAACAACACCGCCAACAACTAACCACTCATTTCTTGGGTGCTCTTCTACTTCATTAAGTGGGGTTAAAATCTCTTCCATTTTTTCTTGAAAATATAAAAAAGGATGAGAAGAAATATATAAACCAAGTAATTCTTTTTCCCAAATTAATTTTTGATCAAGTGTTGCAGGTTCTGCTTCTTTAATTGTAACTTTATCATCCAAAGCAATGGTTGTGCCTGAAAATAAAGAATCTTGATTTGAAACTTCTCTTTCTTTAATTTGTTTTGAATAAAATAATATATTTTCCGCACTGGCAAGTAAAACACCTCTATCAATCCCAAAACAATCAAAAGCACCGGATTGTATTAAACTTTCTACTGATCTTTTATTTAAATCTTTATCTTGAACTCTTTCTAAAAAGTCTTCCAAACTCTTATACCTACCATTTTCTTTTCTTTCACGATAAATTACATCACAAATATGTTCTCCAACATTTTTTACTGCATTTAAACCAAAACGTATACGACCAGGCTCACCTGGTTTTGAAACCATAGCAAAATTTCTAAAACTTTCACTTACATCTGGAGGTAAAACTTCTATATTCATTCTTTTACATTCATGAACAATTGCCGCAACTTTTTCTGCATCTCCAAATTCAGATTGCAAAACTGATGTCATATATTGCACAGGATAATGTGCCTTCATATATGCGGTTTGATATGCAACTATTCCATAGCTTGCTGCATGCGCTTTATTAAAACCATACGCCGCAAAAGGCTCAATTGCGTGCCAAAGATCATCAATTGTTTGATTTTTCAAATTCCCATGATCACGACAACCTTGATAAAAACGAATTTTTTGCTTTGCCATTTCTTCTGGAATTTTCTTTCCCATGGCCTTTCTAAATTTATCAGCCTCAAGCCAATCATAACCAGCAAGTTCAATTGCTGTAAGCATGACATCATCTTGATAAACCAAAAGACCATAAGAGGCTTCTAGTATTTTTTCTAAACGTTTATCAGGATATTTAACTAATTCTGGATTATATTTTCTAGCAATATATTCTGGAATTGATTCCATTGGACCAGGGCGGTACAAAGCAACCATAGCCATAATATCTTCAATTCGGTTTGGTTTAAGTTCTTTTATCCATCTAGTCATTCCTGCCCCACCCAATTGAAACACACCCATTGTTTCTCCACGAGCAAGCATTTGAAAAACTTTTTTATCATCAAGAGGAAGATTATAAATATCAACTTTGTCACCAGCAGTTTTTTCCACAATCTCAACTGCATTTCCCAAAATAGCTAGATTTCTAATTCCGAGAAAATCGTTTTTTAAAACTCCGGCAGCCTCGACTGATTTCATTTCATACTGCGTAGTAATCTTATCTCCACCTGTTTCCCTCTGTACTGGAGTAAAATCTGTAAGTGGAGTTGGTGATACAACCACACCAGCGGCATGAATAGATGTGTGTCTTGCACAACCCTCTACTTTTTGTGCCAAATCAAGAAGTTTTTTTACATCTTCATTTGTATTATAAATCTTTTTTAAATCAGGTTCTTCATTTAAGGCACGATCAATTGTCATTGGAAAACCTTGTGCACCTGGTGGGATCAATTTTGCAACTTGATCACAAAAATTATATGAAAAACCAAGCCCTCTGCCCACATCTCGAACACTTGCACGCGCTGCCATGGTTCCAAAAGTAATAATTTGAGCAACCTTATCTTCTCCATATTTTTGAACCATATAATCAATCATTTCCTCTCTTCTGTCATCAGCAAAATCAGTATCAATATCAGGCGGACTTGGCCTAAATGGATTTAAAAAACGCTCAAACGGTAATTTAAATCTCATTGGATCTACTGTTGTAATTCCTAATACATAAGAAACAAGAGAGCCAGCCGCAGAACCACGAGTTGACTCTACAATACCACGACTTTTTGCATATCTAACATAATCTGCAACACAAATAAAATACGGGGAGTAACCTTTTTTCTTTATAATATCCAACTCATATTCAATACGCTCTTTTAATTCATCTGTTACTTCATCATAAAAATCTCCAACATATTTATATGTCTCTTCTTTTAAAAACTCGTCGTCGGTCTTGCCTTCTGGCAAATCAACAGGAGCAAAATGCCATTGATCAAGTTCTATTTCTATATTAATCCTATCTGCTATTTTTACTGTATTTTCCAAAGCTTCTGGTATGTGACGAAAGCGAGACTCAATATCTTCCGCTGTGTTAAGCGATCTATCCACCTGTCTAAAATCTTCTCTATCTGTGTAATCTACTTTCCAACCTTCTGAAATACAACGCAAAATATCTTGGGCTTCAGCATCATCAGTATTTAAATAATGAACATCTCGTGTTACAACAAGTGGAATGTTTGTGTCTTTTGATAATTGAACAAGTTTTGTGTTCACATCCATTTGCCCCTCAATTGCAGGATGATCTTGAAGTTCTAAATAAAAATTATCTTGACCAAAAATTTCATTGTATTCCAAAGCTGCTTTTTTCGCCTCATCAATTTTATTTGCTTTTAATAATTGCGATACTTCACCATCAATTGTACCTGATAGACAAATTACATTTTTACTAAATTCTTTAATTGAATCTTTATCAACCCTGGCTTTTCCTTGAAAAAAACCTTCTAAATGCCCTTTTGAGCATAATTTCATTAAATTTACATATCCATCATAATTTTCAGCTAATAATGTCAACCTAAATACTTTTTTATCTTTTTCTGGGTCTTTGTCTTCCATTTTCCTTGGTGCCACATAAGCATCAAAGCCAATTATTGGTTTTATTTCTTCTGCTTTGCAGGCCTTGTAAAACTCAATTGCACCATACATTGCACCATAATCTGTAAGTGCTATTGACTTAAACCCACGTTCTTTTGCAACCTTAACAAGAGGTTTTACTTTTGTTAAACCGTTTAGTAATGAATAGTGTGAGTGTACATGTAAATGTACGAATTTTGGCATAGGATTTTACTAATGTCATTCCGACCGAAACGAACCCGAGTCTTCGAGGGGGAGTGAAGTGGAGGAATCTCTTACTATTTTAAAATAGTCGTCATGCTGATCTAATTCTAACCCAATACCTCTTTAAAATCAAGAGTAAAAAAATACTGTCGATTGACAGGGTATTGAAATGCATGAATGCACAAACACGTACTATTTTAACAGGTCTCATATGTTTATTCTGCAAGTAAATGTAATTGGTAAATAGTAAATGGTAATTGTTGTAAAAAACATACCTTAATTCAACTCGATTTATATTTTACTAAAAAAGTCGGTTGCTTCACAAAAAATTACTAGTTACTAGTTACCAATTACTCGATCGCTTCAAATTTTGACATTCAAAAAATACCACACAATCAACTCAAGCCAATTCTTTCAACAAGCGACCCAACTCTTCTTTTGAAAAATACTCAATCGTAATTACTCCTTTTTCACCTTTCTGACTTATCCTAACCTTTGTACCCAGCCTTTCTTCTAACAAACTTTCTTGTGCTAAAATATTTGGATCACGGCGAACTGAACCTTTTCTTGATTTTTGACCTTTTTTTGCAACACCTCTTTCAACATCTCTGACAGTAACACCTTCCCCGATCATGCTTTTAAACATTGCAATTTGCTCTCTTTCATCTTTTAAACTTAAAATTGCACGTGCTTTTCCAAAACTAATATGATTTTCCATCAGAGCTTTTTGAATTTCATCCGGCAAATCAAGCAAACGCATTGTGTTTGCAATTGTTGATCTATTTTTTCCAACACTGTCTGCAACCTCTTGCTGCTTTAAACCGAACTCATCAACAAGTCTTTTGTATGCAAAAGCTTCTTCTATTGGATTAAGATTTTGTCTTTGGATATTTTCTATCAAAGCTAATTCTAGCTTTTCTTGCTGAGTTGCTGATCTAACCATTGCTGGGATACTCGCCATTCCTGAAATTTGAGATGCCCTAAAACGTCTTTCACCAGCAATTAATTCATATCCACCATCACTATTTTCTGCAACTGTAATTGGCTGTATTACTCCATATTTTTTTACAGAATTAACAAGATCTTCCATTTCTTTATGTGAAAATTCTTTTCTTGGCTGTTCTGCGTTTGGAACAATTTCAGACAATGGAATATGCCAAATTTTGTCCTTTGAACTTCCAGTTTCTTTGTGTCGAACTTTTTTTGATTTTTGTTGTGGAATTAAAGAACTTAATCCTTTGCCTAAAGCCATAAGTTTATTTTAATTAATGATGTATCGATTCTAATATACTAATTTGTAAGAATCGCAAGCGTTGTTTACACTAACGATTGTGGATAAAAATATTTAATAAGTTTTTCTATAGGTGTTTGATTGTTAATTCCTTTGTGCGGTTTCACACTGTTATACCAGTTAATGAATCGGATAAGTTCT
>JBDRLV010000049.1:0-6975 GCA_043812755.1 Patescibacteria group bacterium | reverse complement strand
GCGTCAATTTCTGGCGCGCAGGGCCTTTCAAAGGGATATGCACCCTCTTGTTAGGCTTGTATGAATGCATGATGTATGAAGGAGGACAACATGACAGAAAAACGTTATGTTGGCCGAGTCGGAACCGTGCCTCAGGGAGAGGATTTCGGTTTCATTTCGCTTTCCAGCATCTGTCTGGATGGCGGTGGCGATCACGATCTGGACACAGACAACGATGTCTTTGTCCATCAAAGCAACTGCTCTGGCGAGCTCTTCCCAGGCATGGAAGTTGTGTTTTCTGTTGCGCCGGATTCAAAGCGTGGCGGAAAGGCGCTTTCTGCCAGGGCAGTGACGCAGATCATCAACGCAGAGGCAATCCCAGCTGGTGAGGAAGCAACACCAGGGCTTGTGGTTTCAACGCCTTGGACGCGTAATGGCGGAACAGCATCTCTTGCACGTCTAAGCGATTCGCCTAGACATGTAATGCACATGAAGGCCAAAAAAGTTCCGGCTGAGGATGTTGCACAAGTGGATGAGAACCATCCGCTTCCAAGCGCTCCGCGCGCATGGGACGCAACTGATGCAGAGCGTATGACTTGGCTTCGTGCCTATCTGGTGTACCTGTTCCCAATGCTTGCTGACTTTGGCACGGACTTTGATCCGCTTTCCGAAGACGACACAGTGTTGGATGCTCAGGTTCTTGAAACCATGAACAATCTTCGCGATATGGGCATGGAAGTCGCTGCCGCTGATCTTGCTGACCAAGTTGGCAAGTTCAAGAGCGTGCGAAGCACCTTTAAGTTCCTGTGGGACAAAGGTCTTGTGCGCCCTGACACATTCATTCCTTTGCGTGAGCTTCCTGACCTGTTCATGGCTGTGCCTGTGTGGTACATGCATTTGACTGGGGAAGAGAAGACTCGAGCAAATCAAATGCACGATGGAGCCGGAGATCCCAGTACACATCCTTCAACCGTGTATTTCTGCAATCTTCTGGCAAAGAAAGAAGGTCCAGTTGACTTCAACCGTCGCTGGGCTGATACGTTCCAAATGTTTAACCGTCGCGTACGGACTTTGGATCAGTACAAAGGTGACACAATCCCTCCGCATGTGGCTCGAATCATGAGGGAGGCACTCCAACATTTTGACAAGGTTGTCATTGCCACTCCGTATCTGCCTGAGGCAGGGCATGACTGGAATGACCTCAGCTGGCTCAAGATGATTGACCCGTATGTGTTGGGTTTTAAAGAAGATTTGCCAACTTTCTTTGTGCTGGCGCGGTTCTCCAATACTGGCCTGTTCCCGCTGTACGCTGATATGGTGGCTGATACCATCAATTTCTTGCGTGCAAATAAGGACAAGTTGGCCAATTTCCGTGATGCTTGGTGGTGTCGCGATCGGAGCGGAGGGGGCTCGCTGAATAAACACATCCCCAAGCACGAGCTGGTCACCAATGCCGAAGAGCTTATTCAAGCCTTTGAGCATGGCAAGCTCTTTGACTGGTTGCGGGAGGAGTGGGACCTGGCCGAGGCCAAGATCACAGCAGGCGCACCAGAGCAGAACTGCTAGTATGCACTTTTGAATAATCTTGAGAAGCTCATCCAGAGCTTCTTTTTTGTTTTGAGGTTCCCGGTGTTGTCTGAATTTCCATAAACACCGGGAACCCCACGAACGCGCGGAATAATCAAACGCCATATATCCGATTCACCGGACGCGATAAATCTTGATTCACCGGACGCGATAAATCGCGTCCCTACGCAATTGCGTTGCATGATGTTTCTCTGTTTTTAAATATTTCTGTTCCTGTATTTTTCTGCTATAATATAATCAAATGTTTGATGAACTATTTATTGAAATCGGATTAGTGTTAATTGTAGCAGCAGCGCTGTCGCTTTTAGTATACCGACTTCGTCAACCACTTATCATAGCTTATTTAATAGCCGGGCTTATTGTTGGTCCGACAATTTTTGCATATACACAATCTTCAGAATTTTTTGATGCAATGAGCGAAATTGGTGTTGCCTTTCTTTTATTTACAGTAGGGCTTGGGCTTAACTGGAGAATTGTAAAAAGCGTTGGAGGTACAGCTGTTGCAACTGGCGTGGGGCAAGTGCTTTTCACAACAATTTTAGGATTTTTCCTGGGTTTAATGTTAGGTTATGATCAAGTAGTCAGTTTTTATATTGCTTCTGCTTTTGCACTTTCAAGTACGATTGTAGTTGTGAAACTTTTAATGGACCGCGATGAAATTGATTCTTTGTATGGAAGAATCAGTGTTGGTTTTCTTTTGGTTCAAGATTTTCTTGCCTTGATTTTTCTGCTTGGGCTTGGTGCGCTTAAGGCAGGGATCCCGATGTCTGATATCCTTTTGCATTCAGTTGTAAAAGGCGCAATATTAATTCCAATATTTTGGTTAATTGCTAAATATGTTGTAGCACCAGTTGTGGCTTATGCAGCGCGATCTCAAGAACTTTTATTTATTTTTGCTGTTGCATGGTGTTTTCTTGTTGCAAGCATTCTTGATTTCTTTGGATTTGGAATTGAATTTGGTGCGCTTATAGCCGGTATAATGCTTTCAGGAACTATTTATGAAAAAGAGATCAATGCTCGGATTCGTCCTTTGCGAGATTTTTTCTTGATAATTTTCTTCATCATTCTAGGTACACATATAAACATTTCTGTTGTTGGTGAAATTTTCTGGCAGATGATTGCGTATGTAATATTTATTGTTGTTGGTACACCAATTATTGTAATGCTTATTATGCGTTTGCTTGGCTATCATCCAAGAACTGGTTTTAGGGTTGGAACAGCGCTTGCACAGGTATCAGAATTTTCTTTTATTATTATTGGCGCAGGAGTAATGGCTGGGCATTTGCCAACTTCAGTACTTGTTCTTACAACTTCAATAGCATTAATTACGATTGCAATAAGCTCTTATTTGATTGCGCACAATCAATATCTTTATGAAAAATTGCGTTTCCTATTTAGATGGTTAGAACCTGAAAATTTGAACATGAAGGAAAGAGTAAAACAAACAAAAAAACCAAAAATTATTTTATTTGGGGCACATCGTCTTGGGAGCCGATTGCTTGAGTCAATAATAAAATTAAAAGAGCCTTATGCTGTTGTTGATTTTGACCCACACATTGTAAGTGATTTAACACAAAATGGGATTCCAGTTGTTTATGGTGACGCAGGGGATGAAAATTTTTTGTCAGAACTTGAAGTACACAAAAGTAAATTACTTGTTTCAACAATTCCTAACATAACCATCAGTCTTGCCATATTAACATTTTGTAAACACAGAAATTATCATGGAACAATAATTGTTTCAGCGCACACAAGACTTGAGGCTCGCCAATGTTATCAAGCTGGAGCAACTTATGTAATTATGCCAACTTATCTTGGTGGAGAAAAGTTTAGTGAATTTCTTGAAGACAAACATGTGATATTAGATTCTTGGCGGAAGCTTGGTAAAGAAGCTAAAAAGCATCTTGATCTAAAATAACAGGATACAATCTAAAGACTGCGCTCAATGAGCGTGGTTTTGTTTTTGTTCCTTCATTTGAAAAATCACGGGCGTTAGCCTATGGTGTTTCATTTCTGTTGCCAAAAATCCACGATCGTGGATTTTTGGCAACATTTATTTAGTCCTTGATAACATTATGGGCGTTAGTCTATGGATGAAGAGAATTCGCTTATGCTGTCTTGTTATTCTGAGTGTAGCGAAGAATCTCATAGTAACCCATTGATAAACTTAGAGTTGCCCTGAGCTTGTATAGAAAAAGATATCATAGCCACAAAGCCACGGAGTGTCATTATTCTATTTGGTTTCCTATACACTTGTGCTAGAATACTTTAATAAAACATATTTTATGATTGGAATTATATATAAAAAGCTACTTAAACCTTTGTATTTTAAAATGGATCCTGAATTCATTCACGATAAAATGGTTGCAATGGGTGAAAAATTGGGCCAGACTAGTTCAGGAAAAAAGGCAATAAGCATATTGTTTAAATACGAGAATTCAGTACTTGAACAGGACCTGTTTGGAATTCATTTCAAAAATCCAATTGGCCTTGCTGCAGGATTTGATAAGAATATTCAACTTACACAAATTCTTCCTGATGTTGGATTTGGATTTGCAGAGGTTGGTTCAATAACAGGGGAGCCGTGTGAGGGCAATCCAAAGCCACGATTATGGCGCCACCCTGAACTTAAATCTTTGCGTGTGTTTTATGGTTTGAAAAATGATGGGTGCGTGGCGCTTGCAGAAAAAACACGTAAATTAAAATTGGAAATTCCGCTTGGAATAAGTATTGCAAAAACAAATTCATCAGACACAGTAGAAAAACAAGCTGCTATTAATGATTATGTAAAGGGCTATAAAGAATTTAGTGATATTGGATCTTACGACACAATCAATATCAGTTGCCCGAATGCATATGGCGGTCAGCCGTTTACAAACCCACAGGATCTTGATGAGTTGCTTGGAGCGTTAAATGCAGTGAGGAATCATAAACCAATGTTTATAAAATTTTCTCCTGATTTAAGTCGTGGAGAATTACATGCATTATGTGAGGTTGCAAAAAAACATAAGGTCAATGGAGTGATTTGCAGTAATTTAACAAAAAAACACGATTTTGGTCAGGGTGGATTAAGTGGTAAAGCAGTTTACAATCTTGCTTTTAATCAGCTTAAACATGTGCGAAGTGCATTTGGAAATGAATTTATTCTCATTGCATGTGGTGGGATTTTTAATGCTGACGATGCATATAGTGCCATTAGATCTGGGGCTTCGCTCATTCAGCTTATTACAGGCATGATTTATGAAGGCCCACAGCTGATTGGCGAAATAAATAAAGGACTTGCTAAAAGGCTTAAAGACAATGGGTATTCAAAAATTTCAGATGCTATTGGCGTTGATGCGTAAAAACGGGTAAAATATATATAGTTGTGTATATCCTATAGGTTTTTAAAACCTGAATTTTATTTTGTATGAAAAAGAAAATTATAGTAAAAACAAAAGAGGAAAAAATTCCTGAAATAAAAGCAAAAGTAAAAAGCAGATCAAAAAAAGACATTGAATATTTGATTGAAAAAAGCAAAGACATAGGTGCAGAAGAATTATTTGATAATTTGATGATCTACGCTTATGGAGAAGGTGCGTCTGATATCCATCTTGAACCATGGCAGGAAAAAATTTCCTTTATACGTTTACGCAAAGATGGGATTTTAACTGATGAGTTTGAAATCAGTCATGAGCTAAATGAACAGTTGGTTTCAAGATTGAAGATCATGACACGCATGAGAACAGATGAACACAGTATCCCTCAAGACGGCAGATTTAAATTTCAATCAGATGATGGAACAGTTGATGTACGTGCTTCGGTTTTACCAAGTAGCATGGGTGAAAAGGCAGTTTTGCGTTTGCTTTCCAGCGCTTCACATCAATTATCCTTAGAGCAATTAGGATTTTCTGAATCTGATTTGAAAAAAGTCAACAGAGCCATTCATCGCTCATGGGGAATGATTCTTTCAACAGGCCCAACAGGAAGTGGAAAAACCACAACGATTTACGGAATTCTTGAAGTTGTAAATAGAAGAGAAGTTAACATTTCTACAATTGAAGATCCTGTTGAGTATGAAATGCCTGGAGTTACCCAAAGCCAGGTTAATGAGGCTAAAAATTTTACATTTGCAAATGGGCTTCGTTCATTAATGAGACAAGATCCTGATATAATAATGGTAGGTGAAATCAGAGATACTGAAACAGCAAAGATCGCTGTAAATGCTGCAATGACTGGTCACAAACTTTTTTCCACTCTTCACACAAACGATGCTCCAACAACAATTCCTCGACTTATTGATTTGGGAGCAGAACCATTTTTAATTGCTTCAACACTTATTTTGGCAATTGCCCAAAGACTTGTGAGAAAAGTTTGCCCAGATTGTGTTAAGAAATACACTCTTACCCGCAAGGAGGCTGAAAAAATGCTTGGTGCTGAAATGTTGGAAATGCTTTTTGGAAGAGAAAGGCAAGTTGAACTTGCCAAAGCAGTTGGTTGTGAAAAGTGTGACACATTAGGGTATAAAGGCAGAATAGGAATTTTTGAAGTAATGGAAAATACACCACCAATGCAAGAACTCATTTCAAAAAAACCAAGCAGGGAACAGATTAGGGCACAAGCACTAGCTGATGGCATGACACCACTTGCAACAGATGCTGTACTAAAAGTGAAAAATTTTGAAACAACACTTGAAGAAATTATTCGTGTATTTCAAGAAGAATAAAAATATGGCTTCAAAATACAAAAACAAAGAAACTGAGAAACTGAGAAACACGGAAACTGAGAAACACGGAAACACGAAAACTGAGAAACCGAGAAACGCGGAAACTGAGAAACACGGAAACACGAAAAAGAAAAGACAAACAACAGGATCCCGTTGGACAATCAATCTTTCAAGCACTGAAAAAATGCTTTTCACCAAGCACTTAGCAGTTTTATTGGGTTCAGGAATTCCAATGGATGATGCATTAAATACACTGCTTGAGCAGGCAACAGGATCCATAAAAAAAATTCTTTCAACCCTTCTTGAATATGTTCGAGAGGGCAAGACTTTAGCACAAGGGTTTGATCAATTTTCATATATTTTTTCACCAGTCTATGTGAACATGGTGCGTGCAGGAGAATCTTCAGGAACATTGAAATTAAATTTGGAATATCTTGCAGAGCACATGGAGCGACAGAATGAACTTAAAAAACAACTCATTGGAGCATTAATTTATCCAGTAATTGTTTTGGTAGGCGCTGTTGGTGTTGGGATTGGATTGGTGATTTTTATTTTGCCAAATATTACGAACATGTTTAGATCGCTTGATGTTGAACTTCCTTGGTCAACGCGTTTTGTTCTTTGGTTTTCTGTTTTTATTTCAAATTATGGCAGAGAGATTATTCTTTTATCATTAATCATAATTATTACAGCTCTTATTATTC
>JBDRLV010000048.1:0-6013 GCA_043812755.1 Patescibacteria group bacterium | reverse complement strand
TTCTCCAATCTCCCGTAGGGAAGTGTTCTGTGGTGAGGTTAGCTGATTTTTGCTTGTTTGTCAAGGGGCGAGATCTTCAGTTGCTATTATCGAAATATTGACGAATTGTGTAAATTTGATAAACTTAAATTGTATGGATATAGAGGATGAAATTTTGAATACTGTTCTTAAGACCCAGAGTGATGTTAAAGAATTGAAAGAAAAAATGGGTAAGGTTGAGAATATGCAAATCAGGATTGGTAATATTACGAATAAATCAATTATGTATGACAAATGATGAAGTTACAACAAATGAAATAATGGATTTTCTAAAAGAAAAGATGGTTACAAAAGACGAAATGCGTGTTTATGTAAAAGATGAAATTACTAATGCAAAGGATGAAATTATCACTACTGTAGACAGGTTTGCAAAATTACACGAAACTCTTGATTTGGAGTTGGTTGCATTGCGTAGTAAATACGACCGTCTTGAGGGGCGTATTGAGATATTGGAACAAAAAGCTGGTGTTACTCCATAAATAATAAGTTCAAAATAAAAACCCATCTGCAAGCGCAGGTGTGTTTTTGTTTTAAACAAAAAAACGGAACAAGTGTTCCGTTGTGTGAGAAGTAGTCTTTTTAAGGCTCATCGTAACTTTGAAGCTCTTTCAAGAAAGCATACTTTTTTGCACCAAAGGTATGCCCCCGAATGATGTCTTCAAAACCTCGGTAGGTTTCATCGTGCCCCCAGTTGAAGGAGATACGATTGACAAACCAGTAATACCGGAAGCCCTCAACCTCTACAAACTCCTTGAAGTGCTCTGGAACAAACTGGACCAACTTGCAGTTGTACCCTTTACCAGCTGTGGTAATGCACATCCGCATTGGGCGCAGTTCGATCTTGGCTGCTTGTACCCAAGGAGGTGTGAAATGAAGACCAGGCGAATCCAGCTTGGTTGATCCGTCAGTACGGTTGAACTGGATGTGTGCAGTCCCTACTGGTGTGTAGTGACAAAACATCATCCAAAAAAGAAAGAAACAAGCAAGGATTCCCCCAACAATGGCTAGTGGTTTTCTGTATCTTCTTAGCCATTTCATGGTGTGGGCTCAGACACAGGCTCTGGTCGATTTTGCTGCGCATTCATTTCGATGATCTCTTCTAGGAAGTCGTAATTGCGCCCAGCGTCCTCGTAGGCGTATGCCTTAAGGACACTTTGCAAATTGATCCCATTGTAGTCACCACTACCTTGGTACTCAAGCCATGTCTTGAAGCCTTCAGGCTTGAATCGAACCAACTTGCAGTTGAGGGTACGCTCTGTGTTTCCAGTGCCACTGGTACTGCTGAGATTTGCTGTGATGCACACCTGCACAGGGCGAGTGTCAATCATGTAGACGCTCACGAGAAGTGGAGGCGTGGCAATATAGCCGTTGTGCTCAATCGGCTTTGCCTCTCCAGTCAGGGCATTGAACGTGTAGCCAAACTCATGGACTTCAACGTAGTTGAAGACCATGACCCGGATGGTGAGCGCCACAAACAGCAAAGCCACAAACCCCATGGTGGGGTATACAATCCATTTACTTACGCCAAACATGTCTCCTCCTCTTTGTAAGGAACATAGCTGGAATGATCTCCAACGAAAAATAATACTACAATAATGGCCTTTTGTCAATACTCTACCTGTTCGCAATAAAAAAACCCCTAACGTGAGTCAAAGGTTATAAGAATAGCTGTATGTATCTGCCAGCGAAGTAAACAAGACAGGCAGATGCCAACCCAGCTGCAGTGTCATCAAGCATTACAGCAGCAGGCTCGCCAAGCCATTTACCAACATTGTCTTCAACCCACTTGATGGGGCCAGGTTTTAGAACATCAAAGATTCGGAACATGACAAGCGCGATTATGTGGAGAACTATGAATTGTTCAAATGGACGAGCAATAAAGTAGATTGGCAGTACAGCAACAAGCATGCCGTGAACCTCGTCGATATTGGCCTCATTGAGGTCATGCTCAACAGTTTCGCCAGTATGGCGTTTGCCTGGGCCCCAGTGCTCTAGAATAAACTGCTCACCATACTTTGTGGCAACAGTGCCAACTATCAGTGAGATGACAACCAACCCAAGTATGACCAGAAAATGCAGTTGTTGGTCGTAAAGCTCAATCAGAACAACAGTTGTCAGAATGCTTGAGATGGTTCCTGCACCAATCCCTCGCTTACCAAAAAGCATAGGGAGCATGCCACTCATGCCAGTAGTGCATATGAACATGCACAGCGCACCAAATATTTTTTTCAAAGGGCTCATGTGCTCCTCCTTTCTTGTGTGGTTATTGTAATGTATATGAATTTGGGGATTTGTCAAGCGATCGATAATGAGTTAATATTGTATTGTAAAAATTAAAATATAATATTATGCGAATGGTAGATGGTGAGGAGTTTATGCCTCTTTCAAGTTTTGATGAGATTATAAGAAATGCAAAAAGAGGTCCTACTGGAGAAACAACAAAAGCTGGTATGTGGGATGTTCAAGTTGAAGGCCCATTGCCAACTGAGTCTCTTCAGGCTCAAGACATACATCCTTCACTAGGGGATACAAAAGTTAATTTTTGGACTGCAGATGGTCAAAGGGGTGTAGGTGTTAATTTTGAACCATTGCCAAAGGAGCCATGGCTTCAGAAAATTGCAGGCACTAAAGTGTTCAAAGATATTGATGAGGCAAAGAAATGGATTCAGACCGAGGCCGAAAAGTATGCTCAGGAAGCTGCTTAAGAAGAAATTCAAATCAAAACACCTCAGGCAACTGAGGTGTTTTATAATCCAAATCTTTCAGGGCCGAAAAGCTTTTTGCCAATTGGAGTTTGCCATTGAGGTATTGCTGATTTGGTCAGGATCGTGACTGGTTGGCCCTGATACTCATCAAGTTTGGAATTGTGAATCGGATTTCCATTCTGATCAATAAGCATAATTAAATCAGGGCATGTGATAATGCTTTTGTTATTTTTTTTCAGTACAAGCAGTTCGTTTTTTCCAAGCAGGGTGTATGTGTCTGAATCGTTTGTGATAGTTGCGCTGATGTTTAGGAAGTCGTCAGCAGGATCAAGATCAACAGTGCAAATTCTTCCGGTTGCAACTGTGTTGATTCCTGATTTTGATTCGGTAGCCGTAGCCTTTCCTGCCCACCGAAGCCTTGGCGAAGGTGGGAGGCTGCGTTTTAAGCGCGGGCTGAAGCCCGCGGCTACCAAGCCGCCTGTTTGTAACAGACTTCCAATCCGAATCGATTCCTTAATACTCCCAACATTGAGCAGATCGATCTCTGATGCAGGAATAATATGATCAAACACAAGCACTGGTGAACCTGCCTGCTTAACAATCCTTCGTACCTGCGCTTCAACTTCTTCAGCAGACTTATTTATCATTGTTGTAATAATTCCTTCTGAGCCAACTACAAAAGCTGGCAAAGTGGATTTACCTTGAAGCACAAACATGTCTTGGACAATCTCAGGCACTGCGCGTCCGCCTGTTCCATCTGCATCAATTACAGACAGTCCTGATGCTACTGCAGCTTGAAACGCGAGCTGTTCAGCGCCAAGCTCGCCTAAAAAGAATCCAACCAGTTTTCCATATGTGTATTCTTGTACTGTTGCTGCACCCATTTGTATCATTTTAGTAAAGTCATGTTCTTTTTTTGATGCAGGCCCAACGCCATACACTGTGCAGATCATTTGCTCTGGTTTTAGATCTGCTTTTTCTAATATTGAAATAGAAGAGCAGGGCAGTTCTTGCATTGCCTTTTGTTTGCTCTCAAGCGTGCATCCACCTCCGGTTGCAAGGAGGGTTGCACCCAAGAGCATTTGATTGATTGTAGTTGGGGTTAGTGTGTACATATATTTGTTTTCTGTCATTGCGAGGAGGTCAGCGAAGCTGGCCAACGAAGCAATCCTCTAGATCAAGAATATTGCTTCGGTCTTTGGCCTCGCAATGACATGTGTGTTAATAATAATCTGCCAGGACGATAAGTATCGCCCCAGCAGATTGAGTTAGCTTGAAAATAAAGAGTTGATGAACATACACAAATGCTCGAAAAGGAGTTCATGTGAGGGTTGCCAAAGCTTGCGCAATTCGTCAGATTCGCGAAACTCATGATTGATTGCTTTGCGCTCAGACTTTGGAGCTCGCCCAAGCGCCTGTTTGCGCTTTTCAATCTCTTCATTCGTATTCTTCCAAAACTCACTGATATCAAACAGCGCTTGCCTGCACTCTGGAATGAAATACAAACAGTTGATTCCATCAGCATAGAGCCAGTCGTCATAGAGCGAGCAAAACTTTTTGTCCAAAAGCAATTGCTCACGCTTTGCCAAAAACTCTTGAGCGTTTGTCTGGTTGCATGTTTCAAGCGTTGTGGTTTTTGCAAACCCCAAGTTCCCATCTGGTTGCATGTAAGGCATAAAGCAGATCGCGCCTTGCACACCAGCGTTTGGACCTTCTCCATATGGGTAGCGTTCAAAGAAACGTTTAGCAACCATGTTTGAGCGCCATGTATCACCACCGACCTTGTTATTGATTAGGTTCATGGCTTCTGTGAAGTGGTGAAATGGCTCGTTAACAATATAGATAGAATCCTCAGGGATCACACCAAACTCGCGCAAAGTGTCTGCCCAGTGGCCTGTGAAACTCCACAAGACTTGATTGCGTGAAATACCAGCAGACATATGGCCAAGCCCACGCAATGCGTCAGAGTAAAAGAATTCTTCTGTTTTTTCTTTTGCACGAACGCTTGAGAAAAAACATGGCGCAATTTTTGTATTGATTCTCAAAAGGCGCAAGAGCTTTTCAACTGTATTCAAATGGCGCTTGCCTTGTGCTTGAAAAGACGCAAGCAGTTCAGGCCGACCCTCAGAAAAAAGTGAGTCCTCGAGGATGTCCAAATGAATGTCAGCGCATGTAATCGGAAGCATTGCGTCAACTGCCTGAGGCAGATTGGGTAACATGCCAATCAGTTTTTCATGGCCAATGTTGTGTCCGTTGCCAAGTACCTTGTGTGCGTCAGCTGTTGTGATCAGGCATGAACCACCGGCCACAACAATTGGTTTTTGCGTTTTGAGTACTTCAAGCAACCGTGGAGACACACGCACCACTTTTAATGCTGCTGGACCAAGAAGGTCTGCAAGCGCTTGAGCTTCATTTTGGGGCATGTCTTGCCAGCGCACTCCTGCGCCACTAAGACCCATCCACTGCGGAAGTTCAAGCAGTTGAGAGTATTTTGAGTATTTGGCAGTAGGTTCTATGACCTGTGCCTGGAATCGAATGATCTCATCAACGCTGATCATTTTTTTCTCCTTTTGAACAAGTTGAGCTTTGCTCAACTTTATTGCCTTTTGGCAAAAGATATTTTGCGATTAGTCCAGCAACAGCGGTAACCAGAGCCACAATTGTAAGTACAAGAAGCGAGGCATTAGGATTTACCGTTTGGCCAGAGCTAAAATATATGAAATATCCAATAGCTTCGGGCATTTTTGACTCCTTTGAAAAGAACTAAAGAGCCCCTGGAAGAGGGGCTCTTTAGAAGACTCTACGGACCTCTGATAACTCGCGATATTTGCTTGCACGGGCACCCGTTGGCCACGCTCTCCCTACTATTTTGTAGGGTTCGCGATGTCCAACAGCCCGTTTAAGCAAATCTCATCGAGTTTCAGAGGCCCTTCTGGATCATTGCAAATACACACTAAAAGCACGATCCAGAGAGTCTTCGAAGCAACCTCTCTGACTGGTGTGTGTATTTGCAAGATATGTAAAAACGGCCCTTGCAGGCCGTTTGTTGCGATTGTCAATTTAAGAAATTTACAAGCACAAGCAACGGTCTGCAGAACCGCTTAACATCCAAAAACGACGAAGTTGTGTTTGTTGTAAATTCATATTCTGATTGTATTCTATCAGGTTTTGGGGAGCGTGTCAAATTGAGGGTTGAGGGGGGGGTAGAGTAGGGACGCCATTTATGGCGTCCGGTGGTTGCCATTTATGGCGTCCGGTGATTGAACAAG
>JBDRLV010000047.1:0-7541 GCA_043812755.1 Patescibacteria group bacterium | reverse complement strand
GATCGGCTTTGTCAATACTTGAAAGGTGTGGAAGAGCGTGTTATACTGATGCCCACAAGAAATATTGCGGGAATAGCTCAGTGGTAGAGCGTCTCCTTGCCAAGGAGAAGGCCGCGGGTTCGATCCCCGTTTCCCGCTCCAAAAAATACTCAGCGCAAGCTGGGTGTTTTTTGTTATTCAAAAAATTAATTTAGGTCAGTAAGTTGCTCACGAGGTCAAAAAAAGGTAAAATATACAGGTTATGACACAAAAACATAAATATGCTCGTAAACAATATGCCATCATTGCTGTTGATGTAGCGGTTTTTTGTGTTGAAGGCGACACGCTTCTTGTTCTACTTCAAGAGACAAATAAACCTGAACTTAAGAATCTCTGGGCATTGCCTGGTGCGTTGATTGGACACGACGAAGGACTTGAGCAGGCAGCACATCGCGTACTTCATGAAAAAGCACATATAGAAAATCTTTGCATTGATCAGCTAGCGACTTTTGGTGATCCTGATCGTGATCCATTTGGGCGAGTTGTTGCCATTGCTCACTTTGCTATTGTCAATCAAGCCAAACAGCAAGCACACGCACAAAAGGAGTATAAAGATTTAATGTGGGCACCAATTCATAAACTTCCGAGGCTTGCATATGATCACAAGAAAATTATTCAAGCTGGAATCCATACACTACAATCCAGACTAGGCCACACAAATATTGCAAAAGACGCACTGCCAAGAGAGTTTACTTTGAGTGATCTGCAGAATATTTATGAAGTCATTTTTGACAAAAAGTTTGATAAGCGAAATTTCCGAAAACAGATTCAATCACTTGGCCTTGTAAAGCCAACAGGGAATAAGACTTCAGGAGATGCGAATCGTCCTGCAGAATTATATACATTCTCTTCCAGCCGGTTGTCAGAGGTGTCTGAAATTAAATAGGACGATTGTATAAGACAGACAAAAAATACCCCTCTGGGTCTTTTTTGTTTTGTAAACCACATTGGTTTTTATTTAGTAAGTTAAAACACCCGATGTTGCGAGTGTTTTATGTTTGAGCAGCTTCTAGAATATCTACACGATTTTCAAGCCGATCTTGTCCGCATTTTAGTGAAGTCATTTCAACGGCATGATCTTTAAAGTTTTTTGCTATTCCATCAACTGCAGTGATTAATCTCTCAATTTTTCCGTCCAGAAGTGCAAAACCTTTTTCCATTTTTTCATCTTGTTTCATGAATTGAATTTGTGTGTTGGTTGCGAGTGTGTCTATGTCATTTTCTATTTTATCAAAACGTTTGTCGACTTGTTGAATCGATTTTTGATCCAATCGAATTTCCCATCAATATATTTGAATTTTTTGTTTGCAAGACCAAAACCATTATCAACTTTTTTATTAAGCGACTTGAATTCTTTATTCATTTTATTAAATTCTGCTTTTGTTTTGTTATCCATATTGTGTCCTTGGTGGGTTTTTATAGAATATCATTTTTTTAAGAAGAGCCAAGGGGCTGGCCTTGTGGGAAACCTCAGGCCAGCCCGTATTTGTGCGGCTTTACTGACTTTTTGCCCATGCAATGCCAGAGCGATTTCCAGCACTATATTGATTGCGTGCCACCTCAAGCATGAATTCTTTTAGCTTATCAACTGACATGTCATCAAGTCCTACCTCTTCAGCGATTGAGTTTAGTTTTGCCACAAGGTCTTTAAACCATGGCATGTTTGTATAGTCTTTCATATTGTAACTTTTGATTGTTGATTGTTAATTGTTGATTGTTTTGAAGTTTGTCGCAGTAGTTCAACCACATACTCTCCAATAAGTGTTGCTACTGCATCTGAGACTCCAAAAACAAATGCTTTTTCCTCAATTCGTTTTTTGAGGTACGAAGCGGAGATTTTTATTGACATATTTTTGTTTGATATAAGGCAGGGCACGTCTTGTTGCAAAACCTGTTAGCAATACTGATACTGCAACCACAAGCCATGTTCCATAACTTCGATTGCGTGATGCTTGAATTGTTTTACCTTGGTCAGTGGCTCCTGCAAGTGCCAGAGTGTCTTCTTGGATCTCAACATCATCTGCTGATCTTGGATTGATCTGATAGGTGCTATTTGATTTTGTAAGAATCCCTGTTACTTTAACTTTCATTCCATTTTCAAACGCTAATAAATCAATGTTTGTAGCGGATGCAATTTTTATTGGAACAGACGTGTTGTTGTCATTTATTAATAGGGAATTTCCAGAGCGCGACAAGATCGTTCCTTGTGTTGTAACAAGTTGCCCGACTTGACTGTCATCAAGCTGAGTTATGGTTAAGCTGGTTGTAGGCACTTCATTTCCAGAACTGAGCACTTGCACATCGTTTTTGTTACTTAGCTTTAATCTTTCAACATTTGATATTGTGCTTTTGGTACCAACAACTTTTACTCTATCGCCTTGAGATATTGCAGGAAAGTCTGAATCATACTTGTACACCTGCAGTCCACTAACACCAGTGTTAATAAAGAATATCTGTTTCCCAAGAACTCCTGGCTCTACAAGTACTATTCCAAAGTATGTAAGAGTTGCCTCTTTTATACTGCTAGTACTGGTACTCCCCCCAGAGGTGGTGGAAAGTTGTGATTGCTGCTGAGGTTCTTGAGCTGGTTGCTCAACTGTTGCTTGAGGTTCAGCTTGCGGAATTCTATTTGGTTCATTTTTCGTAACAACTGTCGTCCATGTCCAAACTCCATAGTACCTGATAGCAGACTCCCCATTTTTTGCATTTTCATATACGTGTTCATCAACGAGTGAATTGTCAGGAGCGTAAAGGCGCACTGTATCTCCTGTATTATTTAGACTAATTTTTGTAGTTTGTCTCTCAAGAACAACAAGGCTACCTGGTGCCATTATTTTTGACTCTGCATGTGTATAGCGTTTGCCTGATGCATCCTCAAGCGACCAGCCTTGCAGATCAATCGATTCGTCCCCAACGTTTATAAGTTCAATGAATTCTTCAGAGAGGTCATCACCCAAAGTATTTGGGTAGATTTCTGAGAGGTGGATGGTTTGGGAAGAGCTTGATGCTAATGCCTCTGTTTGATCAGACGTTGCGGTGTTTGATTGTGTAGTTGTTGCAGATGTCTGAGTTTCGTTGTCTGTTTCAACATCGACAACAGCAGTACTTTCTGTTTGTGTTTCGTCTTGTGTATCAACAGCAGTTTCGTTGCTGTCAGTTTCCTGATTTGTATCAATAACATTTGTTTCTTCTGGTTCTGCAACCTCTAGTGCAATATCTGTTATGACATTAACACTTGCAGGTGTTGGAACTTTTGTCAGAACAAAGTTGTTAGATTCATTGCGTGCCAATGAGCCTGTGGTTGGAATTGGAAGCTCGTCAGGGCCATAGGAAACCTGATCTACCACCTTGAGTGTTGGGTCAAGCAAGGCCACAACATCACCTGAATTATTTAGATTCCCAGATGGATTCAATACAACAACATACTGTTCGCCCTGGAGTGTTTGCTCAGGCAGAGCAGTTGATTTTCCAGATCCTTCCATAAGTGTCCATCCTGTTAGATCAACTGCGCTTTGTGTTGGATTAAAGATTTCAACCCACTCATCTTGCCCGCTTGGTGGGTTTGAAACTATTTCATTGATAACCAACGAGTCTTGAGTTGCATTATCTTGTGTTTCATCTGATTCATCTGCTGGATCTTCTGTAGTGGCAGTTAATAGTTCTGCCAAATAATCTTCATGCACTGCATATTCGTAATCTTCAATGCCAGGCGTGCCAAGATCAGTTATATCTGTATCAAATCCTTGCGAAAGAGTTGCATCTGCCCACGCATCTTCTAAGGATCCGTTCACAATTGGATTTACTCTGACCATGGATACATACTGTCCGTCAGCATTTTCTCCAGTTCCTCCAGACGCTCCAGCGAAAGGTGCTCCGTCTGCTCCTGCATAATCGATTGGGGTACGAGCATCATCTTGCAGAACAAGATTGAGTTTTGTGTTTGAGAGTGAGAGTGAGGAAGTGACCAGTCCTCCTCCCTGTGCAAGTGAGGAGTTTTCATTTTCGAATTCATAGTTGGATATAATTAGTGTTGAGTTTGCACTTATTGTTATGTCTTGTGGAATAGTGAGATCACCACCACTGGTTGCAGCACCAGCGAGTGTCCATCCTGAAAGATCAACATCTGTGTTGGACAGATTAACAAGTTCAATCCATTCATCAGAGTTGCTTAGTGATGAGCCTGCCCAAGCGATTTCTGAAATGAAAACGTTTGGGTGTTCTTGTGCCTGAGTTGGTTTTGGCAGTGCACTTGCAAAAACAAACAGGCATATGATAAACGCAATGTAGTATTTATTCATACACGTTATTTTATTTTTATTAATTAGGTTGGCCAACGAAAACAAAAAACTCCCCTGGGCAAGGGCAGTTTTGTTTTCTATATTCAATACACCATGTTTCAGTTTGTTCGTCAATAGCTTAAGTGGGGATAAAACAAAACCCAACGGTGTGAACCGTTGGGATTCTGGCAGTTGTTGCAGGACCTATCATTTAGAATGTACCAATTTATTCCAATTCTGTCAAGGTATAAAATCTGTGGACCTGCAGGGAATCGAACCCTGGTTGCTGGGTTGATAGTTCCTACAACGCAACCTGCCAGGCCCACAGATTTTATAACTCAACAAAAAATCCCGATCCATTGTTTTAGGTCGGGGATTAACTTACACTTTCAATACACTGTGTTTGATGTCGTGCGTTAAGGGCTTGCTGTGGATAGGATTGACAAAATCAATATTTTCGAGTAGAATCTTGCTATGCCGGGGTGGTGGAATTGGTAGACACGCCAGCCTTAGGAGCTGGTGGGCTTTGCCCGTGGAGGTTCGAGTCCTCTCCTCGGCACCAAAAGATCGCGACAATGTCGCGGTTTTTTGTTTGTCACAAAATACTTGAAAAGGATTAGTATATGGGCTAACGTGATAATAAACACATGTATCCATGCATTATTATTTATGAAACAAGGCAAAGTTATGAGAAATTTTCAAAAAAAGCATCTTGTATGCATTAGTAAGCAAGTTCTTTTCGCGTTTTTCACAGGATTGCTATTAGTTCTATTTGCCCCAAGCTCACATGCAACAATTGATGGGCATTTAACAGTAACATCACCAAATGGAGGGGAAGTATATACAGAAGATGACATGGTAACTATTACTTGGGATGCATCTGATAATATTGACAAGGTTTCGATTGGGTATTCGCACGGAGTTGGGCACTTGAATTGGGTTGCATTCACTGCTCCAAACACAGGTTCGTATACTTGGAAAGTGAATGTTGGAAATACAACTAACACGCAGTTTGTGATTGATATCAGAGGATACGAAACAGGAAAAGGAAGCTTGTCTGATAAATCTGATGGCTGGTTCACTGTTTATCAAAAAGAAGAATTTCCACCAAGACCCGAGCCAGAACTTGCTCCTGAACCAGAACCAGCCCTAGTGGTTTATGATCCGCCAAGCGTTTCTTTAAGTGCAGATCAGACTCAAGTTCCATATCATAGTGGAACAACTATTAGATGGTCAATCCTAAACGCAAATAGTTGTGTTGCATCAGGCGCCTGGAGCGGTGACAAATGTACTATTGGCGGTTGGCAGCAGACTGGTAGTTTAACTGGCACTCGTACATACGGTCTTACTTGTTCTGGCCCTGGGGGCACAACCTCTGAGAATGTTATTGTTCGTGTTGATCCGCCTGCCCCAGAGCAAAGCAATGTGCAGGTTTTTACATATACGAACGATTCAACACCTGAACCAGAACCAGAATTGGCTTCTGCTCCAGATCCACAACCAGCACCCGCATCTACTGAGACAACAGGCATGGCTACTTTAGAACAGCCTGTAGTCATTGCCCAAGAGATAATCATTACATCAATAACTCAGATTGAGATAAATGAGATATATTTGTTTGAAGATTCCAAGTCAACAGATTTAGCAAGTATTGACTCCACTGATGTAAACAACTTTACCCTTGATCAAGCAGGTTTGATGTATTTTACTTTTTTAGGAGAAGTTGATTTGTCAGGGGAGGAAGCAATAGATGTGTTTGAAAGTCTCGATGAGATGGTTTATATGGATTATTATTTCTTTTGGTTTGAGTGGGAATTTTGGGTTTTATTTCAAACTGATGTTGAGGCGACATTTTATGATGAAACAAATACATTGAGTGAGACTTCTCCGGTGCTTTTAAATGAGATTCCTTTGCAAGAAGATGAATACGAGGTTAAGGCGCTTGATGATGGATCAAAGCAAATTAAAATAGCTGCACATGTAGTTAAAGAGCATGTTCCCGAAGGAGAAAAAATTAAAGTCTCAGTTGAACCATTACTGAAGGTGAACATTCAGCCAGGCCAAGAAATAAGAGTGTCAGATTCTGTGTTTAAACTAGAAGGTTCTGTATCAGATTCAACCACAATAGTATTTGCCAATTTTAATGGTGAAAAAATCGAGCTGTTTGTTGAAGAAGATGGAAAGTTTGGTAAGCCTCTTAATCTTAATGAGGGCAAGAATACGATCAAGGTCTTGGCTTATGAGCCTGAGGCCCAGGATCCGTTTACAACGATTGAGGGCTTGATTGAGTATGTCCCAGAGAAAGAATCAACCCCATGGGGTACAGTTGGAGTTATTGTGGTTATCTGTATTGTCGTGATTCTAGGTGGGGTTTTGAAAGTGAGAAGATAGAGTATGATAATAAACCGCGAGCAATTCGCGGTTTTTCATGTTGTGGGCATATCTGGTAAATGTGATCAATGTGGAAGTGTGCGTGACTACTAGAGAGGTTTTGAAATAACCTTTTTTTGTTTACACTTGCATCAGCTGTGAATTTCCTTCATACTAATAATTAATATGAGTGAATACATAAATACATACAAACTCGACCACTCAGATGTGGTCAAGCCAATGGAGCGTAAGAAATATTATAATGAGCAAAAGAAGGTTGTAGAGAAAACTGGGCATCCAACATTGGCAGTTGGTGTTTTTGATGTTCTTCTTTTTACTTTTGATAAAGAAATGATCGTTCAGAAGCGCTCGAATGATAAAGCGCATAACCCAAGAATGATTGATAAAGCAGTGGGAGGTCATATTGAAGCAGGGTTTACTCCTGCCTACACTGCCATGGTTGAATGTGTGCAGGAATTGCGCGTTCCAGCGGTAGTGTTGCAAAGAGATCAGAACGAACATCTTATCCCAACATTAAGGTCTTTAAAAAAGAATTTAGAAAGTGTTGCAGTTCTAGAGTTTATTGATAATAAAATTCATATAATTGATAATTGTTGGGACGGCAAATGTATCCCAACAGCAAAAAATGTTTGGTTGTATTTTGGAGTTTACGGTGGCCCCATGAAGGCAAGTGACCGTGAGGCAAGTGGAATTTTGTATTATTCAATAGATAATCTAAAAAAAGAAATGGAGCTTGATCCTGATTTATTTACTCCTGATTTGCATTATTTGTTAAAGGAGTATGAAAAGGAAATAAATCAATTTTTGAAACAATTAAACTAATATGCCAAATAC
>JBDRLV010000046.1:0-4330 GCA_043812755.1 Patescibacteria group bacterium | reverse complement strand
AATTGCTTGGATTATTCAGGCTGATCTACCTCTACTACTGACTGTCTTTACCTGCTCTACCATTCAGGCTGATCAGATGTTCAGCCAAACCCCATGGAATTATGTTTCTCTTGATCCAGCAGGCAATAATCTAACTCCTGACATCAAGCGCCTTGGAATGATTGTTGAAAAGATGAGAGCAATTTACCCAAACACATGACTCCTGATTATTATTGGCAACACAGACCCCTATTACATCTACACGAAACAATTCACAGCACTTGCAGACAATACTCCTAAATATCTGTGGAAGCAATTTTCTACTCGTTGGAATCAATATGAAATAAATCTCAATTTGTGGGTGAAAACTCAAATTCCAAACACGTCATTTCAAATCATAAACTGGTATGCATTTGAAAAAGAATTGAATAGAAAATTACAACGGTCTTTTGAACAAGAGTTTGATCTGTTTTTAAAAAATATCACCGTTCGGACAAACAAATCTGATAGAGATTGGGAATTCAATCAAATGAAATACCAATTCGCTTTTGGGAAATACTTTGGAAAACTTGAAAAACCTGACGACTCCATACTCAAGGATTGGATAGAAAGAAAATTTGCAGAATACGCTGTGCAAGCTTCATGGATCAGAGAGTTCTTACCAAATGCCATCCTTATTCAAAACGAAAAACCAAGCGATCTGCGCACAGCTATGTATCAACCCCAAGTCCAAGCACGATTCAAAGAAAACTTCCCTGTTTTGTATCTACTTGGCGTCGATAATAATGGGTATCAATAATTTTTGATTCTGTATTAACGTGTTAACACGCTAATATATCAAAACAAACTTTCGCCTTCCAGATGGCAACGAATGCAAATGTGTTGCCCTTGGGAGGCTGAAATGAACATCCAATCTGATACGGATCGCACATACAGAAAAGCTGTGCGTCTGCTTACGAAACGCGGACAAGCAGTTCTAAAGATCTTTCAAACGTATGAACAATTTGGCTTTGTTTCTCCAGCCAAAGTGATTCATCTTTGTAACGATGACTCCCTTACGTTTATTGCGTTTTCCTGTCTTGGAACCTATACAGGCAAAGAGGAGTTGCGTCTTGATTTAGAACAAACGTACTTTTTTCGATCATCTCGTATTGCACCAATTGCTCAACAGATGTGTCACCAACTGGAAGTATTAGGATTACAAGTGCATGTGCGGATCTTTTTGCCTGACCTAGAACCTCGACGCACATGGGGGTGGCACACGGCCCAAACTGAAATTACAACTGCCTGCGAACTCATGCGAGAATGTGGTCTTTCTCTCCTACCTCCCAATTGGTCTCTCCAATTGTGGTCTGAAGTGGAGGCAATGTTTCCTACACTCCCTGATTTTGAAGCACAAATTCAATGGGCAGAAAAAACACAACCACTTCTCGTGCATCAGGTGATTGAGTGTTTAAAATGTTTTCCGAACATTTTATTCCAACATGGAATACGACATGCGGCAATACGGCAGGTTGCTGGATATGCGCGTGAAGGTGCTGTTCTTGAGAGTCTATTCCCAAATGCCATCTTGCTTCAGTCTGAAACACACCATGAGCACAAAGATCTTTCCTATCAACCGCTTCGAACAACCCCACTCCCCATCATTCATCCATTCAAACTTTGAAAGGAATCTACATGGGTCTTCTTTGGAAAACTATGCGTCGCAAATGTGGCGGTCTTCCCGCCCACCTTACCTGTGCGTCCGGAACCCCCGGACGCTTTTATTTCTTTAACATCAAATTCGCATAAACGTCGTAAAATTGGTATTATATAAGTGTTAAAAATGTTTAAATTGTTAAATCAGCCACTGGCTTCGTTAAAGTCGTACAAAATTGAAATCATTCGTTTTTAACATCTTAAACACCTTTAACGCCTTTAACCTTCTATGCTAGACATAATAACAATCGGAGCTGGAACACGAGACGTGTTTCTGATTTCCAAAAATTTTGAAATAATTAATTCAGCTCAATCAGCAACAGGAAAATTTGAATGTATTCCATTTGGCTCAAAAATTGATATTGAAAAAATTGTTCATACAACAGGAGGTGGTGCTACAAATGCTGCTGCAACATTTGCTCAGCTCGGGTTTAGGACAGCGGCTATTTGTCGAATAGGTGAAGATAATGCTGGTAGCGATGTCCTTCATGAATTACAAATGAATGGTGTAAAGACACATCTTGTCAAAACAATTGAAAAAGGCGCAACAGCATATTCAACCCTATTAACAACTATTTCTGGTGAAAGATCTGTTCTTGTATACCGAGGTGTTTCCTCAACTTTTTCAAATAACGACATTGCATGGAGTAAATGTAATGCAAATTGGATTTATTTAACTTCTCTTGGTGGCAACTTAGCTGTAGCAAAAAACATCATTGCACATGCAAAAAAGAAAAAAATCTCTCTTGCCTGGAATCCGGGTGGAGCAGAAATAAAAAAAGGTTTAAGTGTATTTAAAAATATTCTAAATGATGTAAATATTCTAAATGTGAATCGCGAGGAAGCTGAAATTTTAGCAGGAACAGGAACAATAAAACAAATGCTAAAAAAGCTTGCATGCAAAGGAAATATTGTCATAATAACAGACGGCCCTAAAGGAGCGTATGCGCACCTAGATGGTATAACGTATTATGCAAAAACCTCAGGAGCAAAATCGGTATCTCGCACAGGAGCTGGAGATGCGTTTGGTTCAGGCTTTGTTGCATCTTGGATGCAGACACATGATATCGAAAGAGCTCTTGCTGTTGCAATGCTTAATGCAGAATCTGTAATTCAAAGCATTGGTGCAAAAATTGGAATTCTCAACCAGTTCCCTTCAAATACTCAGCTGAAAAAAATTAAAATTAAAAAGATATAATTACCCGTCATTCTGAGCCACGCAAGACCGACTACTATCAATCTGTTGGGCTGGCTTACGTCGCCTCGCCTGTGGCTCGGCTCCTAAGGATGGCAAATGTGTATGAAATACAAAATATTTATCACCCGAATGATCCCTGATGAAGGGATCAAACTGCTACGTAAAGACAAACGGATAAACTTAGAAATTTACGAAAAGGATAAAAAGATTCCGCGTAAGGAATTGCTTAAGAGAATCAAGGGTAAAGATATCGTTTTGACGATCCTTACAGAAAAAGTTGATAAAAAGTTTTTTGAAGCTGCTGGGGATCAACTTAAAATGGTGGCAAACTATGCTGTTGGATTCGACAATATTGATATTGAGGAAGCCAAAAAAAGAGGAGTTACAATAACAAATACTCCATGCGAAGAAGTATGTGAGGCTGTTGCTGAGCATGCAATTTCTCTTATATTTGCACTCATGCACCGCATTGTTGAAGCAGATGAATTTACACGCAGTGGAAAGTACAGCAATTGGAGTCCAACATTTATGCTTGGCAGTGATCTAAAAGGGAAAACTGTTGGAATACTTGGGTCTGGCAGAATTGGCTCTGCTGTTGTTAAAAGACTCCATGATGGTTTTAGAGTAAATATTGTCTACAATGATGTGAAAAGAAACCCAGAACTTGAAAAAATAACAGGAGCAAAATATCTATCAAAAATGCAATTATTAAAAAAGTCTGATGTGGTATCTATTCATGTGCCACTCTTACCTTCAACCCGCCACCTTATAAGTACTACTGAATTAAAAGCCATGAAAAAAAATGCAATTCTCATTAACACGGCGCGCGGGCCTGTTGTTGATGAAAAGGCATTATCAAAAGCTCTTGTTTCTGGTCAAATAGGAGGGGCAGGCCTTGATGTATATGAGTGCGAGCCACTAATTGATTGCGACCCAACAGACAATCTTGAACTGCGTAAAATGCCAAATGTCGTCTTGACTCCACACACTGCCTCAGCAACTATTGAGGCTCGCCAGGCAATGTCACGCGTTGCAGCACAAAATATCCTTGCATTCATTAGAGACAAAAAACCGCCGAATGCCGTAAATTAAATCAATAACAAGTAACAGGGACTGAAGTCCCTTGTAACTCATCGGCATTACAGGACACTCTAGTATCCGTGCGTAGCCCAGCTAAGCTGGGCGCAGGCTAAAGCCTGCGGCTACCGAATCAAACAGACCCCCCTTATAAAGGAGGGAGAAACCAAAATATGTCTCAAACCAAACCAACACCAAATTTTTCAGGTTCAATAATTATCATAATTGTAATAATAATTTTTGCATGGCTCTTTGGAAGAGGTTCAGCAATCAACCTCCAAGAAAATCATGGCAACAATGAAAGTGCTGATAAACAAACTGAATTTTCAAATCCAATTGAAATTAATTATCTTTTGTCAGAAGAATTTAAACAATTGG
>JBDRLV010000045.1:0-17460 GCA_043812755.1 Patescibacteria group bacterium | reverse complement strand
CTTTGTTGTAGCAGCTACACCAATAACCAGATCACCTGGTTTGTCTATACCAAAACATGCTGGATATATAGGGGACTTATCCATGTTCACTCCTCCGCCTGGTTCGTTTCCAACAGCAGCAACAAACACCACCCCACGCGTGTATGCCATTTGAACAACCTCTTCAAAAGCAGGGTCAAACTCAAAGCCTGTAAAACTTAAATTAATTACATCAGCTCCGTTTTCAATTGCATACATTATCGCGTTTTTTGCACTTTGAGTTTCTCCAATTCCCATATTGTCCAGAATTCTCACGGGCATGATCTTTACAGACCAGTTAATCCCAGCGATCCCTTGATTATTGTTTCCAACAGCACCAATAATCCCAGCAATGGCTGTTCCGTGCGTGACTGCCTCAGGAAGTGCTTCAAGGCCTTCTGTTGGGTATGGGGTGTTATCATCTTCAACAAAATCCCAGCCGTAAATATCATCAATATACCCATTATGGTCATTATCAACACCATCACCTGATATCTCATCTGAATTTATCCAAATGTTTTGCTTAATATCAGGGTGGTCCAGATCAAGGCCTGTGTCCAAAACAGCCACAACAACATTGCTTGAACCAGTTGTAATATCCCAAGCTTCAGGTGCGTGAATATTTTCAAGATACCATTGGTTCTGATAATACGAATCAATGGGAGAAATAGCACTTACTGGAAGTGCTACAAAAAATAAAATTGAGATGCTTGCAAATCTCTTTATTATACTCATACTTTGCTCCATTTTATCACAAATGTGCCATTAACAAAACCGGACCTCTTGTGAGATCCGGTATTTTATTTCTCTCTAATTTGTCTATTGCACCTGTTGAGTTCGTATCTGTCGAGCTACTTGTTCCAATTGCACTAACACATCTTTAATCTCTTTATCATTAGGCGAAAGCACAGTGGCTACTTTGTAATGAGAAACAGCTCTCTCAATGTCACCATTGTCTTTATACCAATTACCAAGTGCAACCATAAGCCCTGGAGTTTGACCAATGTTTTCAACGCCGTATTCAAGTAATTTTAGTGCCTCTTCACTTCTGTTTGGAAAATGCTCTGCAAAAAGATCTGCGAGCTTGAAATAGGTAATTTCGTTGTTAACATATTCAAGCGATTCTTTCCAGTGTGCAAGTGCGCCATCTGGATCACCCATTTCAAGCAATGCTTGGCCAAGGTTTTCATGGGCTGGGCCATCTTGTGGATATTCTGCAAGAATTTTGTCGTAATTCTCTTTTGCATTACCCAAATCACCAAGCGTGTAATAGGCGTTACCAAGACGCAGATAGATTGATGGAGGCACCTTGCCTTCACTTTGAGCTTGCTCAAGCTCAGCTTTTATATCCTCAACTCTTTGTTGAAAAATAGGCAAATCCTCTTCTTTTATGCCACGATCAACATAAGTGATAAGAGTTTTTCCATTTTTATCTTCCTGTGGATGTCTTGCCTTATATGAATCAAAGACCCACAATCCTCCTACAACTATAATGACTAAAATAGCAATTATTAAAGTAATTTGCTTTGATGTTAATTTTTTCATAGTAATTAGATTGTACAGGATTTGAACGATTTTTGTCTAGCTTGAGTGGATTGTATGTTCCGGATGCCTCGATCATTAAGCAAGGTGGAAGGTGGTTCCCGGTGTTTATGAACTTTCAGACAACACCGGGAACCTGCGTTCGAGTGATTTGGTTCCCGGTACTTTTGAACGTTCCTGTAGTACCGGGAACCACGAGTGGAACCAAAACCCCCTGGGCATAAATGCCCAGGGGGTATTTTTATTTGGTTTTTGACAAGAAGCAAGCTTCTTGTAGCCCGATACTCCTTAAGATCCCGGCCTCAAGTGGACCTAGGCACGCGGAATCCTCCTTGCGCCGATTGTCCGTGAAGCTTATGGATTGTTGAAGAATATTGAAGGGCTATGAATGGCAAGCCATTCGTGGCAGGTTCAACTCAACCCGCCTGTGGGCGCTGAGCTTAGCTCAGCGCCCAACGAGCGGTCTTATCTCTTATGTAGGGACGCCATTTATGGCGTCCGCACACCTAATTATATTAGTAGAGAATTGTACCACCTGTAACTGGGAGATTCTTGATGGAAGTACCATTAAGATCGGTAGCTTCATCATCAGTATCATTCCATTGAATTGCGTTTGTTGTCGCATCAATTGTGGAATCAGCATCAACATTTGCCTCTGTATCAATGTCAATTCTGAAAGAATCATCATTGATTGAGTTAGCACCTGTTGTGTCAACCCAGAGACTGAATGTCTTTGTTGTTCCTGCTGCGATTTCAACAGAATCGTCTGTTGTTTCAACAAGGTCAACTAGAACCCACTTAATGTCAAGTGCGGCGTCACAGTCAAGTACTCCAGTATCTACTGTTGTACCATCTGTTGTTCCGTTGTCGTAGAATGCCCAGTCTGTGTCCTCAGTTGAAAGCTCAACTGATGCCTCGTCTAGATCATATAGAGCCCACTTTGAATCATCAGCCAATTGGGTTGTTGCATCGCAACGGTTCCAGTTACCAGCTGCATTGTCAGTTGAAGTAACTTTGAAAACTAATTCTTCAACTACAATTGATCCTCGTGAGTCAGCGGCTATGTTGAATCGGAACACCTCAGCAAGACCAGGGATTCCTGCACCACTTGGGCTTCCTGATGCCAAACTGATTGTTGGCTTACTCTTGCGAAGTGTCATTGTGTTTCCAACACAAGCTTCAAGTGTAGCATCACACATTACGATGCCAGCATCAATGTCAGTCTCTGTTAATGAAGAACCTGATGCAGTACCGTTTGCTGTGAATTCAACTGTTC
The DNA here is from genome assembly GCA_043812755.1 of Patescibacteria group bacterium. Lineage (GTDB taxonomy): Bacteria > Patescibacteriota > Patescibacteriia > UBA9934 > GWF2-40-263 > JBDRLV01. Next base: position 14,624 of record JBDRLV010000045.1, on the reverse strand, counting down.
CTAGATCCTCATGTGAGTCACCAGAAAGCATGATTGTAATGGTATCACCTGAACTTGCATCTGTTGCAGAAGCAACAGTTGCTGTGTTAACCAATACTTTCAATAAAGCTGAGCCTGTTGAAGGCACATGCATTGTCATGCCATCAAACTGTGTTGTTTGACCAGAGAAGCTACCTGATTGTGTAACTGTTTCTCCTGCAGCATTTGTGTACTGGATTATAACTGAAGCTACAGCACGGTCATCAGCAGTATCGCTTGATTGACATGTTGCTGCTACGCCAGCTGTTGTCAAACTGTCACAGTTCATAAGAGTGATCTCACTTACTGTGAAAGACTCATTAGTTGAAGTGAACTTATAACGTGCTACCTCAACGTTTGTTGAATCACCAAGAACGATTGTTGCTTTTGGTGTAGCGCCATCAACTGCAACTGTAATTGTACCGCTGTTTGCGATAATAACTTGGGAAATAGCTGCTGCGTTGTTATTGCTACTGATTGTTGAAGGTGCTTTTGAATCACCGTCTGAATCTTCTGCTGTTACATCTCCTACTGCAGCAATATAGAAAGCGTATTCATCTCCACCACTTGATAGATCTGTAGCAACTGCAGAGGTATCTGATGGAGCAACGTTTGCAAAGTTACACTTTACAAGCACTTTATCAGTTTCACCAGCAGCAACAGTCCATCTGAAATTCTCAAATAAGATTGTGTCGCTTGATGTAATTGATTCAGGACCATCAACCATGGCACCTGTCTGATTGTCATACAAGCTACATGAGTTGATCTTATCTGACTCTGTAACTTCTGTACCACCTGCAAATGTGGCTGTATTGTTGTATCCCTTCACTGTAATTGTTAGGTCTGTTACTGAAATTTCTGATGCTTCACCTGCTGTAAATGCGTAAGCAACTACAGATACTCCTGACTGACCCTTAACATATGTTCCACCTGATGGTGGGCGTGAGCCAGAAACTGCAATAGAAGAAGCAACTGTTACAAATGCATTTCCAACAAGGTTTGAACCAGGAACAATGTCTGTTCCAGCTGTCAAAGCATCACCATTTGCATCCTCTGCGCTTACAGCACTCATATCCAATGTTGCTCGGAAAGAGTCATTGGCTGAAGCAAGGCTGTAAACATCTGCTGTAATAATCAAGTCAAGTGACTCACCAGCCAATAGAACTTGATCATCAGTAAAGCTTAGAATTTGAGCACAGTCATCAACATCACCTGATATAGCTGTGTCATCATCGGCTGTTCCATCACTGTCTCCTGTTTCTGTGCTGAGCTCTAAATCAAGAGGCCCCATCCAAACTTTTCCACTAACTGCGTCTCGGATATTAAGGTCTGACAGGTTTCCATAACTAGAGCTATAAATCAAACCTGTTGCATCTGCTGATGATGCTGCACATGTTGAACCAGCCTCAAGAGTTGATTCAATCAACACAGGGAGATCCTTAACTTCTGTCCAGTTCTGTGAAGTAAGAGTGAATCTGTACAAAGTAACATCTTTGCCATCAACCATTATGTTTCCAGATGTTGGACCATTGAAAGCAAATGTTAGTTCACCGCCTTGTATTGTGCTAAATGAACAGTTGTTACTTGAAGAAGCACAAGCTGAACCTTCAGCATTATATGTACCAGCATCACCTGAATTGTCTCCGATATCAACATACATATTAAATCCGTATGTTGCACCAACTGCCAATACGTCAGCGTCTTCTTCAATAGCTATTTGGACATTATCACTTGTCTGACCACCGATATCAGCACGAACTTTAAAGTGAGTTGTCGAACCTGCATCCATGGCAAGTGGATTTGTTAGTGTAAACACAACCAAATCACTACTTGTGTTAACTCCTGTTGCAATCAAATCAGCATTTTTGTAAAGCTCAAAGTTAGTGTGATCTTTTGCATCGTTCAAGTTCAAAGTAACTGCATGAAGGGAAGAATCTTCTGTTGAACTTGTCTCTATCTTAAAGCGACCAACTGTAGCACCTTCCTGCCCAATAGTTGGATTACTGATTGAACCCTCTTTGCTTACAGTTACTTCACCAACAGCTGTTGAAGCAAAACTCATGGTGTTTCCTGATGCTGGGAATGTGCCATTTACTGTTGCTGTTGAAGATACATCAGCTGCACTCTTTACTTGGAATACGGCTGTTGCACCTGCTGCTGCAGCTGTATCAATATCACCCTTTACAGAAACATACTTTGTTTCACCTGCACTCAAGTTAATGTTCAAACCACTAAATGTTGCCATTCTTGTGGTTGAATTTACTGTTCGTGCATTTGTCAAGCGTGTTGAACCATCATAAAGATAAACTGCATCAAAATTTGTTGTTGCACCAATTCCACCAAGATAAACGTTGACTTGATCAACATTTGCTGAACCTGAATTTGCTGTAAGTTTAAGTTTCAAGAATTCTACACCGCGAGCAAGTCTTGGAAGAGTTGTTCCGGCTGGAGTGTCAGAAGCAACGCTGACGGTAAGACCGCCTGTTACTACAGCAACACCGCCCTGTTGAGCTGTGTCAGTGAGTTCAGAAACAGCTGAAGCAATTTCACTTCCTGCTGTCAGGCCGTCAAGGCTAACACCTGTGCCTGCAAGAACGAAACGATTCTGGAATCTGTTTGCTGCAAAACCAGCATCAGAAACTACACGCTTCTCACCATTCCAGATGAGATAATTAGAACCGCCACTCGCTACGAGGGCACCGTTATAACCTGCACTTGCGTCTGTGAGTGATGAACCTACTGTGTAATCTACAAAGAATACATCTGGTACGTCATCAATCATTGTGTTCCAATTTGCGCCAGCGAGTCCTTCTGCTACTTCTTGAGACTCAATCCATCGGATTTGGCCATTTGGAGTTACTGCATATGTCTTTGGATCGCTCTGGATTTTTACCCAGCGTGAACCTGCGCGGTAAACAACGTTTCCACCAAGTGGAATAGCAGCCAACTCGCTGTCTGTCATTGTTACAACGCCACTAAAGTCTGAATACCATGAAAGGTAAGACTTTTCGTTAGGGAAAGCGTAACGATTTCCATCACCTGCATAATAATACACAGTTGAAAGAGTTGTTCCTTTTACAAGGTCACCAGCTGAAGCAGCTTGTGCTGTCAAAGGAGCCACAAACGCTGCAAAACCAACAGCCCAAAGTATTGTTGCTGTTGCTACAACGATTGCGATTGATCGCCTACCCATTGTCATTGAGTTATTCATAATTTGTATAAATGGAATCGACATTTAATTTCTAAGGCAAGTTAGCGGCCTGTGGCCTCGACCTTTTAGCCAACTCACGCGTTAATAAGGTAACTCCTGCGAGTCCGTTTAATAACGGAGTGCAGGGGCAGTTATACAGACCAATAAATTCAGCGATCTGCATAACCGCCCCCACAATTAAACTCACTTAGAGTTAGTTTGATAGAATAGTAATTTCAACCTCAAGCTCAATAATCATTTCTTCTGCTTGAGAGATGTTGTCGTCTGCTTCACCCAAAAGCTCAAAAGCTTTTGTTGAACCCCCAGCAGCTAGAGAATCCATAGCCTGATTGAATATTGTGTCATTTTTTCGAACTAAACTTTTTGCCAGCACAACTGTTTCAACAAAATCCCCTCTGTTATCAAGCAACTCAATTACATCCTCAATTACTCCTATGCGCCCAAGACTTAAAGTTGCACGATCTTTTATTGATTTCATTTCTGTCTGAAAACTATGTTGAATTTCCTCAGAATTTGCCTCTCCGCCTGCAACCAAAGTATTCACAGCGTGTGATTCAGAGTCCTTTGCTGCTTGATGCGCATCAGATAGCAATTCTTGAACATCTCTATTGGATTCATTATTTGCGCCATCAAGGACTGCTGCATATTCATCTGACTTTTGATCAAGAACTACTGCTATTTCAGTTGCCATTTGAGTATTATGTTCGTTTAATTGTGTAAGTGTTTCATTTGCAAGCGCCATCTCAGACTTAAAACTTGCAACAACCTGATTCACCTTTTTCCCATTTTGACCTTGCTCTTGAAGTTTTGTCATTTCGTTTAATCGACGACCTGCAAATTCAACATGAAGCTTGGCGCGCCTTTGGGTTGTTGTTGCCAAAGAAAGCTGAACTCGTTCAGTAACCATCTTTACTGGATAAAGAGTATCTCCAGGAACTGTATTAAATGATGCACTCACTGTTGTTACCCAACCACCAAATACAACCAAAAGAACGGATGCAGCAAGCGCAACCGGTCTCATAACAACCGCAGAAAAGGAATGGAAAATGTAATCAGAGTAATCCTTTAACGCGTATGTTTTATTTTGTGTGCTTTTTTCAAATCCAAGCTCATCACAAATCTTGCTCCAGCAACGATCTTCGTGCTGAGCATCAAAACCACCACCAAACTCTGGGGCGTCTTTTATTTGTTCGAGAAGTTGTATAAGGTTTTTGTCAGTCACACGATTAATCTTGATACAATTTTTTTAGAGCCTTGATAGCCCTGTGTATAGTTACGTATGTTGCATTTTCTGACTTATCTAACTGCTTGGCCACATCTGCTATTTCAAGCCCATCCACAAACCTCAAAACCAATGCTGTTCTATACTCTCTGTTGTCCATTTGGTCTATCTTCTTACGCATCAGCGCAATTTCAGCTCTTATGTCAGGTGCGGGTGTAGACTCATCTGGGATAAGTTCAAATAAGGATCCGCTGTGGGTTTCCTCCTGCACTTCCTCTGGTCTGCGCTCTTTATTTCTATAGTATTCAGCGATCACACCTCTAGCGATTGTTCTTATTAGAGCGCCCAAAAAATCAACTTTTTCAACGTTTTTTAAATAATTCCACAAACGTTCAAAAGTGTTAGCAATAGCATCATCTATTTCATTTTTTGGTAATTTCATTGCATGATAACGCCGAACCATTGGAAAATATTCTTTGTAAATAATAGAAAAAGCATCAGGATCTTTTGATGTCCTGATACGAAAGATTAAAAATTGCTCTTTTTGTTTGTTCACAAATTCTATGTCGCCTGTATTCGAATAAGCTTGTAGAATAGGCGAATAATAGCTTGTTTTACTAAAAAAAACAATAGATTCATAATTGCTCTTGACAAATCTCTTTTTTTTGGCTACACTAGTGTGGACATAATCAAAATATCCACAGCTAACTTATCCCTACAAAACAACCATTAAATAATATGACTATTGAAAACATTGTGCGTCTATCTGTATCCGAGGCTTCTCGACTTTTTGGCGTAAGCCAAAGAACAATTCGTAGAGCAATCCAAGATGAAAAAATTTCCTATGTTGTTGTGCAGGGTAGATATAAAATTAATTTTGAATCTTTGCTAAAGTGGTCACAGGAATCAATCAAAGTAAGAAACAAAAGAGACAAACAGGGCATTGGTCAATATGTTGACCAGTGGAAAATTAAAAACAAACTTTATTCGCCAAATCCAAAAGCTTTAAAACCCAAAGAAGAATAAATACGACCTAGGAGGAGGGAGTATGAAAACATTTCTTATTTCAATATTAATAACCGCTGTTTCAGTAGGGCTGTTACCAGCTCCTGTTTGTGCGCTAACAGCGCCCAATAAGTTCGTACGTACTGCGAACTATTTTTTAATTTCTGGGCCAAAACTTGATGATCCAAACACACTCAACACACTTGCAGAATTTGACCTAATTGTTTTACCTGCAGAAGCACAAGTTTATAACACTTCTTTCTTTTCAAAAATTCGCGCAAAGAATCCTGACATAATAATTTTGGCCTATGTACCAACTGTTAGTTGGAATCATTTGTATTGGAATGATCCTCTGCACAATGAGCTAAAAGCCGGAATCAGCGGAGACTGGTGGCTCAAAGATGCTTCAGGAAATATAAAATCAGTGTGGCCAAACACCTCAGCATTAAATCTAAACAGTGGATGGAAAGATTATCTTGCTTCCTTTGTTAGTGGACGGGTTATCTCAACTGGTCTGTGGGACGGTGTTTTTTATGATGAAGTTCAAGACTCAATTGATTGGGTTGGTGCGATTGACAATAACCAAAATTTTGAAAATGATAATCCAGCTAAAGCAAACGCACGCTGGGCTGAGGCTTATAAATCTCTTTTTGAAAAGACAAGATCTCTCGTTGGCAACAATAAAATAATAATTACAAATGGAAGTTCGAATCCTGCATTTGCACCTTATGTGAATGGTCGCATGTTTGAAAATTTCCCTGTAGACCAAAATCAATCTTTGAAATGGAAAAATCAAATGAATGATTATTTGGGTGTGATAAATTCTGTGGCACGCGAGGACATTACCATTGTTAATGCAAACACATCTAACTTGGGAAATCCCACAGATTACCGAAAAGTAAGATACGGAATTACAAGCACACTTTTATCAAACGGATACTTTGCTTTTGATTTTGGAGATCAAAACCATGGACAACTCTGGACATACGACGAATACAACGCTGTGCTTGGTAAGCCACTAAGCTCTGCAAATAACGAACTTGGAAGTTCAAACTACATTTATCCAAGCGTGTGGTCACGAGATTTTACTCAAGGCAAAGTTATAGTAAACGCAACTGACACAAACCAGACAATTAAACTCAATGGTGATTATGAAAAAATCCACGGAACACAGGATACATCTGTAAACAATGGCTCGATTGTTAATAGCATAACCTTGGCATCAAATGATGGAATTATTCTCTTGCGTCCAATTGAACAAATTTTTAATGCTGTGTACCGCAACGGTGCTTTTGCACGAGTGTTTTCGCTGGCTGGTGAAACAAAACGCAATGGATTCTTTGCTTATGATAGCTTTGTACGAGGTGGGCAAGAGGTTATTCGCTATGATATTGATCTTGATGGAAGCATGGAAACAATCGTGGCTGATAAAACTTTTATCTACATTTACGAGCACACAGGAGCGCTTCATGCAAAATTTGCGCCTTACACTACAGCCTACAAACTCGGCATTAATTTTGCTCTAGGCGACCTTGAAAATGACGGCTCTGTAGAGATCGTAACTGGAACAGAAAAAGGTGGTGGCCCTCAGATGCGCATTTTTAACAAGGACGGGAATCTCATTCATCCTGGATTTTTTGCTTATGATAAAAACTTCCGCGGTGGCGTAAAAGTTGCTGTTGGCGACCTAAACGGCGATGGCACAAAAGAAATAATTACAAGTCCAGGAGTAAGCGGCGGACCACATATACGAGTATTCCATAAAGACGGCCATGCACTTCAACCTGGATTCTTTGCGTATGACTCAAATTTTAAAGGTGGTGTGTTTGTTGCCTCAGGTGATGTAAATGGTGATGGAAAAGATGAAATTATAACAGGCCCAGGAGCAGGCGGTGGGCCTCATGTTAAGATTTTTAATCTTGAAGGGGAAGTACTTTCTCAGTTTTTTTCAGCAGACGCAAAACAAAACAAAGGAGTGCGAGTTACAGTTGCAGACCTTGACGGAGACTCCACAGATGAGATCATTAGTTTATCAACTGACGTTTTTACGATATCATTCTAAAAAGGGAGCTAAAGAGAGCTTGAGGAGCTTAGGAGACAAAACAATAATAATATGCAACTAAATAAAGAAATACACAATGGCTTAAAATGCGACACGGTTGGGAAACCACATTCTTTGGTTGGAAAGACTTTCTGCATTGCTGCACATCCTGGAAAAATGTTTCTTTTTCCGTTTTTTCAATGGTTTGAAAAAAGATATGCTGGAAAATATAAATTTGCCAGACTCATGTTTACTTTTGATCTGTTTCTTTTGTGTATAGCTTTGTCGCTTGCGATAACTGCTGCGCTTTTGATTTTCCATAAGCCACAAAGCATTGAAAATAAAATATACTTTGACGCAGTTGTTGCTCCGCGCGAAATTGTAACAGGTGCACCTTCTACATTGATTATCCGTTATACTAATGGATCAAATGAAGAATTGCACAATGTAAAATTAATAATTGGATTCCCAAATCACTTTTTATTCCAAGATTTATCAACAAACACCATGAGCTTTGATTCAGATACTGTTGAGCTTGAAAATCTCAAGCCTGGAGAACAAGGATATGTAAAAGTGCGTGGTGTAATGTTTGGAGATGTGGGAGGCATACAAACTTTCAGAAGCTTAATGACTTTTACTTATGGAGATGATAATAAAGTAAGCCAAAAACTTTCTTATCACACATTTTCTCCAGTTCGATCCACATTGTCGCTTGAATTGAAACTTCCTAAACCTTTGATTGCACAGCAATTAATTCAAGGGTCAATCATCTATAAAAACACAGGAAATGTAGATTTCCCGCACATTTTAATTGAACCAATTTGGCCAGAAGGTTTTGAATTAATTGATAGCAATGTTGAGATAAAAGATGGAAAATTTTATGCGCCTGCAATAAAGGCCGGAGAAGATGGCGTGATTATTTTCACGGGCAATCTTGGAATATATGAAAAAGATTCAATTGAATTTACAATGCATCCAGCATTTATGTTTGGTAACACAGCCTACAAGCAGGAAAGCCTTTTTCACAAAACCCAAATTATTCAACCTCCGCTTGCACTTGAGCATAGTGTAATAGAAAAATCGCTTGAACTTGGCGGAATTGTTAATGTTGAAATTCATTATAAAAATAATGGCGAAATCACTTTGTTTGATGCTTCAATTGGCCTTGATAATAGCGGTCCATATTTTAAAGATGAAACAATTTGGGTGCATGCTGATCAAAAACCAGAACTAAAAGAGATTGCTCCAAGAGAATCTGGGACAGTTACATTACACGCACGACTTCTGAAAAATATTTTACAATCACAAGTTAATACATATGAAGACTTGCATGTACCAACTCTACCAATTTCAAGTTATTCAATAGGGGTTGAAGACGCACAACAATTTATTGTGAGCCATGGAACTGAAATTAAAACAATTCTTACCACACCTCTAAAAGTTGATTCATTTGCGCGATATACAATGCCAAGTGGCGATCAAATTGGACGCGGGCCTTTGCCACCTACAGTTGGTGAAGAAACAAAATATTGGATTTTTTGGAATATTTACGGAACAACAAATCCAATTGGAAATTTAGTAATTGAGGGTGAACTTGGAAAAAATGTACACTTCACTGGTCGACAAAGTGTTTCTCAAGATGAAGGGATATTTTACGACACTACAAAGGGAATCGTAACTTGGAATGCACCAGAATTGCAAAGTACATTTTCTCCAACAGCGAACGTTGTTGGAATTGGATTTGAAGTTGGTATAACTCCAACCGAAGATCAAATAGGCCAATCCCCTATTTTAATGAAAGATGTGCGTGTGCGTGGTGTTGATAAAACCACAGGTGTTTTTGTTACAGCATCTGGGTCTTCTATTTCCACAAATTTGCCTTCTGATGAACGTGCAATTGGTAAGGGTGCTGTTATTGATTAATTTCCTAACCCGCAACTATCATTCTGAGGAGGAGGGCCACCAGACGGCCCGACGACGTAAGAATCTCCTTGTTCGAAACAATGGGATCCTTACGTCGCTAGTCCTTCGCTAAGCTCAGGACTCGCTCCTCAGGATGACAGATTGAGATAACCCCTTGACACCCAAGGGATTTTTTATTTCCAAATAAAAAACCCGCTGTGCATCAACGGGTACGAAAAGCTAGTCAGCAAAATACGCCACAATGCCACCGGTTTCTGCGTCAAAAAACTCAAGGTCTTCAGGACTCTTTCCTTGAGTTAGGTATCGTCCATCCATGTCTTTCTCTTCTTTGTCAACCAACAGAGCAAAAGCATAATCTCGAACATGTCGCGCGCTTGCGATTGTGTCAGGTACGCACACAACAGCCACACCAGCGTGTGTCGAAAGCTTTAAAAGGTACATTTTCTTCCCCTTTCTTTTGGTTGTTGGAAGAAAATAAATTATCAGAAATTCTTACTTCTGTCAATAGCCTCTGGCGCAAAAACACTCAAAAACTTGTGTTTTTGCGCCTTTTTCATTAACTTTTAATTCAAATTTACAAAATGTTGATATATCCCCACAAAACCCTTGACAAATATACGTTTCATTGCTAATTTGAACAGTTAACTGGTGTAAGATGCAAATCAAAACAATGCATTTAGACCCACTTTTTTCCCCTTAGAAAGGGAGAAAACGATTAACAATCTATGAAAATTGCAATGATAGGACAAAAAGGAATTCCTGCACACTCAGGTGGTATTGAACGCCACGTGGAGGAACTCTCAACAGAGCTATCTGCACTGGGGCATGAAGTCCTAGTATTTTGTCGTACATGGTATACCCCTTCTGACATGACATTGCACAGAGGAGTTAAACTAATCTTTGCTCCTACAATTCGCACTAAACATCTTGATGCAATTGTGCATACTTTCTCTTCTATTATAAAAGCTATACGCATGAAAGCAGATGTAATTCACATTCACGGAGTTGGGCCATCGCTTTTAGCATGGCTACCAAAACTATTGCGTCCTTCAACAAAGGTTGTAGTAACATTCCACTGCATTGATAGACATCATCAAAAATGGAATGGAATTGCTCGAGCAATGCTCCACCTTGGTGAAATTACATCATGTAAACTCCCAGATGCTACTGTAACAGTTGCAAAAACTCTTCAAACTTACTGCAGACTTTCATATGGTATTGATACAATCTACATCCCAAACGGAACTCAAATTCCAATGGAGCAGTCAAATAATGACCTATTAAAACCATTCAAACTTGAAACAGATAAATACATACTGTTCTGTGCGCGACTTGTTAAACATAAAGGTGCACACATTCTTATGGATGCATGGCAGAAATTAAGAACACAGAACCCTGAGTTAACAGATGGAATAAAACTGGCTGTTGTTGGAGGAACAGCATTTACAGATGAGTATGTAAAAGAGTTAAGACGCAGAGCAGAACAAGATGACAGTATTGTTATGACTGGTGTGCAGACAGGAGAAACGCTTCATGCACTTTTTGCAAACTGCAGTGCTCTTGTCCATCCATCAGAATCAGAAGGGCTCCCAATTGCTGTGCTTGAAGGAATGGGTTATGCAAAATGTGTGCTTGCATCAAACATCCCAGAAAACATGGAGCTTGTGCAAGAACACGGTATGAATTATCAAGTTGGAAATACTGATGATCTGATTGAAAAAATAAAAGAGATTCTGAGCCATAAAGAGCATGCGCAAGCGCTCGGGCAAGAAGCCAGAGCCCATGTTGCACAAAACTATGATTGGAAGGAAATTGCGCAAACAACTTCTTACTTATACGAAATGTTGCAAAGCCAAATTAATCTAGAAACAGTTCAAAGCGGACAGACAGTTAAATAAAAACCACAAGCACAAGCCTGTGGTTTTTTGATTTATTAATTTTGTCATTATGAGGAGTGAGGCCGTAGACCGAACGACGTAATAATCCCATTGAACGAACAATGAGATCCTTACGTCACCTCGCTATTAGCTCGGCTCCTCAGGATGACAGATTTTTATACACTCTCATCAAATCTTGATAATGCCGCTCAGCTGTAAAATTTGTTTCAATTGAAAGCCTAGCATTCTTGCCCATGCGCACTCTAAAATCACAATCATATACAATGCGCATGAGAGACTCACTCCAAGCAAATTGATCTGCAGGATCAACTAAAATCCCACTTATGTGATCTTCTATGATTTCAGGGATTCCACCAACCTTACTTGCAATAACAGGCTTACCTGCAGCCATTGCTTCTAATACAGAAAATGGAAACACTTCATGCACACGCGAAGGAGCAAGCACGCATATTGCTCCTCTATATAAATCACGCAGTGCATCTTTTGTTTTAAATCCAACAAACTCAATATTATTATATGGATGCGCAAGCCTGTGTAAATACTCCTCTTGTGGCCCTCGCCCTGCAATTTTAAATTTCACATCAGGCAATGAAGATGCAAGCGCAATAACAGTTTCAATCCCCTTTTCCTGCGATAGTCTTCCAATAAACAAAACATATCCTTTATTTTCATAACACGGCTCAATGCGCGCAGGATCAATTCCAAAAGGATTAACATGAATCAAATCCGCTCTGTATCCTGCTGTTACCATTTGTCGCTTCATATAAGCACATGGAACAACAAAGCAATCAATGTATCCAGCGTATGCATTACTTAGTCTGTGATGAGAAAAAACCATTCCTTGAATCAAGCTCGCTAAAAAAGAATCTTTGTGAAATTTTGTAAATGCTGCACGTAGCGCTCCTTTGCCACGAACATCATACCCAAACTCATGAGTCCAAATATTGTATTGTGCAGAAACCAAATGATGATCATGCACAGTCATTACAACAGGAATATTGTTTCGCTTAAGCACTGGCAAAAATGAAGGCGACAACTGTGTGTAGATATTATGGATATGACAAAGCTGCGGATGTTCTTGATCAATCAAGCTCTGCATTTTCTTTTTTGCCTCAGATGAATGAAACATTCGTCCAATTGTTTTCAATGCCCAAAAACCAAATCCTGCCTTTTCTGTTTGTACAAAAGAAGGAAAGTATTTGCTGTACTTAGTTTCAAGATTGTCCTGATGCTGCATTGCAAAAGGGATAACTTCATTACCCTGACTTTCAAGCCAACGCGAAAGCCGGAACAGATATCGCTCTGTTCCACCGCGAAGGTAATAGAATTTGTTTGCTTGGATGATTTTCATGTGATTGTAGCGGGGACTGAAGTCCCCTGTAACTCATCGTGTTATAGGACACTTTAGTGTCCGTTCAAAGAAAGGTCCCCTGTGACTCATCTCCTCGCAATGACAGGCTAATTAGGTTCTTTTACCCTGCTCCTTGCTTCCCTTGTTCCCAACACAACCACAAACCCAGCATACAACCACAGATAAAACGCAATTGTACGTATCTCAAAAATTGTAGATAAAAACGCGTTGAAAGCAATACCAATCATTGCAGCAGCAAGCCCAATTGAAATAGCACGTGTAGTAGGATCTTTGCTCTTGTGATGCAATCTGACAGCAAAAACAAACAAAGACACATACATCCAAATATAAAATGCCAACCCCAGTGTCCCAACCTCGCCCCAAAGTGAAAACCAGCTGTTATCAATATATCCATCTGTTCCATACACTCCAAACGGCAATCCAAGCTTTTCATAAACTCTTGTATTTCCAATTGCAGCCACAACTCCTCCTCCGTATTGCCCTGGTCCAAAACCAAACACAGGAGAAGCAGGAATTACAGTAAGTGGAGTTTGAACAAGCCAAAACATGCGCCCAAGACCGTGATATTCGCCTCTCCAGCGCGCATATGAGAAAGACTCATAAAACCTCTCTACAACGGTTTGCCCAGGCATTTCTGTAATAAAACGTACATTCAAACCACTGATACCTACATAGCCAAAAACAACAATAACAAAAACTAAAAACGCATTCATCACTCGTCTATCTTTTTTTATCAATAATCCAATGAATAGAAAACCTATTAAAAAAGCAAACCAGGATGCGCGTGAGTAAGTAAGAACTAGTGTTGGAATCCCAAGCGCAAAAAGCCACCAAAACTCTTTGGCTTTTTGTCGCACGCTTTTTTCATACAAAAATCCAACTCCAATAAGTAAAAAGAAATAAAGGAAATTGCCAAGCCTGTCATATCTGCCAAGTGTTGCAAACACGCGCGAACCTGCTTCCCAAAACTGATTGACTCCTGCAGTAAGTGTTATATCACCAAAAGTATGTGCTTGATCAGGAATCAATAGTTCATCAATCGGCGCTCCGCCAATTGCTTGCGCAAGGCCTAAAACACATTGAACAAATACAATAGCAAGCATTACAAAGGTGAGTTTTTTAATATAGTCTTTTGGAGGATGTAAATAAATGACAACAAAAAACACTGCAATAAATCTCAAAATATGCCTCATGCCAAGAAGAGCAATGTGTGGTTCAACCAAATTTACAACCGCAGATGATACCATTGCAACTAAAAATAATCCAAAAGCAAAATTGATAGGTGTTTTTTTAAACTTTGTTTTTCCAGTTACAAAACCCCAAATAATAACAGCAACAAGAAGATAAATAAGAACCTCTGAAAAATATCTTGTAAAAATGTAAATTTCTTCAGGTGGAAATTTTAGAAGAAAAGATTCAAAAGGAAGATATACGCACAAAAACGTTAATGTTAAAAGAGGTTTTGAAAATGTAATGACAGCAAAGATTAAAAATATCACCAAGGAAAGTACAAGCAGAGGTGAAAAAATTGATTGAAGAAAAATAAGAAAAACAAGCAAAAGAAAAAGTAAAGCAACAACCAAATGAACGTGCTGTTCTGCATGTTTGTAAACTTTATGTAAATCAATCATATTTTATATAGGTCTTATTGGTCCTATCAGATCTATATTGTATATTTTACCACAAATTGTAAGTTGACTCGATTGGCTCCCGGTCTTTATGGACGTTCAGACAAGACCGGGAGCCCCTTACAGTCATTATGGACGTTCAGACAAGACCGGGAGCCCCTTACGGTCTTTATGGACGTTCAGACAAGACCGGGAGCCCCTTACAGTCTTTATGGACGTTCAGACAAGACCGGGAGCCCCTTACAGTCTTTATGGACGTTCAGACAAGACCGGGAGCCCCTTACAGTCTTTATGGACGTTCAGACA
>JBDRLV010000044.1:0-14127 GCA_043812755.1 Patescibacteria group bacterium | reverse complement strand
CCACAGGGCGAAAGTTCTGCTGGATGTGTGTTTAAGAATTATGAAGTGAATGGGATTGAGGAGCTTGAAGAGCTTAAGGTTCGTGGAGTGCCCAAGGACATGCTTGACAAGGGGCAAGTTTCTGCTGGTTGGATTGTTGATCACCTTGATCTTAAAGGATATTCAATAGGTGATGCTCAAGTCAGTAAAACGCATGGAAATTTTATAGTGAATCGTGGAAACGCAACAGCAGATGAGATCATGCAACTGATTGCATTTATTCAAACGCGCGCAAGAAATGAAATGGGAATTCAGCTACAAGAAGAAGTGCAATTGGTTGGATTTGATTGACAAAATCTATTAATAAAGTTAAATACAAGTGTTGCCAGATGAGCTGGTAACACTTGTTCTTTTTATGCGTGAGCCTCACGGTTGTACGATTTGTGCATTTGGTAGTGTTTTGCCATAAGCATAAAACGTGTGATCACGTGGCCGTGTGAAGGAGATTGTCATGGCAAGAAAACCGAAGAACCCATTGACGAGTGGAGTTAACATTGGAACAGAAGTGCTTTCTGCACTCACAGACCCAATGTTTGAACTGGGCGCAACTGAAGATGATGTGCGATCATTGGGTCAAAGACCAGAGCTTTGTTTGCATTTGGCAAGAGTTGCGCTTGGACTTGCAAATGCAAATGACAAGACTGCGCAAGAGATTACAAGAACAGGAATAAATGCCAAAATGCGGCTTGATGCTTTTCATAAGCTTGACCAGTCCGATGCAGAAGATTGTGCAGCTAGACAGAGATATATACAGGAAGAACAAGTTATTGAAGCTGTGTGTGAAGCTATCAACACCTTTTCGAAATTGGATCCATTTTTGTCACAGGTTGCTCTTGTCCGCTCAGACGTTGCTGGGTTCATTGCTACACACATCAGGGATCTTGATGGTTTGATGAGGATTATCAATTATTGGCATGGCGAGGAACATGGTCTTGTGCGCTTGGCAGCTATTAGAAGATTTGGAGCAGTTGCAAAAGGCTCCAGAGAACTCCAAGAAAAGCTGGCTTTTGTCGTTCATGATATTGAAGAGACAGAAGAAATTCGCTTTGAAGCATTCAACCAAATCAGTGATGATGCTGTACAAAGCGATGTTGTTGCGCGTAATCCTGATTATCAGTTCACGCTTCGAATGATGCGAAAGATTCGTGACAAGTTTCAGCTTGCGCGCGCTATGTGTGCAACAGACAGCATGATTCGCTGTGGGCGTGATCATGGCCCATATATTTGTCTGTGTAGTCGTGGCGAGTTCTGGCAAAGAATTTGCCGTGATGGCATGCGACACATTGCGTTCAATGCATTCCACACATGTGTTGCATATGAAGCTGTTTACTCGTTGCGTTCAACTTGCGATATTGGTATGCCTTATCCACTCCTTAGTGCTGACATTGAAGAAAGGAGAGAAGCAGTTGAAAGGTGGCGTAGTGTAACCCGTTGCTCCGTGTTCGTTGAAACCATAAGTTTATAGCACCTTTACTTACCATACTTCGGTATGGTTTTTTGTTTGTAATTTGGTACAATATAATAGTATGAAAATAACTTCAATCAAAGGCTCAAATATTGAGCTCACACAAGCCATTAAGAAATATGCAACAGACAAAATTTCATCTCTTGATAAGTTTCTAAAAGATTTTGGCCCATCAGTGCAGGCAGATATTGAGGTGTGCAAGGAAACGCACAAACATCAAAAAGGAATGCATTTCCACTGTTCTGTTATAATGCCAATTCCAGGAGAGGTTCTACATGCTGAAGAAAAGGCTGAGGATTTGTATGAAGCGATTGATAAGGTAAAAGATAAACTTCAAAGACAAATTACAGATATAAAGGCCAAACTTACTGATAAAAAAGTAAAAGGGAAAAGACCTGGAAAAGATGATTAAGCTTGATACTTAAAAATAAGACAGCATTTGCTGTCTTATTTTGATTGACATTTCCGCGACAAGCCTACGATGCTTGGTATCGGAGCGTTCAATGTGACTTGACAAATATATTAAATTTCGTAAGCTGTCAGTGGTGCTTGCGTTGGCGTGGCAAAAAAGCCTACTCGATACCTGAGGGACGCCAATAATGGTGAGTCTGGCTGAAGGCAGAGGTGCCAGTAAACGTTGAGAATCAGCTTTAAGTGCTCCCAAAGAGTGGTCTACAGGAGCATGTAAAGGTGCTTTCTTCTGTCACTGGTCTTGGTAACAGGGCTAGGAGGCGGCCGTGACGCGTCGACAGTTGCAAAGGCATTGAGCTGAGGATTGGCTTGACTGCTGTCTTCAACTTGCACAAGAAGTGTCCAACGGAGCTGGATGGTAAGACCATGCCAAATACCCAGCCCATGAGCCTGCAGTGTTTGGTGTCAGGACGCCTTTGGCCTCTGGATGGCATCACAAGCTGCAATGAGACACTCGCGTTAGCACAAGTACCAACTCGCCTGGGTGATGGAGGAGTAATCCACCTTCACCCAGGCATTTTAGACTGTTGCAAAACTAGCGACCTGTCGTATTGTGGGGCCCCGCAATCTACTCAATGTACGTTTTTGTATGTTTTCCCCATCGCCAAGGTGGGGGACCACCCGTAGCTTTATGCGAAGGGTGGCGCAGGATTACTTCCACATCCGCCGACATCTCATCTAGTTTTGCACCAGTCTGTGATTTGTTCTCTACAACCAAAAGGAGTAGCTCATGAGCGAGCACAAAAAAGGGAAAGCAAGATCTCGTATTGTGCTCAAACCTGGGCACGCACTTGTTCAAACTCAGATACAACGTAGTAACTTAACTTGGAACAGGTTTTTAAAGACAATTAGGGGACAAATGGTTTTCAAAACTCCATTGTTGCCTAGTCCTGGAATGCGCATGTTGGTTGAGGGTAATGGAAAGCTGATCGTTGTGTATGAGGAAGAACCACAGCTTCATACAATTGAAGTTGATATGGAAGTTATTGAAGACAAAGGGTCCTTCCTACTTGCATTTCCATTCATGGTTTATGTTATTGTTTTGGATGTATCCAGAAAACGTATGTTCAAATACAAAGAGATGTCATGCTTTTTCCGCCCTAGTGCGATTGCTTCTCTAGACAATTATCTCTTTTATCCAAGCCTGCCAAATCTGTATGCTGGAGATGGGGCTGGAGATGGGGATGGAAGTATTCTGGGAGCTGGAGAAGTTTGTATGGGAGATATTCAAGAACAAATAGCGTGCTCTGCTGATATTGGTGAAGTCATTCGTGATGCAGTACTTCATTTTTGGAGCGCTGAGTTTAACACTGATATTACTGGAGTTCTGGATTACTATCGAGGCTTTCCTAAAGATCCATTTTATGACAAAAGATTGTCATCGTTCAAACAATGGGAGCAGGCTAGCAAGGCAGAAGAAAGCTTCATTTTGTCTGTGCGAATGATGCGTGTAGGCAAAATGAGGAAGGTTCTGCAAGTTCTGATGGAAGAAATTAATATTGGAAGACCTCTTGGTTTTGACAGGCTTGCAATGCTTCTTTCAAAGCAGAGAGAAACAATGTGGAGGCGACCATGATTGAAGTATTTGCATACACAGGTCAAGCAGATATTTGGTCATTGGCTGATGATGTCTTTTACCTGCTTGGGTCAAATGGACTTTTCTGTGCAAAGAGAAACTGCTTTTACAGTGTTCTGGTTCCTGCTGATCCAGAAAAGCTTCATACTTCAGTGCTTGAGACTGTTGGTCATTTGATGTCTGAGCATGAGCATCAGCTTGAGTATGTTGAGATAATTGGAAGGATTCATTTGCCAGGCAGTGGAATTCCCCAAGAAATGCTTTGGCAAATCGTTGCTCTGTTCAGGCAGGTTTGGCATGAGCATCAAGGCGAAGCAGAGGTTCAGGTTTTCTTTGATGAACAAGAGCAAGAGTTCTTTTTCATTGTACCTGATGTGTATACAGTTAAGGGTGGCTACTTTTGCTGGGCAAGAGCAGTCCCCACACCACCTGATTGTTTGCGTTTTGGCGGAGTTCATTCACATGCAGATATTCCAGCATGGCAATCTGGGACAGATCTTGATGATGAAAGCGATCAAGATGGTCTTCACATGACAATTGGTATGATTGATCATCTGTTTCCTGAAATTGACTGTCGGGTTGTTGTTAATGGTTACAATTTTAGAGTAAATCCGCATTCGGTTTTTCAACATGCTGCTAATGATGTTGAAGTGCCAGATGTAACCATTCATTTGATTGACCTAACAACGCAAACATCAACCGCAGATGCTGATATGCAAGAAGCGTGTAGAGCATATTGTGCACCATTGCAAGCAGTCAGCGAAAGGATACAAACAATGCCCCAAACAACATATGTTGTGGTTGGACTTGGTGGAGTTGGTACACCACTTCTGCAGCGCCTTATGATGTATCTTGCAACAAGTGACCCTGAGGCTCACGTAATTCTTGCAGATGGCAAGAGTTACTTAAAGAGAAAAGCAGTAAGGCAGAGTTTCCCGCACGAAGGGCAAAAGGCAAAGGTACAAGCTAAGCACTTCAGTGCTCTGTATCCATCAATGACCATTCAACCTGTTCCTCGGTTTGTAACAGAAGACAATGTTGCAAGTATCATTCCTGAAGGTGCAGTTGTGTTTTGTCTTCCTGATAACAACAGAGCACGCAAAGTGATTTCAGATCACTGTGAAACGCTCGACCGTGTTACACTTATCAATGGCGGAAATTCCGCTGTTGAAGAGGATGAAGGAGTGAGTGGGAATGTAATGGTGTTCTGCCGGCGCAAAGGAAAGAATCTGCAAGCGCCAGTCACTCAGTACCATCCTGAGATTGCTGAGGAGGATGATGCTCCTCAAGAAGAAGGGTGTGATAACCGTGAAAGTGATGTCAACCAACTTGCAAATGTCAATGGGATGTGTGCAATGTGGGTCATGGTTGCATTCGAAGGAGTGCGAACCGGGACATTGACATTTGATGAACTCTTTTTTACAATCGGTGAAGAGCCGAGCGTAGTGTCTCACAAGCGTCCGCCACATTTTGGAAAGTGAGGGAAAATGGCCACAAAGAAGAAGTCCTATGCAAGGAGAGCTGGTGCGAAAGCACAAAAGGCCGAAGCTGCTCAGCAGTATCCAATCGGCAAGGAAAGCAAGGCTCCAGCGAAACCGCACAACGACTGGATCAACTGCGGGGCAACCAAACGAGTTGGCACAAAGCACATTGGCAACAAGATTGTGGATATCGAAGCTCAGCTGAAGGATGTACTCAATATCCCGTCACAGGCCAAGATCTATCTTGATGGGAAGAGCACTCGTCGCAACATCATCTATCGCGGTGGCAAGCTCGAGTTTCTCAAGAAAGCCAACAAGCACGCATAAACACGTTCTTTCTCCAAGGTAGCATTCGCTGCCTTTTTTGTTTGACACTTGATTTATTTGCCCAAAAAGAGCATACTTTTATGGAAATAACATAATCTATGAGCAAATTCCTGAATATAATTTTTGGTGATCCAAGTAAAAAAGTTTTGGCTGACTTAAGAAAAGAGGTGGAAATAATCAATGGACTTGAATCTTCTTTATTAAATCTTTCTGATGATGACTTGAAAGCAAAAACGGTTGAATTCAAAGAAAAGTTAAAGAATGGAGTCAAGCTTGATGATTTAGCTCACGAAGTTTTTGCAGTTGTACGGGAGGTTGCAAAAAGACAGCTTGGGCAAAGACATTATGATGTTCAGCTTATGGGAGGACTTATGTTGCACAGAAGAGCAATTGCTGAAATGAGAACTGGTGAGGGAAAAACATTAACTTCAACCTTGCCACTTTATTTGAATGCCCTTGAAGGTAAAGGGTGCCATTTGGTTACCGTGAATGATTACTTAGCAAAGCGTGACTGTGTGTGGATGGGGCAAGTGTATTATGCGCTTGGAATGAGTGTAGGGTGCATTGCTCATGAGAGCGGGTATGTTTATGATCCGGAATATAAAGGTAATGAAGAGAGCTTAGGGGAGCTTAAGGGAGCTGAAGAGTCTGATGAAGAACGTGATAAAGAGCGTGATGCTACTGGTTCATTTAAGGTACAAACAGATTACTTGCGCCCTGTTGAGAGAAATGAAGCATACAATGCGGACATTACATATGGAACCAATAATGAATTTGGTTTTGATTATTTGCGAGATAATATGGCTCCGACTTTGGACAAGTGTGTGATGCGTGATTTGCATTATGCAATTGTTGACGAAGTTGACTCTATTTTGATTGATGAGGCTCGAACTCCTTTGATAATTTCAGCTCCTGCTGAGGAATCAAACCAGCTTTATTATCGCTTCGCACAAATTGTCAGTGCGCTTAAGGTGGACGTTGATTACAACATTGATGAAAAAATGCGCCAAGCAAATTTTACAGAAGAAGGGATTCAAAAAATTGAGCGAGCATTAAACATTGATAATCTTTACACTGTTGAAAATGTTGGGTTGCAACATTTTGCTGACACTGCACTGCGCGCAAAAGCACTTTTTGAAAACGATGTGCATTATGTTGTGAAAGAAGGTGAAGTGATTATTGTTGATGAGTTTACAGGGCGTTTAATGCAAGGACGGAGATTTTCAGAAGGTATTCATCAATCAATTGAGGCAAAAAAAAATGTCCAAATTCAACGCGAAAGTTTGACTCTGGCTACTATTACATTTCAGAATTTTTTCCGCATGTATAGAAAAATTGCTGGTATGACTGGTACTGCTGCAACTGAATCAGAAGAATTTGGAAAGATTTATGGGCTTGATGTATTGGTTATTCCAACAAATCTTCCAAACAAAAGAATAGATAAAATTGATAGGGTGTATAAAACAGAAAAGGCAAAGTGGAATGCAGTTGTTGAGGAGATTAAGTTGCGACATGAAACTGGTCAGCCTGTATTGGTTGGTACAGTTTCAATTGATAAAAATGAACTTTTAGGGTCTTTGCTTAGTAAAACTGGCGTGCCGTTTCAGCTATTGAATGCTAAGAACCACATGACTGAAGGTGAAATAATTGCGCAAGCTGGACGACATGGTGCAGTAACAATTGCGACAAACATGGCAGGTCGTGGAGTTGATATTATGCTTGGAGGGAATCCGCCTGACAAGGAAGCACAAAAGAAAGTAATAGAAGCTGGGGGTTTGCATGTGATAGGAACAGGGCGCCATGAGTCGCGACGAATTGACAATCAGCTTCGAGGACGATCTGGTCGCCAAGGAGACATTGGTTCAACACAGTTTTTTGTTTCATTGCAAGATGACCTGTTGCGTGTGTTTATTCCAGAGAGCATGAGTAAGATGATGGACAGACTAGGATTACCTGATGACATGCCTATTGAAAATAAAATGGTTGCCAATTCAATTGAGAAAGCTCAAACACGCGTTGAAGGAAATAACTTTGACACTCGCAAACATTTGCTTGAGTATGATGATGTCTTGAACAAACACAGAGTTGCAATTTATGAAAGACGACGAGAAATTTTGGATTCTTTTTCAAATAATAAGAGCGAGCTTAAGTCAAGAATTCTTGAACTGATTGAAGATGAAGTTGAGCAAGTTGTTATGTTTCACACAGGTGAAGCAGTTGAGGGGGTGAATGCAAAGCCAGATATTGATACAAAAGAAATCAGTGAAGTCATTGGTACCATTGTTGAACTTACTGGAGAGCAGGCTCGTGAGCTCAAGACGTTATGGGGTGATGGTTCAAATTATGACAAAGATAAAGTTGCTGCTGCACGAGTGCGTACAGGTATCATTGAAAAGACCATGGAGTTTGTTCATGCAAAATATTCTGCTATTGAGAGTCAGTTTAATGTTCCCCCCCTGCCAGAGGGAGGGTTAGGGGGGGTGGGAGTTTTGCATGATGTTGAGCGTTCAGTGATTACGCGTGCCATTGATACTTTGTGGATTGATCACCTAGCTGCAATGACTGCACTGCGTACTGGAATTGGTCTGCAGGGCTATGGTCAAAAAGATCCTTTGGTTGAATATAAGAAAGAGAGTTATCACATGTTTCAAAATTTGCTTGCTTCGATTAATGGTGAGATTGTGTATTCCTTTTATAAGTACGCAGAGCATGCAGCGCGTATGCAAGCCCCCCAGGAAGAGAAATCTGTTTTTGAAAAAGCAGGAATTAAATTTTTAGGGGCTAAAAAAACCGCGGGGGATGACGGCTCGAATTCCCCCCCTTTACAAGAGGGGGCTGGGGGGGGTCTGGCCTTAAATCAAGCAATCAAATCCGACAAGGTCGGTCGCAACGAACCTTGCTCATGCGGATCTGGTACGAAATATAAAAAGTGTTGTGGGAAATAAATCAGACTTCTGTCAACCCCTGTGGGTAAAAAATAGTAAAATAATGTAGGAAATAGTGTAAAAATATATCTGCTGTCACATTTACGACGGCCGTCGCTTTTTTGACAGCAGAAGAAATTATGAAAAAAGTTTTTGTCGCAAGCTCGCGAAAGTATTATGATCAAGTAAAAGAAATCAAAGAAAAGCTCGATGAACTTGGAGTAAAGGGTTTTTATCCATATTTCGATTTTCATGATGATCAAGTTGAAAGTGACGAAGAAACGAAGAAACAGTTAACACTTGGGCATTTTCCGGAAATCGACGAGGTTGAAGTCTTGTATGCAGTGACTCCGGATGGATATGTTGGTTGTTCTGTAACGATTGAAGCAACTTATGCATATGCAAAAGGCAAAGAAGTAATAACATCAGAACCTGCTTCCGAGTTGGCAGTACGGGCAATGGTTACATCAGCAATGACTCCAGATGAATTTATTGCTTATGTTAGTGGCGGGAAATAGTGTAAAAAATTATCTGTCATCATATAATCTACGGCCGTCGATTATATGATGACAGATAAAAATAAGTAAATAATTTATGAAACTTCTTTTAACATCAGGTGGAATCACAAATAAATCCATTGAAAGAGCGTTATTTGAGTTGGTTGGTAAAAAGGCAGAGGAAATATCGGTTGTTTTTGTCCCGACAGCTTCAAATGTAGAAATGGGTGATAAGAGCTGGTTTATAAAAGATTTAGTTTATCTTCAAAGCCAAAATTTCAAGTCAATTGATATTGCTGATATTTCAGCAGTAGAAGAAAAGATTTGGAAACCAAAGTTTGAACAAGCTGATGTCATTTATGTTGAAGGTGGGAACACTTTTCATCTTATGGAATGGATAAGTAAGTCAGGCCTAGCTTCTCTTTTGCCAAAATATTTAGAAACAAAAGTTTATGTTGGAGTAAGTGCTGGTAGCATGGTTGCTAGCCCAGACCTTGCATTAAAAGTTTCTCAAGAAGTTTATGAAGAAGATTTAGATCAACATGAGAATATGTCTGCTTTGGGTTTTGTAGATTTTTACTTTTTGCCTCATTATAATTCTCCTTCTATCAAAAAAAGCGAAGCATATATTAGAGAATCTGCTAAGGACATGAAAGCAAAGATTTATGTGCTTGACGATGAGTCAGCTATAAGGGTGGTTGATGGTGAGGTTGAGGTAATAAGTGAGGGCAAATGGTTTGAGATCAATTAGTTTTTACAAATCAGCAAAAGGATATGTGTGCGAAAACATCGTTGAAAAATGACAAATATAAAAAGAATCGTGGCGGGCATTCAAGGTGGTTGCAACTTAGCTGTGAAGTATGTAAGACGCCTTTTTCCTTTTATCAAAAAGACGGGCCTGGAATCCTTAAGCGTGTTTATCTTGATCGATTAACCAATAAGAAACTTGGCGTTGGAAAGCATTTAACATGTATGAATTGTAAAGCTGTTCTCGGAGTTTATACAATTTATGAAAAAGAAAAGCGACCTGCCTATCGATTATTTGCAGGTGCTGTTGCTAAAAAAATAGTTAATTTACAAACAGCGTTATCTTAATGAACAATAATTTTTACAAAAATTTACCTAAAAAACGCATGGGGGCTGGTGCGCTGATTTTGAATGACAAGGGCGAGATTCTAATTGTGAAACCTGTTTATAAAGATCACTGGTCAATTGCAGGTGGAATCGTAGAGGAGAATGAGTCGCCTAAAGACGCCTGTATTCGCGAGGTCGCAGAGGAGATTGGTATTACGCTCAAAGATCCAAAGTTTTTATGTGTTGATTTTTATGTTCATGCGCAACAGGAAAAAGGGGAATGCTTGCAATTTGTTTTTTATGGCGGAATATTTGGAGAAGATGATATATCAAAAATCAGACTAGACGGAAAAGAAATTTCAGAGTTTAGGTTTATAAAAATAGAAGATGCAATTCCACTTCTGAGTATAAACATGCAACCGCGTCTACCCAAGTGTTTGGAAGCATTGCAAAATAATACTGCAATATATTTGGAAGATGGGGAATATTAATTAAACAATTGTTATCATTTTATGTCCGGCCGGACAAACAAACAGCAGACAAATTTATGAAAAGAAAAACACACGACGATATTTTTTATTTCATTATATGGGTATGTATTATTGCAGGTGGTTGGTTTTCTTTTCGTTGGGTTCCGTTTTATCTTGATACAAAAATTCAACTTTTAATCGCTGTGAATGTGGCAACTTTTATTTTGTATGGACTTGATAAACTGTTTGCAACTTCGCGCATGTGGCGCGTGTCAGAGCGTCTTTTGTTTTTTACTGCGCTATTGTTTGGTTCACCAGGCGCCATTATAGGAATGAATCTATTTCATCACAAAACCAGTAAGACTTCGTTTCAGTTAGTTTTTGTTTTGATAGTATTTATTCAAGCGGTTCTTATAGCATGGTACTTTGAACTATTGCCTGTTTTATGACATCAACATCATTTGAAATCGCAAAGCCTTTTTTGGGTAAAAAAGTAACTGCAAAGTTTGATAGGCCACTTGGAACAAAGCACCCAAAGTACAATTATTATTATCCAGTTAACTATGGTTATTTGCCAGGAGTTGTGTCTGCTGATGGGTCTGATTTGGATGTATACTATTTGGGTTATGATGATCCTGCTGATGAGTTGGATGGAGTTTGTATCGCGATTATTCATCGCGAAGATGATGACGATGATAAACTTGTGGTCGTTCCTGAGGGTCAGGACATAACCGACGAACAGATTATGCAGGCAGTTCGTTTCCAAGAACAATATTTTAAATCTTCAGTTATAAGAGAATAATATGTCAGTACAAATAATTTTTGAAACACATTCAACATCAGTTGATAATGAAAAAGAAATAGCATCAGGTTGGTTTGATTGTGATTTGTCTGAACTTGGAAAAGAACAAGCAAAAGATGTTGGTATGCGTCGCAGTGGTGAGAATTTTGACGCTATTTTTGTTTCAGATTTGAAGCGCGCTGTGCAAACTGCGCAGATTGCATTTAATGATAAGTTTCCGATTATCCAAGACGCTCGGCTACGTGAGTGTGATTATGGAGATATGAATGGAAAGCCAGAAGATGAAGTTAAGTGGCAAAAACCAGAGCGGATTGATAATGCATTTCCAAATGGTGAAAGCTATAGAGACACAAATGTGCGCATGAAATTATTTCTCAAAGACTTACTATATAAATACGACGGCAAACGCGTGATGATTGTTGGTCACAGAGCAACACAGTACGCGCTTGAAAGTCTGATCCTTAGCAAATCTCTCGAAGAAGTTATCCCAGCCCCTTGGAGCTGGCAACCTGGGTGGGAATATGAACTTAAAGAAATATGAAATACAATAAACTCGTTCGTGATAAAATACCCGACTATGTTCGTTCAAAAGGCTCTGAACCAATTTTTCATATTGCAGATGAGAAAGAGTATTGGGAAAAACTGAAAGAAAAATTGATTGAGGAATTCAACGAGTTTGTTGCAGATGAAAGTCAGGAGGAATTTGCTGATATGCTTGAGGTGATTGATGCAATTGCAGAATTTAAACAGTTTGATTTAAATAATGTAAAAGTAATCCAAACTGCCAAGGCAGACGATCGTGGTGGTTTTAAGAAAAGAATTATTTTAGATGAGACAATAGATGTTTGATATGAGCCATGGATTTAAACAACAAAATAGAATTTCTGTTGTAAATAATCAAGATGAAATTATTGGATATAAAATGCGGGATGAATTAGGGACTGGTGATATTCATCGCGTAACTGCCTTATGGGTTACTGATTGTAATGGGAATGTTTTGCTTGGTAAACGTTCAGCCAATAAACGTTTTGCTCCATGTCGTTGGGCACCTCCTGTTGCAGGTACTGTTGAAGAAGGCGAAACTTACGATTCAAATATTGTTAAAGAGGCAGAAGAAGAGCTTGGGATTAAAGAAGTTGAGTTTAAAAAATTTAGAAAGCATTTCAGCCCAAGTAGTGATGGGCATCCTCATTTTACACAGTGGTACAATTATGAAATTAATAAACCTGTTGAAGATATTTGGTTTTGCGATGAGCATGATGAGATTAAGTGGTTTGCTCCAGATGAGTTGCGTGTATTGATCAAAAAAGATCCAGACATGTTCGTCTGGGGAGTGAAAAAGTTTATGTTAGATGGTATATGAAAATTGGTGGGATATATCAACATTACAAAGGTAATAAATACAAAGCGCTTGGAATTGCAAAGCATTCAGAAACTCTTGAAGAAATGGTTATGTATCAAGCTCAATATGGTGATAACCAGATTTGGGTAAGGCCAAAGAAAATGTTTGAGGAGGATGTTGAGGTTGAGGGGAATATGGTGCCGAGGTTTAGGTTGATAAATTAACTTGTCATTGCGAGGAGGCCGGAGGCCGACGAAGCAGTCTTTTCGATCAAGAGGATTGCTTCGGCCTGAAGGCCTCGTAATGACAGCACAGTAAATATGCCGCAAGAATACGAAACAAGAATTTTAAATATTGATCGCGATGAGATAATCAAAAAACTTGAAGCTCTTGGCGCGACTCTAACAAAAGACGTTTTACAAAAGCGCAGGACTTTTGATTATCCTGATGGCAGTTTAGTAGCAAAAAACTCCTGGATTAGAGTTCGTGACACTGGAGATGGAAAAGTTTGGATGGCATATAAGTGTCATGCTCCAGAGCAAGGAAATGGAGTTGCGGATTGTGAAGAGGTGGAATTTGAAGTTGAAAGTATGGATATGGCTACGCAGTTTTTGTTATCTGTTGGTTTTATTCAAAAATCTTATCAGGAGAACAAGCGCACTAGATATCAGCTTGATGACATCCAGTTTGATATTGATGAATGGCCGCTTTTACCTTTGTTCATCGAGATCGAAAGCCTTTCTAAAGAACGAGTGCTTGAAGGAGTAAAAATGTTGGGGTACAGTGAAACAGATACTTTCCAAGGACACTGCGGAGACATTTATCATACTCACGGAATTGACTGGGAAAATTATAAAATTATTACATTTGAAAAACAAGAAAAATAATATGCCAGAAGGAAAAGATCCATATTTAGTTCACAGGGAAAAACAAGCAAAAGCTCACAAAGTTTTGCGTACTATTGAGTTTAAAGGCGATGCTCCTGATGTTGAGCCAAATAAAGATCGTCCGAATCCGGTTGAACATGTGACTTTAGAGGAGGTTGCCTGGTCGCCAGAGTCAACTCAAAACATAATTGACGCAATTAAACGCGGGTGGGTTTCTGTTGAGATTGATTATCAAGACAACCTGACTGTTGAGTTTCTTCCGATTGATGACTTGCCAGCCGAACTTGGACAAGTAACTGAGAAACCAGTGTTTAAAAAGAATCTGGTAGAAAGCACTGGTCTGTATGGTGATTCAGACAATGAGAAGTTCACCTATCTTCAAACAACTGAGTTTGCTGTTGAGGGATACATGGACGATGAATCTCATGGGCAGGAGTATGCAAGATTATATGTTGATACTGATAAGTTAAAGAGCAAGCGCAATGTATATCTTGATCCTGAATGTATTTGGGTAACTGATTATGAGTATCCAAAGGCGTTTATTGTAAAAGGTGGTATTCCGATTCAAGCAATCGAGCGTGCAGATGTTATTCGTGCAAATCCTATTCCGTTTAAAATGTCTGATGATGAGGGTTGGGAAGAAAAAACCGAGGAACAGACTGAGCAAGAAATGGCTGGACACGCGCGTAGGCTAAAAGAATTTTTACAAAACAAAAAAGCCGCCTAGAGCAGATAAGCGGCTGGAGAACTCAATGGCAACCTCGCCAAGGTG
>JBDRLV010000043.1:0-31702 GCA_043812755.1 Patescibacteria group bacterium | reverse complement strand
AACATTAGAAATTGTTTAGGATTTAGACATTAGAATTTCGTATTTCTGCAGTTTTCAAACCAATGAGGGGATGATTTCAGAAACCAAACACAATGCGATGAGGCTTTGGCCAACATTTCGCAATTGGAGAGTCAGATGGCAATTCCGGAAACTGTTGAAGGTTCGTTCAAATTCTGGCAAGCACATATCGCTGTGCTTGAGTACCAGGGCGCAAGCTCCGAGCTTCTGCAGATGCTCGCGTCGCTTACCGCGCGCGACAACATAGGCATGGAGGGGCAAGGGCAGATTCGCCCTGGTGACCTTGGTCGCTGGGACATCTACTACTACCTGGATTGGTTCACTCTCGAGCAACGCCTGCTTGTCTCGGCCCTTACCCAGACTGAAGTTGATCTGGCAGAGCGCGAAGCAGACATGGAGGCACAGGGTATTGACCTGTGCAATCCGGTTGAGGTTTCGGATTTCGAACGACTTGAGGCTATGAGCTCACAAGAGCTTTCGGCCGAGATCGCTCGGCTGACTGCAATGTTGGAGGCTCAATAGAGCAAGCGAGTTATCCGAATTCTGTTGTGGGTTTTGTGGCTGGTGATTCCTTGCTCAAGCCCAGTGTTTCTACCAATTCTTGCTGGGCTCTATCTGCATCATGCAAGAGCCCAGAGAGCATAGGAGAAGAAATGATCGATCGCCAATCCTTCATGGTTCTGTGTATGGTGGCGTTTCCACCCTCGTTGGTGGTTTGTCTTCCTTTGCTTCTGGCCTTCATGGCCTGGGATGCAAGGCAGGAAAAAGCTTTTGCTCGAATGATCAAGCGGAGCTGAAAGGAGAGAGAATTGGATCGCGAGTTTCTGCTTTTCATCATCATGGCCTTATGCCCTGCATTGGTCGTGGTGTGCCTTCCTCTGCTTGCGTTCTTTCGCTGGCAGACACTTCAACAGGAAAAGCCTTTGCAAAATGAGGCTTTGCAGACAATGCAGGTTAATCACCTGCAGACCAATCCTGCCTAAGTTCTTTTGCATTACCCCAGCCGACAGGGATCTATGTCGGCATCCACTCATTGAGTTGAATACAAACAAGAAGCACGAAATTCGAAATCCGAATTTCTAAACAAATTCAAAATTCAAAATTTAGAAATTCAAAACCAATGCTTAGAACATTTGGATTTTGAACATTAGAAATTGTTTAGGATTTAGACATTAGAATTTCGTATTTCAAACCAATGAGGGGATCAAAAGTTGTGCAGTGCGCATAATCCCTTGCACATTGTGCAAGCCCCAATGTTGTTAAAACCCTAGTGCCAAAATTGAACTGTATTGTAAAAGGCACAGGAGGAAATAATGAACTGGACAAGCACTGAGAAGAAGTCGTTTGCGTCTGCGCAGAACACTGCCATTCGTGGTCTTGGTTTCAACGGCTGTGACGCTGGCGAGATCATCAAGAAGGCAGGGCCATCGCTTGCCCTGCTGTGTGCGCAGTTTGTGTTGGGCGAGCTTGAGCGTGATCGTGGCAATCCGCTTGAGGCAGGCTTCACACTGGACCGCATCAAGCTGTCCTTTGGAGGACTGCAGGTGGCGCGAGCCATGGAGCAGGCAAACGAACTGCTTGATGCTGTGGATGATTCTGGTGATGTGGCCGAGGAGCTCGGCCATCATCTGAACTCTATCTCAAGTGTGCGCATGCCTCTGTGGCGTGTTCTTCGCCAGCTTGCGCACGACGGGTTTGAGATTCCGGAGCGTGTGACCCACAGGCGTATCATTTTCCAGCTGTTTGCAGCAGGAGTGGTTGCAGCCATTGAGGCACGTTCGCTTCTGAGCGCTCTTTCGCTTGCCAATGTGGAAGTTGTGTTTGATCGCAACTTCGAGCCTGATCAGGACGATGAGAGCGACGAGATCCGCGAGGAGCAGGCTGCCTAACAGCCACATTTGATCTTTCAACAAACATGCCTGTGCAAAGCATCGCATAGGCCTTTTCCAGAGTTTATAAATACGAGGGTATTTAGTATTTGGTATCTTGTATCTTGTATACGAATTACATGATTTTAATACAGGATACAAAATACAATATACAGGATGCTGTTATAAATTCTGGAAAATGCATCACGCGCGTGGTGCATAGAAAGGAGACATGATGCGGATCGTAAATTTGTTTGTGGTGTGTGTTGTGTTGATGACCAGCTCTGTCTCTTTTGGCAGTGCAAAATTCTGGTGGCAGAACCATCTGACACCAGAGAACTGTTCAACAGAAGATGGGCGTAAAGAGCTTGTTCGTTTTTTTTCAAAAGACAATGAGCCAAGCGATCTGATTGAGCTTGAAGAAATCCCTGGCCTTTCGCTTTATTGGGGGCCAGTGCATGTGGTAAGCGAAGATGATCGCAATGCCATTGAAGACGCAGCACAGCTTGCTTACCTGACAGGACGAACTATTGTGGTTGCAGGTGGATATCGCACTATGAAGGTTCAGGTTGGTCTTGCGTGTGCTGAAGTGTTGCGAGCCAACAGGCTTGGGAGACAGCCACGCATTCCATCAGTGTATGCAGTGCCTGGTGCATCAAACCATGGGAGAGTTGATCGTGCAGCAGTTGATGTTCAGCTTGGTGATGAGTTTGGTGTGCCGCTTTGGACAGGTCGGTGGCGTGATCAGTGGGATGCACCCAAGTGGTACATGCGTGAGCTTGCCTCTATCATGTATAATACTGGGTGGTACCGCTACTGCGCTGAGATTTGGCACTTTGAGCGGGCGACTCGACGCAATGTGATTGCTGGCTGTTTTACCTATCCCAACGGGGAAGGTTGTGAGTGCCAGACCCGCGAAGATCCTTCAACCGTTATTGCCTCTCTTGGGCAGTAAGGAGACTCTGATGGCTCATCAAGTTCCTTGTTTGGTTGGTGACAGAATCATGGATGCGGTTGCCGGAACCGTGTTTGTGAAGCTTGCTTCCGGCGAGTTGGTTCCAGAGTGCGAGCTTCAAGGCGACGAGCCTGTGCTTGGAACCCTGACAGCCATTGCCATGAATGAAATCGAGGAGGCACAAGCTTCCTAAGGAGGGGACATGCGAGAATGTCAGACGATTGAAGTCTGTCCTGAATGTGGGGGAGAATTTGATTTGTCTGATGAGTCTGTGATCTCGTGCGAGGATTGCGGACAAATCATTGCTGTTGATGTTCAGGAAGTTGATGAAGAAGAAGACACCAACAACGAAGACGATGACCTCGACGACGAAGACGATGAGGACGACGAGGACTTCGAAGACGACTGGCTCTAGGGTCGGTTTATCTCAAGGTTTCTGTAGAAATACAGGACCTTTTTTGTTTTTCTCTTGACAAAAGTGTTTATTCATGGTTACATAACAGGTCTTTTTCAAGGCATGATCTTTCACACAAGGAGGCTGACGTGAGGCAAAAACTGAGCTATTTGTTTTTTGTCATACTGATGCTGTTTGCTTCTGCCTCCTTTGGGCGTGGTGGTGGCAACAGTTTAAGTTATCGCTGTAAAAGCGGGGTTGTGTTCACAGAGCAAGGGCTCAAAATCAAAGTAGATGGCAAGCAAAGATGTGCTGAAGCAAAAGCAGAAGCACGAAGGCGAGGGCTTGTTCCAATTCCTGATTACCCAGGGCTTGAGTATGTTGGGGGTGAATGTGAACGCTATACATCTGCTCAAATGAATCAAAAGCTTCTTGGGGCAGCGTATCGCGCCACACTTCTTGATCGCAAGCTCATTGTTACTTCGGCATTCCGGCCAGCTCGGAAACGAATTGAAATGGCATGCAGTGATCTAACAGCAGGGAATCCATTTTCAACAAGGCATGCAAAAGGCGATGCTGCAGATGTCCATATGGTATACGCAGATGGTACCTATATTTGGGGTGGCATGTCGCCAGCTGGAAGGAAACGAGGTGTGTCCATTTTTCAAGAGCAAAGCGTTGCACCGATTGAGTATACGTCAGTGCTTGCATCAATTATGTATGGTCAACGCGATGGATCAGGTCTTTATCGTCTGCATAGCGAGGTTTGGCATTTTGAGGCAAATGAGGGCCCAAGTGTAACCAATGATTGTTATGGCAGGCCTGGCTCGCGAGGTTGTGAGTAATCAAACACAAAAGGGCATCTTCTGAGCCCTTTTTTTATTTGTGGAATTTGTATTTTTATAAACCGTATTCGTATGGTACTCGCAATATGTAACCAACAGCAATCATTGTGATTCCGATAATTGACAGGCGCGCATCACGAGCTATTTCTTTTTGGTCAACTCTGTGTTTTTTAAAGTGTTTGATATGGATACGAAGTGTAACAACTGCAATGAGAAGTTTCCCCAACACATCGAGAGTGAAACCAATAAAAGTAAGTGTCATATTTTTTTAATGACTAGTATAAAATGTCTTTGATATGATACCATGTTTGCGGTTATGATTCCATTTTTAATTGGGCTTGCAGGACTATCTGGAGCTGGAAAATCTACTCTTACAGACCACCTTGAAATGCAAGGTGGTGTTAAGCGTTTTCGTTTGGATGCTTTTTATAAGGATGAAAGTGAGTGTCCAGTTGTTAAAGGGATTGTTCACTGGGATTTACCTGACAGTTTGCACATGGATGATGTTTATCAGACATTGCTGAGCATAAAAAGGG
Source organism: Patescibacteria group bacterium (assembly GCA_043812755.1). Taxonomy (GTDB): domain Bacteria; phylum Patescibacteriota; class Patescibacteriia; order UBA9934; family GWF2-40-263; genus JBDRLV01. Next base: position 27,086 of record JBDRLV010000043.1, on the reverse strand, counting down.
GAGAGGATGTTTTTATCCCTGTGTATAATAGAGGTCAGAATAAGCGTATTGGAAACATTTTATATAAACCCGCACCTGTTGTTTTTGCAGAAGGGCTTATGCTTTTTTCAGACCAAAGAGTGCGAGAACTTTTTGATTTGCGCATATGGCTTGATGTGAGTGAGGAGCTTGCTTTGCAAAGACGGCTTGAGCGTCAACCTTATTATGATTTGAATTATTATCACAATGTTGCAAAGCTTGCAGCTAGAGAACATGTGTTACCAAACAAGCAGTTTGCTCACGAATGTATTAATGGCCATGAGTCTATGGTGGAAGTTACTGCAAAGGCTGATTTTCTAATAAATAAGTATCTATTTTCTGAAACTTAATTTGGTTTTATCGTTTTTATCACGTACAATATAAGCAATATGTGGAGGACAATATCAGTTCATAAAAAGGGCGAAACAGAATTTCTTGCAGACGCAATTGCAAGAATTGAAAAAGACACTCGTTTAAACAAACGAGCTGATTCGCTTTTGGATGCTGCTACACAATCAGAACCTTTAATTGCTGAGTCATTTAAAACACCACAATCTGCGCCTTATCATACAGAGGGGCCATATCTACGAAGCCATTTAAAACTTATTCTTATTGTTTTGTATGCTCTTGATGAGGAAAAATTTCATCTCATTGATGTAGAAGAGTTTAGGCAGATGAAAGGATATGAAGGAGAGATTGATGAAATGGAGGAGATAATCAAAGAGAATATTAGTTTGTTTGAAAGTTTTGCACTCTGCCATGATGTTGCCAAATGGGCGTGTTTTTCAGTGTCTTCGCCACAGGGAAGCAGGGGCAATGCACTTGGTTTTGATGTTGGCAATTTCACTCACTTCAAAGAAATTTGCAATAGTGAATTTGCTGCACAGCGATCAAAATATATTGAATTGTACGAGGATTTTGCAAAAAAGTATTCAGGCGAGAGTATTCAGACTATTTCAAGTTTGTTTTATAAAACATATCAAATACGCTGTCGATATCCAGGTCATGGTAGAGCAATTCATACGCCTGTACATCACAGTCTTTTGCAAAGAGTGTGCAAAGCAAGTAGGCTTACACAAAGAGATACAGAGATGCTTGAGGATTTGATTGCGCATCATCTTGAGCCGATTTCAGATTTCAAAAAGATTAGTCCCTCAAGGATTTCAAGACATTTGGCAATTGCACATGAAAGAGGGTATGATGCTGATGATTATATTGATCTTCTGCAATCCTGCTTTTTTCTTGATATTGTGTGTGCATCAAAGCGAATTAATAATAATGTTCAATGGCATGAGTTTGATCTCATAAAAAACTTTCTTGTTTCCGAACATGATTATAGCCCACAAAAACGCGTGGAAAAAGTTATGGCATATGAGCAAAAAAAGGAAAAAGAAAAAAACATGTTATTTCGAAAAGTAAGGTTAGATGGGGCTGCGCTGTTGGATCTTTTGCAAATGGAACCTGGACCTGAATTTGGGAAATTATTACACCAGATTCATAAGAGCATACTTGAAGATGCTCCAATGCCAAATTTACCAAAAGAAGTTTTTTCAGAAATTAAAAATAGGGCAGGTAATTTTTACGAATTGATGTTTGGTAAAGGGGGAGATGAAGAAGAATGATATATCATCTAGTTTTTCAACGATCAGAGAGAAGATATGATAATAATGTTACAAGGCACAATTGAATACAAAGGATTGAATTTTGTTATTTTAGTGCGAGATGGTATTGGTTACAAAGTATCGTTGCCTGACTCAGCTGTGCATTCGTTAAGTGGCGAGGTTTCACTTTATACTCATGAGATAATTCGAGATGATGCACATGAGCTTTTTGGATTTCAATCTATGGGGGCTTTGGAATTATTTTGGAAACTGATTAGCATCTCAGGGGTTGGGCCAAGAAACGCTCAGAGAATTATTTTTTCATCAGACATTGATGAAGTAAAAAGTAAAATCATGAGTGGAGATTTGACTTTTTTAATGAATGTACCAGGCATTGGTAAAAAGACAGCGCAAAAAATAATTTTGGAACTTAAAGGTGTTTTAGCAGAAGAGCCTATTACCAGTCAGTATAATAAAGATGCGCTTGAGGCATTGGTTGGGCTTGGGTATCAGCGAAGACAGGCACAGGATGTATTGGCTGTGATTGAAGTGGAAGATACTGAGGAATGTATTCGCACAGCATTGAAAATGCTTTCAAGATAGTATTATGTTTAAAGAAATAGTAGATAAAAATAAATGGGAGGAATTTGTAAAAAAGAACGCTCCAATTTCTGGAGCTTTTTTGCATTCTTGGGATTGGGGTGAGTTTCAAAGCGCCTATGGGAAAAAGGTTGTGCGGTTGGGAGAGTTTAATGATGAAGGTCAGATTCAGGGTGTGGCTTTGTTGATTCAAATGCAAATGCCATTTGGAAAATATTATTGGTATTGCCCGCGTGGGCCACTCTTTGTCATTGCAAGGAGGCCGCAGGCCGACGAAGTAATCTCCTTGAGTGAGAAGATTGCTTCGCTCCCGTTGGTCGCTCGCAATGACAGTAGATCAATTTTTTTGCGACTTGACCCAATAACAGGTATTCCAACAGGAGCAAAAAAGACAAATAATGTTCAACCACAAGACACATTAATGCTTGATCTTGAAAAAGATGAAAAAGAGTTATTGGCTCGAATGCATCACAAGACTCGTTATAATATTCGTCTGGCTCAGCGCAAAGAAGTTGAGATTGATTTTCCAAAACATACATTTACTGATCATATGTGGAGTATTTTTCAGCAGACTTCAAAACGTGGTGACGGTTTTGGTCTTCATAAAAAAGAATATTATGAGCAGATGTTAAAAAGTTGTAATGATAAGGAGCCGAGAGCATTTCTTGCAACAGCAAGTTATCAAAAGCAGATTGTCGCAGTGAATATCATGATGGATTATAATGGTGTTCGAACATATTTACACGGAGCATCATCAAATGAGTACAGAAATATTATGGCACCATATGCACTACATTGGGCATTGATTTCTGATGCGAAAAAGAACGGAATAAAGGCTTATGATTGGTGGGGGGTTGCTCCTGAAGGAGCAGTAGAGAATCACCCATGGACAGGTATTACAAAATTCAAGACAGGGTTTGGTGGTAAGAGAATCAGCTTTGTAGGCACTTATGATTTGGTTTATGATCAAAAAATGTATATGTTGTATAAGATTGTAAAAAGGCTTAAGGGTGCATAATCTTACTGTCATTAATAAAATTTTTCCAACACAGGTCTCTTGCCTGTTTTTTTGTTTTCAACTAAGGTAGTGACAGTATTTAAGGAGGTTGTTCTTTTTCAGGAGGGGTCACATGGCTGAGGAAAGATTTGTACAAATGCTTGAAAGAGCCGGTGCAGTGCTCAGAGGACATTTTGTGGGTACAAGCGGAAAACACCTTGATACATATGTGAACAAAGCAGCTATTACTGATCCATATGATCGGTTGCAGATTGCCAGCGCAATTGCTCTTGGGATTTCTACATCTGTAAGAGTCCCAATTGATGTTGTTGTGGGCCCTGAAGTTGATGGTGTGCGTTTTTCTGATTTTGTTGCTTTGTGGTTGCAGTATGGTGGAATCAGAACTCAGGGTTTATGTGCCTATAAACCAAAACGCATGGACAGCGATGAATTTGATTTTAGGGGAAATGAGCACATGCTCCAAGGGGCCTCAGTTGCAGTGGTTGATGACATAGTCAACACAGGTAAAACAACCAGAAAAGTCATTAGATCAGTGCAAGATCACGGTGGGAACATTGTTGCATTGGGAACACTGTGGAACCGCAGTGGTATGACATTGCGAGATCTGCAAGATCCTGCAAGGCCAATTGAACACACGGCTGTGTTTATCCGTCTCATTGATCGCAAGCTTCCAGCCTGGGACGCACCATGTCCTTTGTGTGATCAGGATGTGCTCATTGACACGCAAGTCGGGCACGGAGGAAAAACTCAATCATAAAAGCGAGATTCTCACCTCGCCTTTTTTATTATTGTTCGCCGCTCAGCTGTGTTGAGCGTTCGTTGCTGTCTGGCGTCTGAGATACAGCGCTCGCTTGACGCCTGAGTGTTCATCGTGACGAACCCAGTTATTCCATCACCACCCCTTTTCCGTGTGCGTATTCATCGTACAGCAACTCAGTTGTAATTGTATCAAATGAACTTGATATAGCTTTTTGAGTTACAGTATCAGTTGCTTCTACAGTTGTAGTATTTGTGAGTTTGAAGAAAGCGCCAACGTCTTCAATCTCCGGTGTTATGGCAACATGCAAATATGCTCTAGCTTCAGGCGTGCTAGTTGGCAAGCGATCTATGTGCCAGGTAACCATGCGTGTTGTTGTGTCAAAAGTGAGAATACCCATATCTGCTCTTTCTTTATCCTGCCATGCAACATCCTGAGGAAGTTTTGTTGTCATTGTTATGTTTTCAATATCATGCATAGTGTTTTTAAGCGTCCAAATAATTTCATAACTTGTTGTTTCATGTGCTTTTGGTGGAAGTGGCCCATCTCCAACAGTTTCTCCATCTTTAGAATAATATTGTGCTTTTGTATCTACATTTAAGTTTGAATTGATAAGAATTGTGATAGGCTTATGGGCAATTGAACGTTCTGATTCTATACTTCCAACTTTTTCATATTCTGCAGATAAATTCATTGTGAATTTATCAGAATACTTTGTCAGATCAATATTTGAAAGAATTGGGATTGTCAGATCAATAACTGCTTGATCTCCGGGTTGAAGCGTGATCAGTTCTTCTGGTAGATCGATTTCGAGCCCATCTTCATTAAATGGAAGTTTACCATTTGTATCTGTGAATTCAATGTTGAATTTTAAACCTTCAATAATTTCATTGCTTTTATTTTCATAAGAAATCGAAGTGAGCAGTGTTTCACCTGGGTCTGCTGTTTGGTTTTCACTGGTTCCATCAACTATTAAATTGAATGCTAGATTTCCTCCAAGCATGTCAGTAATTGTTTGAGCTGTAGCTTGAAGAAATTTTACACTATCAGTGTTTATAAAAAATATTTTTGATGTAACAATTTGTTCTCCTGTTGCAGTGGAAGTATAGGTTCCAGTTATTGTAATTTCTGCTTTTTCTCCAGGCTCAATGCTTTCTATAATCCAAACAGGAGAGTCCTCAACAGACACTTCTGGCTGTGTTGAAGATACTGAAAATACATCAGGGAATTCAACAAAAAGCTCAATCTGCTCTGCGACTTCAAGCGCTGTGTTTTCAATATTAACAGTATAAGTGACGTCATCACCTGCAAGCGCTTTTTGTGGGCCTGAAATTTCAGTTACTAGTACTGAATTTTCAACATTTACTTTTATGGATTTTAATTCTTGAAACTCTGAGTTGTAGTTTGCTGATTTGTATGTAAACAAAGCTTGAATGACTTGAGATGTCTGAGTTTCTGTACGGAATTTTCCTGTGATTTGAATTGCACCATCTGAGCGTTCAGTGACTGGACCAAGAATCCAGGTATCCTTTGTATCAGATGGTTCAGGCGTAATATTTGTTACATTAAAACCAAGCGGAAGACTCAGTTTTGTCTCAAGTGATGCAATAGGAACTTTTCCTTGGTTTGCATAACGAATAGTGTATGTTACTTCTTGACCAGAGTTTACTTCCTCAGGTCCCTCAATGCTTATTTCAAGAGGCTTGCTTTCTTCAAAAATGTTGTGAGTCCATACAAAAAAACCAGCCCATGCAGCAGCTGATAGGACTAGCAAAGAAAGAATGAGTTTAACAAGCCATTTTGTTACATTAGAACTTTCTGCACGTTCAAGATTTTGAAAGTCTGGCATTTGTCCATCAGTATCTTGATAGATTTCTTTTAGCTCTTGTGCAATATCTGGATTTTGTTCTTCAAGCACAGAAGGCTCGTGTTCTTTTTGTTTATTTTTATGCGGATGGGAGCTTATGGTCATATTAGGAATCAGTTTTTTTCAAGAAGTATTGAGAATAAGGCGTCTTGATCATTAGTAAACAGTGTATTTTGTATGTCATGTGATGACCAAAGTGTACTCATGCTTTCTGGGATGTTGATTGTAACTACAATTGACCTGTCTAGGATACCGGATTGTTTTTGAAGCAAAAGCGAATATTTGCTGGTTTCTGGGAATCCAATGAATATTTTGATTTTTTCAAAAAAGCTTTGTTTTGTTTGTACATCGATTGCTTTAAAAGGGAGTTCGTAAGTGAAAGAATATTTTGAGGTTGTTCCTGGTTTTGTTTGAACCCAGTTACCGAAAATTGTTTTTCCAAGAGCTTGTTCGATGTTTGTCCTGCTTTCAGGATCAATACTTGCTGTTTCGGCCCTGTATTTTAAATCATCATCAATGATCCATTCTGGATCAGGTTCATCAAAAAGATTACTATCAGGAATTTCAAATCCATCAGCCTTTAACAGCTTGCTGCCTTTTGGAACATATACTCTGACATAATCTACATTGTTTACACCATCAAATAATGACCCCCTGTATCCAAAGTGAGAGCGCTCAACCGTAATAGTATTAGTGATTGTGCCATCTTCGGAGATGTCTACTTGTAGCTTAGCCTCTTGCTTAATGACTGAATCTGTTTTTCCTCCTCCAAGATTTGTATCAACAATCATTAAATAATCCCCGTCTGTTTGGTGAATTTGTCCTGCCCAACCATGGTTGATTACTTCTTTTTCAAGCGTGTTATCAGTGAAGTAAATTTGTATATCTTTTTTAGAAAGACCAGCAAGTAAGTGTTCAACGATTTTTAAATACTGTTCTGCACTTGATGATTCAACTTCTTCTAATATTTTTGGAGCAAGATCAGACAAAAAAGCTTTTGGTTGATTCTCTTGTTTGTCATATTCAAGTTCAACTATTTTTTGTGTTTCAAATAAAAAGTTTTCTGAATCAATTGTTCTTCCATACTCCGGCATTTCAAAAGGATTAAAAAGAGTTAGAAGATCTGCAACATAGGTTGCGTTTATTGCAATTACACCATCAACAGTTGGTTGCCCTGCGCTTTGATAAAAATCAAGAATTTGTTTTGAGGATGTTGGAAAATCTGGAAACCAGTTGGCATCTTGAAATTCCCAACGCGCATTTAATAATTGAAGAGGTTTTGGTGCAGTAATGAAATCTTGCAAACTGCCTTGTAAATCATATGTACCTCCGCCAGGCATGCGTATGTTCTCGATTTTTCCATCTTTTAAACTTATTTCTGCAAAGCTTCCCATGAATCCGCCTGTTGGGCGAATTTCTGTGTTATTTTGAAAAACAATCAGATATTTTTTTGTTTGATTATCACCCAAGATGTTCAATAACGGTTGTGAAAGTATTACAAATTCATTTAAGGATGAAATTACAGGAGGCAACATGTTTTTCATTTCAACCAGTTTGTTTTGGTGCTCTTGAGGTACAAAGTCAACATCAACATTTTTAAATTGCTCATTTGCAAGTATAAGATGTGGGAGCGCTGAAATTATATATTCACGCAAAATATTGAGTCTGGATGTTGGGGTTGGATCAGCTTGAATTTCTGATGTTGAAAAACCTTGTGCGATTTTTGAGCCAGCAAGAGAAAGAGATTCTCCAGCCTGAACAAGCGATTTTGCTGTCTTTACATATGACCCACTTACTGGCATTGCTGATAGAATCATTGAAGTACCTGAACCAAGTTCATTGATTGTTTGTTTTGCAGCACTGAATTTTTTGTTTGCTTTTGAAAATTCTTGTGCAGCTTGAGGTGGGTTATAGGCAAGTGCTGAATTTGTTGCTGATTGCATGTAGGCGAGTGCTACATTACTTTCAAAAAGAGCTGTTTCTTTTGTTTCTTTTATTTTGTTTGAAAAGTTTAGGGCTTGGAATGGAAGCACAACGAGAACACAAATAGCAACAAATGTTGCTAAGGTCCTTTTCCAAACAATTGGTGAATTTATCGCAAAAGGCTGTTCAGAATCAGAATGATCTTCATTTGTATTTAGAACATAGCACCCATCGATTTCTTCAATAATATTATTATTGTCTACATACTCTTCATCGTCTTCTGGAATATCAAATATCATGTTTACATCATCTTGGTTTTGTATGATTGATGCTACAAGCTCTTGGTTAGCTTCATTATTTTCCTGATAAGTGGTTTCTGTTGGGAAAATATTTACAGGCAACTGTTTTAAAATTGGAAGTTTTATTGCAGGTTTGTGTTCGTCAGAAAGCTGTTTAGTAATTTCTTCTTTTGTTAGTTCAAGATCAAATTGTGTTTTACCAGAGTCCCATAAATCTTCGTCTTCAAAATTATTTTCAACAGAAAGCAAATTGATTGTAGATTCGAGTGTGTCTTGAGGGATTTGTTGTGTTTGTTCCTGAGCGGTTGAAAGATAAACTACATAAGGAGAAAGAGTTTCTGCCTCAGCAGTACGAACTATCAGATTAGAAATTATTTTTTTGCTTTTTGGGGCACTTATGGTCAAACTTAAATCCTTCTGCGTTTTTTTGGAAACGCGTTTTTTTGCTGTTTTTTTAAGACTCACAGCTTTTGTTTTTTTTGTTTTTGATTTGCGTACAGCTGCCATAATTAAAGTTGTTTGTTGTAGATGTCTATTATTCTTTCTGCCATTTCTGTCCATGAGTATTTTTGAATTTGTTCAAAACCTCTTTGGACAAGATTTTCTCTTAGCTGTTGGTTTGATAAAAGTCTGCCAAGCGTTTGCGCGATGTCATCAGTATTGTTTGGTGAAAAGTATTCTGCAGCACTACCAACTATTTCAGGCAATGATCCAGCGTGTGCACAAGCAATAGGCACGCCTGCTTGCATAGCCTCAAGTGCTGGAAGGCCGAAGCCTTCCATGCGGGAAGGGAAGACGTAGATACACGCAGATGCATAAAGCTCTACAAGTTCGCTGTCTGTTGGATCAAGTTTGAAGGTCAATTTAGATTCTGGTATTTGCATTTTTCCAGAAGCTTCTTTTGTTCTTTGGTAAAAAACATCGTTTTTTCCTGCAAGAGTAAGATGACAATTTGGTTTGATTTGAAGCAACTTTTTAAATGCCAGAAGAAGTTTTTCAAGATTTTTATGAGGATATGCGTTTCCTATGTACAGTAGATTTTGAGCTCTGTCTTTGTGTGGTTGTTGGTCTTGGTTGTTGGTAAGCTTTGTTACCCCTTCATAAACTACAGTGATTTTATTTTCTGGAACATGAGGGAAATGTTTTAATATAGATTCTTTTGTAAAATTACTAACTGCAATTATGTGTTTTGAAGATTCAATCGCATGCTTTAATACTTTTTTATATCCAAGGTATTTTAGAGAATAGATGAAAGGGTTTTTTGTGGTTGCTTTTGCTGAGCGAGGTTCGTCCAAAAGTATTAAATCATGAATCGTTACAACAAATGGAGTTTTAAGCCCAAGTGGTACATTCCAGTGAGGGAAGTGGACCAGATCACATTTTTGTTTATCAAGAAAGGGACCAAGGAGTACTTGCTCTTTGAGAGTGTACCAATGGATGTTTACTTTCTTTTTTTCAAAATTGTTATTTGTAATCTGAAGATCTTCAAAATTTTCAGGTTTGGTAAATAAAATATAGCGGTTTTTTTGGTCAATTTTTTGCAACTCGTTAACGAGTTGCTCAGTATAACGACCTAAACCGCCACCCCCCACGCGCGGGCCATACATTCTTGCGTCAATGCCTACTTTCACATGCACCAATTATACCAAAAAAAACAGGTTTTGGGCGGTTTTCTATCCACACTAGGTTGCAACAAAAAATCAGCCCTTGTCAGAGCTGAATGAGTAGAGTTCTGGGTGAATGAACGGTGATGGGATCTTGAATTTTCTCCAAAACCAGATGATTGTTGCGTGTCTGCTGTTGAGAAGGCGACTGATAAAATGTATTTGAGTTCCACCACAACCACAGCCGTAGCAGTAGAAGAGTCCTTTTTCTGAACTCAAGCGCATTGAGGCTGTTTTTTCTTGATGGAATCTACAACAAATCCAGAGACCATCACCTTTTCTTTTATATGAAAGACCAAGTTTTTGGAGAAGATCTTCCCAGCTCACGTTATCCTGAACATATCTGTAATAGCAATCAAGCGTAGTTGCTCCAAAACGCCGCATACGACGCATTTGCTTTTTTTGCTGATTGCGTCTGTGTCTTGGCATGTGTTCCTCCAAAAAGTACCCTCTGACAGAAGCTGTATTTGCATCAGACCCCCTTGTTGTTGTGTTGAATAAGCTATGGCTAAGTTTATCCTTCACATCAATCGGAGTTAGCCCTTCGCGGGCGACCTTCAGCAACACACTTCGCACTGGTATAACCAGGACCACTTCTCCACTCAGCCGTTAGAGTTCAACCTCTCTTTTTGGTCAGGTTGCCAGAGGGTGTTTACCAAACATTGAGGCTGTTTCTTAGAAAGAGTTTTTTTGGGTTTGCAGCCCGCAATCACTCAATCGACAGAGTAGGACAACCTTATCAGATTGGAGTTGTGGCTGTCAAAAAGTACAACAGCCTTTTAGAAGGCTGTTGTTATGTGTAGATTTTATAGTATTTTTCCAGGAAGAAAAGTAATTCTGGATGGAATTTTTCTCCTTTGCTGATCATGCTTTGAATCTGATCAAACGAAAAGAATTCAACACTATCAACTTCACCTGGTCTGGGCAGAAAAGGGCCTTCATGTTGAGTTTTAAAAAAGAAGAGTAATTTTGTCAGATCATTATTTGGGTCAGAATCTTTATATGTAAAAAAGTTTTTTGTAAAAAATTTCATTGCGCAGTTAATCCCGATTTCTTCTTTCATTTCGCGCGTAGCAGCAATTTTTGGTCGTTCACCACTTTGAACATGGCCACCAACAGCCGTGCTCCAGTGCAAAGGACAAAATGATTTTTCTTTTGCCTGAAGCTGTAGAGCCATTTCGCCTTTTTTATTGAACACAAGCACATGAACAATTCTATGCAAATGTTTATTCTTGTAGATTTCTGATTTTGTCGCAGAACCAATTACTTCATCGTGTTTATTGATGATATCGATTCGTTCTTCGATATTGTCATTCTGAGGCAAAGCCAAAGAATCCCAGCGTTTTAATGGGAGTTTTAATGTGGTCCTTCGCCTCCCCTTTGACTCGCTTTGCTCGCTCAGGCTCGGCTCAGGATGGCAAGGGTTGATGCTATTAAAAATATCAAGAGTATCCTGCGCAGCTTTTTGCCAAGTGAACTGAGCAGCGCGCTCAATACCTTCACTGCACAATTTATCAGCAAGTGATGGCGAGTTTATAAGTTGTTCCAGAGCCATAACAACATCGTGATGATTGTATGGATCAACATGAATTGCAGCACTGTCTGTTATTTCTGGCATTGAAGATGTATGTGATGTGATAACAGGAGTACCACAAGCCATTGCCTCAAGCACAGGCAGACCAAAGCCTTCATAAAATGAAGGCCAAATTAATAACTGGGCGCTTCTGTAGATTGCAGGCCTGTCTTTATCATTAACATAATTGAGAAGATGAACCCAGTTTTTTTCTCTGAGTTTTTTGTATAGCTTTGTTGATTTCCATCCGACCGCTCCTGCAATAACCAGTTGAATATTGTTTTCACTTATTTTTCGGTATTCTTCCATTGCTATTAAAATTGTTTGGATATTTTTTCGTGGTTCAAGTGTGCCAATAAACAGCGCATAGTTTTGTGGAAGTTTATATTTTGATCGCACACCATGATCTTCAGGTTGCATTTTATGTTTGAATGATTCTGAAACACCATGCGGAATGACACGGATACTGTTAGGATTCTTTTTAAACATTCGGACAACATCGTGCTTTGTTGATTCAGATGGGGTAATAATTGCGCTAGCCTTAGCGATAAGTTCGTCTGGCCTAACTAGTTTGTGCCATAAACGCATTTTGTGTGAGTAAAAATGAGGAAAAATTTTCCATGACAGGTCATGTACTGTCAGGATGTAGGGAAGGTCATTGGGGATTGAAGTGATGTTCAGGTTGGGCATGAACAAAAGGTCAAATTTTTGAGAGACTCCACCTAGCCCTCCCTTAGTAAGGGGGGGGAACGAAAGTGATGCGCTAGCCGCGACCCTGTCGAGGGTTGGATTATTTGTCAGTATTGATCCGATAGATAGCAGTTTGTTTGGAGTTCGGTTGTGAGCGTGGTCAATATGGTTGCCGGTAACCCCCCCTAGCCCCCTCTTGCCACCCTTCGCTAAAGCTACGGAGTGGTCCGCCTTTGGCGGAAAAAGGGGGGGAACCGATTGACCGGTTGTGAGCAAGACATACTCATTTTCCTTATCCAATTCAAAAAGCGCCTGCATAAGTTGCAGGGTGTAATGGCCAACACCGCTTGGGTGAGGATTTGTTAAGTGTCGTGCGTCAACCAGAATACGCATAGTGGGAAATACTAAATTCTAAACAATCTTATATATCCAAAATTCAAATTTTCTAAACCAAGGTTTTGAATTTTGAAATTAGTATTTTTATATTATTTAGGATTTAGGATTTCGTGCTTAGGATTTTTGTCTCGATTAGGTTTTGGAGCTTGTTTTTAAATGCTGTGCGACTAAACTGCTCAGCATGTTTGCAGATTGCATGAGGGTCGTATTTCTCGTTTTCAAATCTAATCAATATGTCTGCCAACTCTTCCCAGCTTTGTTCATCCATAAATTCTCCAGTAACACCTTCAACAACCGTTTCCGTTGCACCACCCCTGCGCAGTGCAATAACTGGTCTACCACTTGCCATTGATTCAATTGCAGTTATTCCGAAGTCTTCTTCATGCGGGTGTAGGAAAGCTTTTGCCTCAGCATATAATCGTGCTTGCTCTTTGTCAGATACGCGCCCGAGAAATTCAACATTTGATTTTGCCATTTTGCGGAGTTGTTCTTCCATAGGACCTGATCCAAATATTTTTAAAGGCAATCCTGTTTTGTTTGCTGCTTCAACAGCAAGATCAAATCGTTTGTAAGCAACAAGTCTTCCGCCAGTTAAGAAATAGTTTTTTGGAGCATGTGACAGATTAAATTTATGAGTATCAACAGGAGGATAAATAATGTCGCTTGAGCGGCCATAGTATTTTTTAATTCGCTCGGCAACAGTGTTTGAATTTGCAATAAAATAATCAACGCGACCTGCTGCGTGACGATCCCATATCCTCAGGTATGTAAGAAGGGGAGGTAACATTGCTTTCATGATTCTAGGGATTCGTAGCTCTTCAACATAGCTGTGCGTGTCACTCCAGAGATATCGAGTTGGTGTATGGCAGTAGCATATGTGAATTGAACCAGGGCGAGTAATCACGCCTTTGCTAAATGCGCTTGATGAGGAAACAACAACATCAAATTCAGAAAGATCATGCCGTTCAGTTGCTGTTGGCATGAGTGCAATATACATTTTGTATTTTGTAAGAGCCATTGGCATCTTTTGAAGGAAACTTGTGCGAATATCATGCGACGCAAATTCAGGAAGTTTTTTTGGATCAAAAAACAAGGTGTAGGTAGGCGCTTCAGGCCACATTTCATGCATGGTCTCAAGCACTTTTTCTGCACCTCCTTGTTGAATTAAATGGTCGTGTATTATTGCTATTTTCATTGCTGTTTGATCATTCGGCTTTCGGCCTCATTCGTTAAAGTTGTTTAAATCGTTAAAATTTACGTCCAGGCGATTAACGCTTTTAACGCTTTAAACGTCTAATAAGCTCCTTTTCTGAATATTACCACAAATGGAGTTTTTATCAGAATATATAAATCAAACCATGGACTCCAGTGCTCAATATAGTGAATATCAAGGCGCACCTCGTCATCAAAATCCAAGTCAGCACGGCCTCCGATTTGAGCCATTCCTGTGATTCCAGGTCTAATAGTCAGCACTTTCTTTTGATGGGGTTTGTATTGATTTACTTCCTCTGGCAGATGCGGGCGCGGTCCAACCAAAGACATTCGTCCCATTAGTACTAGATAAAATTCTGGCAACTCATCAATGCTGTATTTGCGAATAAATTTTCCAACCCTTGTTACACGTGGGTCATCTTTGAGCTTAAACAAAGGGGTGCCTTTTCGCATGTTCCCGTACTTTTCAATAAAGTCTGGATCATTTCGAAATTTATGCGCATCTTTTACCATTGAACGAAATTTAAAATAATGAAAAGGTTCACTGTTTTGTCCAACACGCATTGTTTTTTCTCCGTTTGGGAGTCTTGAAAATAATATTCTTCCAGGTTGTTCAAGGAAGAGTGCTACTGTAACAACAATTTGAATCGGCAGGGTAATTATTATTAAAATTAGTGAGCCAATAATATCAAATAGTCTTTTATAAATTGCACCCCAACCATCAAGTGGAGTTTTTCTAACTTCAATTACAGGGATTCCACCAAAGGTATGAATCACAGAGCGTCCAATTGCTGACGTAAACAGATCAGCAGAGTAGCTGAATCCAAGTTGTTCAGAATCAGAAAATGAAATTAGCTTTACGCACATTTCTCTTGAGGCGTATGGATCAGCAAGAACAATTTCATCAATACCATAGCTTATTTTATGGGCTTTAATTTTTTGTGCGATGTTGTCGTCAAATGTTTCAAACTGACTTACAACTTTAAAACCAAGTCTTGGGTGGTTTTGAAATTGTTTGATAAGCGTTTTGCTTGTTGAGTTGTTTCCGATCAGTGCAATTTTATGCAGGCCAACTCCAAATACCAAAAGAGATCTTTGAAGGCCTCGGATAACGAGTCGCATTACACTCACAAATATAATCGCAAGAATCCATGCTGCAATAGCAATAAATCTTGATTCAAATAAAATTCGTGAAAAGAATAATATGGCAAAAATAGCAGCCATACTAGTTGAGCATGCAAAACCCACCCTTGTTATTTCAACTGCTATTGCTCTGCGTTTTGTAGAGTAGAGCCCTGCAAATGCAAATACGATAAGCCAGATGAGCGCAACCAAGGAAACAAGTTTTAAATAATTATCAAAAGGTAAATCAAAAATCACCGGTCGAACAGTAACAAAGACCGGGTGAAGACGGGCGAAGTATGCAGCGGCTCCTGCACCAATGATTGCTAGATAATCAATTGGAACCAGTACTGCTGTGAAAAACAATTCACTCTTTTTCATATTTAGGGGCGCTGTAGCCAAAATGTTATTTAGCAACAGTGCTATTATCACTATCGTATCAAAATGCCCCGCAAAATGCGAGGCTTTCTCAACCCATTCCACAAAAAGATTTATGAAGTCGGTTGGTGTCTCAAGGAGATGTCTATAAGCCGAATTCTGTCTAATCCAGCAAGGCTGGACGAGATGACCATTTATCTGGCCCGACTGTTGCCAGCCGGATCGTGCGAGCTACCAAATTTGCTCTTGCACCAGTGGGGGTTTGCCACACCTCTGCGTCACCGCAGGGTGATGCATGTAGCCTTGCGACACCATGCAACTTTTCACATTTGGCCGTGCCTCGCTATCGTACCGTATTTTGGAATTTCTAATGTCTAATTATTAATTACTAATCAATTTCTAGTTATCAATGATTTAATGTCTAAATTTAGGTATTAGTCATTAAATAATTAGTCATTCATTAGAAATTAGTACTTATTAATTAGCAATTTCCAAATACTGAACGCTAGTGAAGCACGGCTAGTATAGTCTCTGTGGCACTTTCCCTAGGCTTTGATCAGTTTCAAAACTTGGTACTGTATTAGCTTAATTCTGAAGAGTAAAACCCAATAATTTTGGTTACGACTTGTTAAAAATTTTTCAAAATAGCCATGGCTATTCTTCAAAAATTTTAACTTCGTCTCGCTCAAAATTATTGGATTTTCTTTCATCAGAATTAAGCTAACACAGCACCAGCTTTCGTTTTGTTTCCAATCTTATTCCCGGTTGACGTTATCAACCCACTTTGTTGTCCTTTTTTGCAAAAGAACAGGTGTTCGGACTTTCCTCACCGCTTGCGCGGAGCAGTCATCCAACATCCCTCAAGACGCGAGTATGGTAGCAAAAAAACTATATTGTGTCAAGAAACAGAAGGGAAATTAAGATACGTTTTTTTGTATCAACCACTTGAATAAAAGCATATTTCCATTATAATGCGCCTATTACTATGTCTGAGTCCAGATTAGAACAATTCAATAAGTTATTTCCAAAAGAGCCTGTGTATAGACGCAAGCAGTTTTTGGATGCTTTATATTCTGTTGACTATCAAAGTTGGAAAGATGCAACTTGTTTTTCACTTGCAATCAGAGAAACACTTGAAAAAGAAATTCCATGGATGCATGTGAAGATTGCCAACATGCTTGAGAGTAAAGGGCAGGATACGTTTAAGGCACTTCTTGAGGTTGAAGGTGGTGACAAGATTGAAACAGTGCTTATGAAAAACAGGCGAGGCTGGTGGACACTGTGCGTATCAAGTCAGGTTGGTTGCGCAATGCGCTGCGCGTTTTGTGCAACAGGGCGTATGGGTTTAAAGCGTAATTTGAATGCAGATGAAATTGTTGATCAGTATCGTTTTTGGCTGCAATTTTTGCGCGAGCGATCTGGGCTTTCTCAAAGAATCACAAATATTGTTTATATGGGTATGGGCGAGCCAATGTCTAATTATGAAAATGTGCGCGCTTCTTTGAACGAGATTTTAACGCAAACTGAAATTGGTTTAACTCGCATTACAGTTTCAACAGTCGGTGTGTTGCCGCGCCTTGAGACACTTTTGAATGATCCACTCTGGCCACATGTGCGTATTGCTGTTTCTTTGCACAGTGCTGATCCCAAAACACGCAAACAGATAGTGCCATCTTCTTATGAAGATTTTCTTCCAAAGCTTGCGGATTGGGCAAAGAGGTATTTGAAAAAATTTGGCAATGCTCGGCATCATCTAACATTTGAATATGTGTTGCTAAACGGAGTGAATGATTCATTGGTTCAGGCAAAGGCTCTTGAAAAGTATGTAAAAAAAATTGGGGATGTGCGCGTAAATTTAATTCCTTTTAATTCTTCAGGGCAAGCGTTTGATAGATCAGGCGCGAAAAATCAACAGGGATTTTTTGAGTATTTGGATACGCACAACATTTGTGTAACAGCTCGCAGGCCAATGGGGGAGGATATTGCTGCAGCATGCGGGCAATTGGTTGTTCAAAAAGAGAAGCAATAATAATTGAAAAAATAAAACACCCAGTATAGCTGGGTGTTTTTGATTTTATTTATTCTCCAACTGGGATTTTTCGTAGATCAGTGTTTGTTATTCCAAGACTTAAGTATCTCATTATTTGGTAGGCGAGTTCGCCATTTTTCATATAGTATCTTTTACCGTCGTTTGGGTTCACATACCAAGCCTCTCCGTGTCGTTCTGTTTGGATCAAAATTTTTCCTTTTAAATAATCTTGAAGATCAGGGTCTGTTGGGAATCGGCCAGTGCTATAAGGCGAATAGCCATTTTCAATTTCTGTTTTGTCGTCGTACCCATCACCATCTGTGTCTGGATCGTTTGGGCTGGATCCAAGAGCTTCTTCAAGCTGATCATCAAGGCCATCACCATCAGAATCAAGTACTTGGAATCTTTGTTCAAAACCAATTGGGATTTTTTCAATATCAGAATTTGTTATTCCATATCCGAATTTTTTCAGGGCTTGATAAGCAGAATCACCATCCTGTAAATAGTATTTTCCTTTACCTTTTGGATCAACATACCAAGCCTCCCCATTGTTTTCTACTTGAAGCAGAATGTGTCCACGTAGACGGTTTGAAAGCTGTGTGTCAACTGTGGCAACCATTTCTTTTTCTTTTACAACAACCGCTTGCGCAGGCGCTTGGTATTCTACGATAGGGGCAGGTGTTTGTTGCGTTTCATTATAATATTGTGTTGCCCTTGTCGCAGTTTGGATGGGTAGGTTTGGGCTGGTGCTGACAGGAGAGGTGAGGATATCGGCAATATACAGATTCACAATACCAATAGAATCTTTTGTGTTAGCCGCAAGGACAAAAAAGCGTTCCTCATCTGCTGTGAGCGAAAGATTTTCTGGTCTGAATACAACAGTTGCAAGAACAGTTTCGCCTGTTGCTAGCACTTTTCCGTTTTGCATATCAATTAATCTATAGTTGTCTGCAATAAATTTTTCTGATTCAACCATGGCTCGAATCATGCTTACCTCAACATTTTGGGAAGGCGTCACAGAAAAGGAAAAGAGATCAGCGTTAAGGTTGTTTTCAATTATAGGTGTTGCTGAGTTTAAGTTGACATCAAGAACAGGTGTTTCTTCTGAACTTGTTGGTGGACTTGGTGTAGTGCTTTCTGTGTTCCATGTGCTAAGCACCTGCGTCCTTAGAGGGAGATTGGGTGATATGCTGACAGGGACTGTCATGATGTCGCTGATATAGAAGCTAACTCCTCCATTTGTGTGCGTTGTATCAGCACGTACATCAAAACGAATTTCCTCACCTCCATCAAGTGGATAATTAACCGGGCGAAATACAATAAGATCACCAACAACAGCCCCGTGTGTTATTTCTTCGCCTGTATCTGCATTAAACAGCTTATAGTCTGTTACCTTAGAGTCTGAATTGTTGGACAACAAACGCAACATGTTTAGTTCAGTGTAAGCCGATGCTTCAAGAGTAAATCGCGCAACGGTTTCTGAAGAAAATTTACCGATCATTGAGTTTGAGTTAACTGTTTTGACATCAATGCTTCGCGTTGCGGCATGGCTCCCAAATGGTGAAAGTAAAAGCCCCAGAACACAAAGGAAAAATAATTGTTTCATAAGATATGTTAATTTTCTTTATTATAACATGTAATCAAAAATCCCCTGCATACAGGGGATTTTTTTATAGTTTTACACCAATTGCTTTTCGCACTGTCTCCATCTTTTTTTGCGCAACATCTCTTGCTTGTTGAGAACCCTTGTTCAGTATTTCAATTAGCATTTTTTCATCCTTGCGCGTTTCCTCAATCTTATCGCGCAGTGGTGTGATCCACTCGATTACTGCTTTAGCTAGCTCGCTTTTAAATTCAGCATACCCTTTTCCTTTGGATAACTCAGCAATTTTTTCTGGAGGCTTTTCAGTAACAAGCGAAAAGATGTTTAACAGATTTTTTATTGCAGGCTTATCATTATTAAGTTCTATTTCTGATCCAGAATCAGTAACAGCACTTTTAATTTTTTTCTCAATTGTTTTATCATCATCCATTAATGAAATATAATTTTTTGGGCTTGGTGCTGATTTGCTCATTTTATTTTGAGGATTATCAAGACCCATTATTCGTGCACCATGTTTTTGGATTTCAACATCAGGCACAATGAATGTATCACCAAATTGATGGTTGAATCTTTGCGCAATATCGCGGGCCAGTTCTACATGCTGTTTTTGATCATGCCCAACTGGCACAACATTTGTGTCATACATCAAAATATCTGCTGCCATGAGTATTGGATAATCAAAAAGTCCTACAGTAACATTTTGACCTTTGCCTTTCGCCTTATCTTTATATTGGATCATGCGTTCAAGCTCGCCCATGTGCGCAACACAGTTTAGGATCCATGCTAGCTCAGTGTGTTGTGGCACCTGAGATTGTTGGAATATCGTTGTTTTGTGCGGATCAACACCACAGGCCAAATAAACAGCAACCGCAAAAAGGATGTTTTCTCGAAGAGCTTTTGGGTCTTGCGGAATGGTTATGGCATGATAATCAACAGCAAACAAGTAGTTTTTATTGTTTTCTTGAAGATTTACAAACGGTTTGATAGCTCCGAAGTAATTACCGATATGGAGAATACCACTTGGCTGTAGCGCTGTGAGGATGTTTTTCATACAAGCTTTATGTTATCAGAAAGAAGGGGAATTGAAAACGCCCCTTGCGGGGCGTTTCTTTTTATACCTCCAGGATCACTGGAAGAATCATTGGTCTGCGTTCTGTTTTTTGGAATAAGAATTTTCCAATTTCGTCACGCAGCTGATTTCGAATGTAATTTGTATCCGCTGCTGATTTTGCATCTTTATCGATAATTGTCTGCTTTATCTTTTTGCGCGTCTGCGCAATCATTTCTTTGTTCTCTTTCATAAAGATGAATCCTCGACTAATGATGTCAGGGCTTCCAACAAGTCGCCCTGTTTTTTGTTCAATCTGAACAATGATCACTACCATACCATCTGCAGCAAGCGCTTGGCGGTCACGAAGCACGACTTGTGAAACATCACCTACACCAAGCCCATCAACAAAAACATAATCTGCTGGAACACGTTCTTGAGTGAGCATACCGCTATCTTTTGTGAATTCCATTACCTGCCCGTTGTCTGGAACAAGCACGTTGTTTTCTTTCCATCCCATTGAGTAGGCAACACTAGCGTTTTCGCGAAGCAAAAAGTGATTACCTTCAATTGGAACATAGTACTTTGGCATTAAGAGCGAAAGCATGAGTTTAATATCTTCCTTTTTTGCATGACCACCTGCATGCACGTCCATGAGTTGATAGTGCACAACCCTTGCTCGTTTTCGGCAAAGAGTATCTTGCAGGCGCTGAACGCTTTGTTCATTGCCTGGAATAACAGAGCTTGAAAAGATAACTGTATCTCCAGGTTCAATTTGAATATTTCTGTGTTCATTGCTGGCAATGCGATTTAGCGCAGCATTTTTTTCTCCTTGCGCGCCTGTGCACATAATAACGATTTTTTCAGGAGGATATTTTTGTATTTCCTCTGTTGTTATTAGTGTTTTTGTTGACACATTAATAAACCCTAGTTGTTTTGCAATATCAACATTTGTTTTCATTGAGTATCCATCAAGCGCAACTTTTTTTCCTAGCTTCTCTGATATTTCAATTACTTGCTTAACGCGGGAAATCAAAGAAGCGAATGTTCCTATGATAACGCGACCTGGAGCTTTTTCAATAATATACTCAAGCTCTTCACCAATCACTTGTTCAGATGTCTGATGGCCCTCTTTGTTCGAGTTTGTTGAATCTCCCATCATACACAGAACGCCTTTTCTCCCGATTGCGGCAATTTCTTGAAAATCAGGGTGCGGTTCGCCTGCAGGGTGAAAATCAAATTTCCAGTCTCCTGTGTGAACAATTGTTCCTTCCGGGGTTTCTACAACGGTTCCAACAGAGTCTGGAATATTGTGATTAATATGAAAGAAGGAAACTTTCAATTTACCAAGCTGAAGTACATCGCTGACTTTGGTTACATGCACATTGAGTTTTTCAGTTTGGAAATCTTGTTGGCGTTTTTTAATTATTGCCGCTGTGAGTGGTAGACAATACATTGGTGGATTGCCAATTTTAGATATTGTGTGAGGTATTGCTCCGATATGGTCATAGTGACCATGAGTGATTATGACTCCTCGAATATTTTTTTCTTTTCCCTTGAGATATTTCATGTTTGGAATGATGTAATCAACTCCAGGCATGTCTTCATCAGGGAACTGTAAACCCATATCAATTAAGATGATGTCATCTTTATACTCAATGAGCGTGCAGTTTCTTCCAACCTCTTCGCAGCCACCCAGTACAATAACTCGTACTTTGTTGCTTGAGGGTTTTGATTTATTAAAGAATTTATCTTTTGGTCTTTGATTCACAGGTTTTTGTCTGTTGGCATCTGGTCGGTGATTATGTTGACCACCAGGCCTTTTTTTATAGTATTTTTTTTGAACCATAAAATATTTTTATTATTGTTGTCGTTGTTAATGTGTAAGTATCAAATACAAAACTACAATCAACATGATCAACTGTTATTTAATTTTCTTCCGGCCCTTGGCCGGACCCCTCGAAGCTCTGCAAAACCAGCTTATTTGGGTAAAGCAGAGCGAAGTAGGGCTCTCCCACGCACGTAACCTTTGTTCGGTGCACATAAATGCATCGCATCAAAAGTTGCGTGAAATAATATGTCCTATAGGTCTAAATAGGATCTTATACGTTAGTGGTGCCGAAGGGGAGACTCGAACTCCCACAGGCTTGCGCCCACAGCGCCCTGAACGCTGCGTGTCTACCAGTTTCACCACTTCGGCATATGTCACAACGACGACAGGTTTACCAATTCCACCACACCCTCAGTTTATTGAAGTACTTTTTTCGTCTTAATGTACCAGCTTGTTATATTTGAGAATCTATCCGATGGTTTGCCAAGAACATCAATTGAGATGTTGTTTATTTTTGATGAGATGGCATAAGTATAAGTTGATTGATATAAAAATACAGCAGGAATTTCTTGTTCAAGAATATTTCTAAATTCTTTGTATTTTTTTATTTGTTCTTCTCTATCAACCGCTTGCATTGCGTCTTCAAGGATTTTGTCTGTGTTTCTGTTTCCATATGACGCAAGATTCAAACCACCTTTTTGTTTTTGAGAAGAGTGCCAAAATGGATAAGGGTCAGGGTAAGCTCCAAGGAGCGCTCCTGTAAGCAAAAGTGTAAAAGATTTTGATTCTAAAACATCTGGGAAAAATCGTTCTTGCGCCACACCTTCGATATTGATATCAACATCCACCTCTTTCAACTGTTGAGCAATCAATTGAGCAACTGCCATGAATTCTGGGTGTTCAATTGTTGTTAGTGTTAAGGACAAACGAGGCTCTTCTTCTTTTTTTGTAGTGTTTTTTTCGATTAGTGCTTTTGAGTTTTCAATATTAAATTCATTACTGAATTCTGTTTTTTCCTGCGCATCAAGACTTGGGAGGATTGGGCCATATATTACATTTGCATGACCATTTAGGACTTTTGAGACAACTTCTTCTTTGTTAATTGCTTCTGCTATGCCTTTGCGGATTTCCTTTGTTTTAAGTTCAGCTTTGTTATCAGAATTAAAGAAAAGTGAAACCTGACGCATCATTAGTGGGTTGAGTGTTTGTAGTGTTTTGTTGCTTTCAACTTTTTCAAGCCAGTTTGCAGGAACATAGTTAACTCCTTCAACCTGTTTGTTTTCAAGCGCTGTTAGGGCTGAATCTGAATCCTGGAAGAATTTAAAAATCAAGGATTCAATCAATGGGCCATCATTGTAATATTTTGAATTTCGTTGAAGTGTGTATGATTTAATAGACCCCTTTTTATCTATTGAAAACTCTTTAAATTTATAAGGACCGCTTCCAATAGGCTCAATGTTAAATGATGCAAATGTTGCATTTTTTGGCGGTACATCGCCCCAGATTTCAGAGGGGAGTATCCCAACACTTAATGCAGAAAGAAATGAGTTGTTTGGTTGTTTAAGTTCAAAAGATATGGTTTGATCATCAACTTGGTTTACAGTAACGTCCTGAAAAGTTATTGCAAGAGGACTTCTATAAAGAGGGTTTTGAATTGCGCTTATAGTAAACAGCACATCACGAGACCGAACCTGTGTTCCATTGTGGAAATGTGCATCCTCATTAATTCTAACAGTATATGTTTTTCCGTCTTCTGAAATAAAAATTGCTGATGCAAGATCTGGAATAAATCCTTGTTTTGCATCCCATTTTGTAAGTCCAGAATAAATCAGTTTTACAAGGTCAGTGTCTACATCACTTGCAGATGCATATAAAGGATTGATGAGTTGTGGTTCTCCAACAAGTGCTTCAGTATAACTTCCGCCAACAGCAGGCATTTCAACCCTATGAGTGATTACATACCAACTGCTTAAAAAACCGAAAGATATAATTAGTATAAAAATTGAAGAAAGAAGTATTCTTTTTTCTGTTTTATTAAGAACTTGGTTGAAATGTTTGAATTGGCGCATGGAAGGGATTACACGGTTTTTTGTTACTTGACGAATATGACGTAACGTCAAATTTTTCGACGATAAAGTCGATGTTTTGTTCTCTCTCTTTGATTTACTGTTACTAAGATCCTCTTCGCTCACAAAATAATTCAAAACAGCGTAAGGATTAAATCAATGCGTTAGCAAGGGCAACGCCGAAAAATAAAATCGTAATTACGATGGTCAAGTTGAATAGTTTTTTTTCAACACCGCGCTTTGTTCTGTGTACACTTCCTTCTCCACCAAATGCGGCACCGAGTCCTGTACCTTTAGCTTGAAGAAGTACACAAGCGATAAGCGCTACAGATAGTATGACTTGGGTAATGTTTAAAATTTGTTCCATATTTTGACTAATGCTGACTAACGGCACTATTTTTTGAGATAAGTTAATACGCAAAGATTCTATCAAAAAAAAGTTATTTAGTCAAGGGAGGAGTCTTTTTTCCAGCAAAACGTTTCATTCCTTTGCCTGACATTTTCATTGTTGGTTTTTTCTTTTTCTTTCTTCTCTGCACCCTTTTTGTTTCGAGTTTTTCCTCAAGAATATATGAGTCCATATTATATTATGGTATAATAACTCTATTATGCCCGAAGAAGTAATGCCTAACAAGAGGCGGAGTATTATAGTATCAATAATTACCGTGTTTGTTTTGTGTTTGCTAGGGCTTTTTGTTTGGCGAGTACTTTTTTTTATTGATAAAATCAATTCAGGAGAGATAATGCAAATTGATTCTAGATTTACTGAGAATCAGACAGTTAATCCTAAGCTTATTTCACTTCCACAGATTTCTGGTATCTATGATGTTACTACAGACGATGATCCAAGCTTGGGGAGTAACGAACCAAAAGTTGTGATTGTTGAGTTTGGAGACTTTGGTTGTCCATATTGCAGAACCTCAAGTTTTGTTATGCGTTCATTTTCGAATACTTATGCAAACAGTGTTAAGTTTATCTATCGAGATTTTCCTGTTGTTGAATTGCACCCGCAAGCGCAATTGGCTGCAGAAGCATCAGAGTGTGCGCACGACCAAGGAAAGTACTGGCAATACCATGACAAATTATATTTAAATCAGACAAATTTAGAAAAAGACAGATTGATTCAGATAGCAATTGAGGTAAACATGAATATTGAACAATTCAAATTATGTTTAAACAGCGGAATGAAGACAAAAGAGGTGCAAGAGGATTATGCAGATGGGATTGCTGCTGGTGTTCAGGGCACACCAACTTTTTTCATAAATGGTGTTCGTATTGCAGGTTCAATTCCAGAAGACGTCCTAATTCAAATTATTGAAAAAGTTTTGATGGCTCCAGTTGATATTAGTGAGTAATCATATAGGATATGTACGCATTTGGTTCCAAACAGAAATATTTGAAAAGTATGTTTGTGATAATAGCATCAACATTGATGCTATTTTGCTTTTTAAATATTTCATTTGCTGCTGAGCCTGCTAAATCAGATGCACCTGTGTGTACATGTTTTTGCAGAACTGAAAAAGGAGTTAAGGAACAGAGTACAACAATTCCAGAAGAACAATGCAGATCAACATGTAGTGCAAATGGTCAAGTTATGGCTGTGTGTGCTTTTAGTTTTGCAGATTTGCCAGGCAATGAACCAAAATGCTGGACGCAAGATCAATGCAATGAAGCAGGAGGAATATTTTCGAATACTCAAGCAACGAACTGTCCTCAGGGAATGAGGTTGTGTTATACAGCAGCAAAACCGATTACTTTAATGGTGCCGCTTCCAATAGACGGAATAAACAGTGTAACAATTGTGAAAGATTTGGCAGACTACATTGTGAAAGCCTATCAGTTTTTATTGTGGATTGCTTTTGCATTTGGAGTAGTAATGATTATGTTTGGTGGTCTTCAATATGTATTATCATCAGGTTCTGGTGAGGTTGAAAATGCAAAAAAGAGAATTACAACTGCTGTTGTTGGGATAGCACTTTTGCTTGGTTCCTATTTAATTTTATATACAGTCAATCCAAATCTCATCAAGATGCAATTACCAAAGATGCCGATGATAAAGAAAGTTGAGTTAATAGACAATGATTGGTGTGAAGATTTGATTAATAATAAAAAATATAAATTGGGTGAGGATATAATTATTGAGTCTGGTGGCAATGAGAAGTGTGGAACTTTTGGAAAGGTTGTATCAACTCCTGAAGGGGCCATGGTTGCAGATGGAACAGTATGTCCATTCAAGACATGTGGAAATAATAAACAAAAGTGTATTGTAACACCAAAGGCAGGTCCTCAATGTATCAAGTGTTCAGATATTAATCCTGACAATTCGAAATTGGATGAATATGGGCTTTCCGTGTCTATACAAACCTGTGAGAAAATGCAGATTGGTTTATTAGAGGATAAGGGTTATGGTAAAGATGTATATCAAAGATGTGTGTTTGCTAGGGATCTAGATATTGGTGGGTTGTCTGGATTGACTTCAGGGACATGTGCTGAAATCATAATTGACTGCGGAAATGTTACAAGCTGTTCTCATTATGATAAAGTAAGGGCAATAAGTGGGGGTGACAGTGCACGCTTAGATGATTTGGATACTTTTGAGGCTTGGACAGTTCTTGAGGGAGTTTGTTCAGAGAATATATGCAACAATGGTTCATTAGGTGGAAAATGTTATTCTATGAAATATTTTGATGCAACATTATCAAAAGTGTCTGGTGCGTTTGGAAAAAATTTACCTACTCAAAAAGCTTTAGGGTTTGATTGTGTAAATGAAAGCTATTTCTTAAATCAGGATAGTGATAATTTATTAGATAGGTGGGGGAGAAAAATCAGTAAACAATAGTACAATTAAAATTGTTTATTAATATGGATAGATTGATAAATAGGAAAACATATCTACACAGCTTATTACTTGTTATTTTTGTTGTTCCATTTTTGTTTTTAGGTTTTGCATCTGGTGCAAGTGCTGCAGATGAGTGTTTGTGTAAATGTTCAGAGTTTGGTGTGACAAAAACACAGAAGACACCTGATACTCAATCATGTACAGCTTCGTGTGGGGGCTCTGTTATTTCTTGTGAACCAATCACAGAGGATGCTCAGTCAGACGCATCAAAGGATGAAGGACCAAAATGTGATTGTTTTTGCAGAACTGAAAAAGGTATAAAACAAAATGGCAACACACAAATAACCGAACCCGCATGTCGAGAAAAATGTGATTCTGAGGGAGACGTCATGTCAGTATGTGCAACATCTTTTGCTGATTTTCCATCTAGTAATCCAAAGTGTTGGACGAAAGATCAATGCGAAAGTTATAAAACAGGGGAGGGTTCAACTGATTCTGGGATTTTTGAGGAAAAGCAAGTTAGTGTTTGTCCTGAAGGCATGAGTTATTGTT
>JBDRLV010000042.1:0-46301 GCA_043812755.1 Patescibacteria group bacterium | reverse complement strand
TCCATCTGATAAATTAATAGTTATTGGAGTAACAGGTACAAATGGAAAATCTTCCACTGTACAGTTTATTGGTCGCATACTTGAGCATGCAGGAAAAAAAGTAGCATGGACAACTACTGCTGGTTTTAAAATTGCAGATAAAGAGTGGGAGAATAAAAAGAAGATGACAATGCTTGGCAGGTTTCAAACGCAGAAGATGTTGCGTGATATTGTCAGAGCAGGCTGTACGCATGCAATCATTGAAACTTCATCAGAGGGAATAAAGCAGCACAGGCATGTTGGGGTTGATTATGATGTTGCAGTATTTACAAACTTAACTCCTGAGCACATTGAGTCACATGGTGGTTTTGAAAATTATAAAAAAGCAAAGGGGAAGCTGTTTAAGGTTGCTAAGAAAGCGGTTGTTAATGTTGATGATGAGCATGCAGAGTATTATGCAGGATTGTGTGTGGGCGAGACAATTGGCTATTCGTTAACCCCCTCTAACTCCCCCTTGAAAAGGGGGAGGATCGAACTTCTTGTCGCACAAGACCTGAAGTTAACTACCCAGGGGGCGTCGTTCAAGATTGAGAATAAGGAATTTGATTTTTCATTAATAGGGAAGTTTCAGGCTTATAATATTTTGTGCGCAATTGCAACAGCACGCATACTTGATCTGGACTGGGAAATTATTCAGGACGCTGTTGCGCGCATGGAATCATTGCCTGGTCGTTTGGAACGAATTGATGAAGGTCAGGATTTTTCCGTGATAGTAGATTATGCTTATGAGCCTGCTGCACTTGCTGCAGTATATGATGCAATTGATCTACTTGATCATGAGCGACTTATTCACATTGTTGGCTCTGCTGGTGGAGGGCGTGATAAATCTCGAAGAACTGTCCTTGGAACAATGTCAGCCAAGCACGATGATGTTGTAATTGTTGCAAATGAAGATCCATATGATGATGATCCAATGGAGATTATTAACAATGTTGCAGACGCTGCAAAAAAAGCCGGTAAGATTGATGAATATAATCTGTTTCGAATCCTTGACCGCTCAGAAGCAATCAAGACTGCAATTGGTATGGCCAAGCCTGGAGATTTGGTGCTCATTACAGGCAAAGGGAATGAACCTGTAATGGCAGTTGCAAATAATAAAAAAATCCCATGGGATGATAGAAAAGTCGCAAGAGAAGTATTAAAATCAATGTGAGTTTTCCAAAACAAATACAATTAAAACCTGATGAAGAAATATTAGAAATCATCCGCGAAGAAGCTGTTGCTTATTCATTAAAAATTGTTTTGATTTTGTTGTGGTTTATCACGCCTTTCTTTTTTCTATTTCCACTTTTTAAAGAGGGAGTGTTTGGAATAGCGTTTTTCTTTACACTTGTTCTTTCAGCCTCAATATACGCTATTAAAGAATTTTTTAAATGGCATAATACAACTCTGATAATTACTGACAAAAGAATTTTTGATGTGGAACAAAGAAGAGTTTTTGATAGGGTAGTTTCAGAAATTTCAATAGTGAGAATTGATGATGTTACTCACAGAACAAAAGGTTTTTTTCCAACTGTATTTGGTTTTGGGTCAATCAAGATATGTGTAAATGGAACATGTGCAGATGTTATTTTTAGAAAAGTGAAAAGACCTGTAAAAATTTGTAATTTGATAAACGACCTAAGAGAAGTTGTTTTAAAGAAAATAGTTCAAAAAGATTTTAATAAAAGCGCTGAAAAATTTTTATTAAAGAAAGCTTCAAAATATGATTCGAAACCCTATTGAAAATAATTGGTTCATGAAGCTGTTGAGGTTTCGCTATTTATTTGTTATAAATGGTGTTATCATTGTTTTGCTTGTAATTGTTTTTGGTAGGGAATTTGTGAGAAACAGAGAGATTCAGCAAGAAATCTCGGCTTTGCAAGAGCAGGCTCAGGAGCTTGAGTCAAGAAATATCCAGATTTTTGAGCTGGGGTCTTTAATGCAGACAGAGTCTTATATTGAAAGAGAGGCTAGATTAAAACTCGGTTTAAAGAAACCAGGAGAAGAAGTTGTTGTTATTCAAAAGGACAAGCCACAAGAAATAAATCCAAGTGATCCAACAAATCTTCAGGATCATCCATTAATTGCTCTTGTTGATGATTCTAATAATCCAGAAAAAATTTCAAATTCAAGTAAATGGTGGATATATGTTTTTGATAAACCAAAATTTTCAAAGATGATTTTATATGAATAGTTCTGAGACTGGACAAAATAAAATTTGGTATTACTTTATTTTTTTTACTTTGATTGTAGCCTTTTTATTAGGTAGTACTTTTTTTGTTTATCACAATCACCCACCTAGTGGTTTTTCAACTGTTATGTCAAGAATTATTCCATATCCTGCTGTAAAACTTAATAATCAATGGATTAAGGTATATGATGTTTTTGTTGAATATAAACTAATTGCACCAACAGCAAATGTGGCTGATGGAAGTACATATCAGAGAATAATTGATTCTATTATTCAGAAAAGGGCTATTGAGCAATTGACTGTTCTGCACAACATTCCTGTTGATGAATCTATAATAAATAATAAACTTGAATTAATTGTTGGTGACCCAAATGCAAATGGATGGACTGTAGATCAATTAAAGAAAAGAATTGCAAAACCACTTGCTCAGGCTCAAGTCTTAGATGAATGGGTTTCAAAAGACAGAGAAATTCAAACCAGTGTTTGGGAAAAAGCAAAAATAGCGCTTGATAGATTGAATAATGAAGATGAATTTTTTTCTGTAGCAGGTGATATGAGTGAAGATCGAAATGCAATTTTGGGAGGGGATATGGGGTTTGTTTTTATTTCGACTTTGCCAGATTCTTGGCAGGATTCAATTAATAAACTTGAGGACGATCAGTTTTCTCCTATTCTTGAATCTGATGATAAATTAGCAATCATTCAGGTTAAGGAAAGAATTGAAAAAGATGATTCAATTGAGCAGGTTCATTTGGCAGTTGTGGTGTTTTATAAAGTTGACTATGAGCAGGTAATAAGAGAATATTTAGATAGAGCAGAGATTAAGCGTTATTTGAATATTTAAATTCACTGCCCTTTGCCTTTTTTGTGCCGGTGTAGCTCAGTGGTAGAGCAATGCTTTCGTAAAGCAGAGGTCGTGGGTTCAAATCCCGCTACCGGCTCCATGTTTATGAATGAGAAAATTCAAGAAATTCCAACTGAATATCGTTTTGGCGACCAAGAGGTTGATCCAAATGAGGTTGATATTGATTTAGAAAACGCAACACCAATGCAACATGTTGAAGAAGTATTTCGTGAAGCTGGTTTAGATGCTAAGAAAATACAGATTGCCGACGCTGGGCCGTTTACAGAAGCAGTTGTTGTAAACAAAAAAGGCAAAAAGTCAGATGAAATGACTGTCCGTGTTTATCGTGGGGTTGGGGAATTGAACAAAACTTTGCTTGAACATAAACCATATGCAATGCGTGTTGTAAAAGAGAGTGGGGGCATTGAGGTTATTCCAGAGCTTGAAGAGCCAGTTAAGGAGCTTGCTGAGGACCCAACTTATGAAAAGTATTTGGAGATATATGGCCAATTAAAGCCAAGGTTGCGGAGTGATTCTGAAAGGCGTAATTATGCGGATGATTTAACGAATCTTGAAGATGATATATTACGAGGGTATCCATTCCGAAAGGCTCTGCGGTTTCAGCAGCACAATCGAAATGGTGGAATTGCAGATGCTGTACTTGCTCCGTATATCTCGCTTTCATCAAGCCCTGATGAGGCAATAGGATATGCGCGAACAGGTGGCGGAGTTATGGTATTGGATGTTCCTATTTCACAGCTTGAAGATTTTGGAGATACAAAAGGCGAGACTGCATTGCAGGGCTCGTTGAATCCTGAGTATATAACGGCAATAATTCCTGAGCATAAGGGCAGAACAAGTGATCCAGATAAAAGAGTTGAACTTGTTGGGCAACTGCACGTTGCGATTGATGCAGTAACAAAGGAGTCTGGAGTTGAGATGTTTGATGAAGATGAGGTTGATGAGACTCGAAAGGTTCAATCTACTGAGCACGCAACAGAGCATGCTGATAAGTGGCAGAAGGATATTGCACTTGTGCGCGAAAAACGATCCAAATCTTTGGTTGCTGATCACAAAGACGCTGGGCTAGATTATGAAACAATGCAAGCTGCTGCGCGTGAGTTTGGTAATGATGTTTATACTCAAACTAAAGAAGCTATATATGATTTTTATGCAGACAAATTTAAGCATTTTGGTCGGCGTGGTAAGGAAATAGAAGGGCATACTTTTCAGATTGGATCTAGTGAGGAGCAAAAAATTGATCGAAATAATATTACAGATGAGATGTTAACTTTTCTAAAGGGGTGGGCTGAGCGTAGAGAAAAGATTGAGCAAATTCGCAGTAAATAAAAATACCGCCATCCCACTTCGCCTTTTTGGCTACGTTAGGGACTGGCGGTTTTAGGTTTGAGATTTCAGACGCTGTCGCCTGAGTATTGCTCAACGTATCGAGCATTTTCCTTGCGACACATTTGAATGATGGCATCCGGGATGCCAGCTTCGCGCATTCTGGATTCCCATGCAAAATTCTTTTTGAAGTGACCTGTGTCACAAGCGTCATTATCACTTGCGAAACGGCCTTCTCCGATCACGAACTGGTATGGGGAACTGTGGATTTTGGCTCCGGCCAGGATTGCGTATGGCATTGCAATCAGACGGAAATCGCCATCTGGGTGGCATCAATAAGCATAGATATTCACCTTATTTGGCAGTTTGTTACACCTGTTGAAAATTCTTTTATGAGCTTGTTAAGAATGTTATCACTGAGTGATTTATCATTAATAATGTCAGGATCTAATGTTTTTGTTGGAACAAATTTTTGTAAATAATAATTTTGCGCTCCTTGAATCATCTGTACGATATTTTTTAGGTCATCTTCGCTTGTAAGTGGTTCTACAACAGTAGTGCGGAATTCATGATCAATTCCAGAGTTTATAATTAACCCAATACTTTGTTTTATTTTATTTTTTGATATTTTACAACCTGTTATTTTTGGATATTTTTCAAGCGGTGCTTTTACATCCATTGCAATGTAGTTGACTAATTTTTGATCAATAATTTTTTTCAGAACATCCGGCCTTGTCCCGTTGCTATCCAGTTTAATTAAAAAGCCAATGCTTTTAATTTTTTTTATAACACCAATCAGATCGGCGTGCACTGTTGGCTCACCACCTGTAATACACACAGCATCAAGTTTATTGCGCCGTTGTTCAAGGAAGTTAAAAATAGTTTCGATTGGGATTTCTTTTGCGTATTTTTGTGGAATAACAAGTTCAGGATTATGACAATATTTACATCGAAAATTACAACCACGAGTGAATATGATAGCGCAGGTTTTTCCTGGGTAATCAATAAGGGAAAATTTTTGTAGCCCAGCTATTGTCATACCTGTTGTTTTGTTTTGTAAGTTTTTCGCATTTCATATTCGGATTTTTTCCCATTGTTCCATTGATTTACTGGGCGCAGGTAACCAACAATTCTTGAATAGATTTCACAGGGACTTTGGCATTGATTGCATAAAGAAGTTTCGCCTGATATGTATCCGTGATTTGGGCAAACACTAAACGTTGGTGATAAAGTAAAATAGGGGAGCTTGTAGTTTTCGCATATTTTTTTAATTAAATTCTTTACACTTGCATTGTCTTCAATTCTTTCACCGATAAATAAGTGCATTACAGTGCCGCCTGTGTATTTAGTTTGAAGATCATCTTGTAAATCTAGTGCTTCAAATACATCATCAGTATAATTTACAGGCAAGTGTGTTGAGTTGGTGTAAAACGGGCTTTTTATGTGTTTGCCTTTTCCATTTGCAAAACAAGGAGTTTCATATTTTTTTTGATCAAGCAATGCCAGTCTAAAAGAAGTTCCTTCAGCAGGAGTTGCTTCTAAATTATAATTGTGTCCGGTTTCCTGCTGAAAGACTATAAGCATTTCTCTCATGTAATCAAGGACCTCTTTTGCAAACGTTTTGCCCTCAGGCGATGCAATGTTTGAATTTAACATGTTTTCAATTGCTTCATTCATTCCAATGATGCCAATTGTTGAAAAGTGATTTTTCCAGTAATTACCAGAGTGGCTTTTAATATTTCTTAAATAAAATTTTGTGTATGGATATAGATTTTGATCTGTAAATTTTTCAAGAATCTTTCTTTTTATTTCGAGACTTTCTTTTGCAATCAACATTAGTTCTTTAAGCCTGAGTAAGAAATTATTTTTATTTTGTACATCATTTCCAATGCGCGGAAGATTAATTGTTACCACACCAATTGAGCCAGTAAGTGGATTTGCACCAAACAGTCCACCACCGCGTTTTTCTAATTGTCTATTGTCAATTCTTAATCGACAACACATTGAACGGGCGTCTTCTGGATCCATGTCTGAATTGATAAAATTTGAAAAGTAGGGCAGTCCGTATTTTCCAGTTACATTCCACAACAACTCGCTAACCTCATTATCCCAATCAAAGTCTTTTGTAATGTTGTAAGTTGGGATTGGAAAAGTGAAAACACGACCGTTTGCATCTCCTTGCGCCATTATTTCAAGAAACGCTTTGTTGAACATGTCCATTTCCTTTCTAAACTCTTTGTATGTTTCTTTTTGGAGCTTCCCGCCGATAACAACAGATTGATCAGCGTATTGGCTTGGTATTGTTAAATCCAAAGTTATGTTTGTAAATGGTGTTTGAAAACCAACTCTTGTTGGGACATTGATGTTAAAAAGAAATTCCTGCAGTGCTTGTTTTACTTCTTTATATGTTAAGTTGTCATATTTAATAAATGGGCAAAGCAATGTATCAAAGTTGCTAAAAGCCTGTGCTCCTGCAGCTTCACCCTGTAGGGTATAGAAGAAGTTTACAACTTGGCCAAGCGCTGATCGAAAATGTTTTGGGGGTTTGCTGGAGACTTTCCCCTCAACTCCAGTGAAGCCTTCCATTAATAAATCATAGAGGTCCCATCCAACGCAGTATACTGACAACATGTTTAAGTCATGCACATGGATGTCACCACTTATGTGCGTGCTTTTGACACTATCTGGATAAACTTTGTTTAACCAATAATTTTTACTAATTTCGCTTGAAATATAATTATTCAATCCTTGCAGAGAATAAGACATATTGCTATTTTCTTTCACCTGCCAGTCAGTTTCTTTTAAGTATTGTTCTACAAGACCATTGTTTACTGAGTTGGTAATATCTCTGAGTTGTTTGTGTTGATCTCTGTATAAAATGTATGCCTTTGCAGTTTGTCTATATCGTGAGCGTAATAATACTTCTTCTACTACATCCTGGATTTGTTCTACCTGAGGGATTTTGTCCGGTATTAGTTTATTTGCACGAATAATTATTTTGCTAGTCAGTTTATTTGCTTTTTTCTCATCAAATTCACCAGTTGCTTTTCCTGCTTTTTCAACAGCAAATGCAATTTTTGCTTTATCAAAAGATACAACCTGTCCACTGCGTTTTTTGATTTGTGTATACATAAGGGCCCTCTTTAAACTAATTAATGAGTAAAAAAAATATGGCTTGAGGGCGCCAATTTACAATAAAATAAATATTGATGGCCTAGCGCGAGCCAAAAACGGGCCTTTATTGGGCTAATTGTACAGGATCGGACTTTGACCGTTACGCGATAGTGAGGGAATTACACCCTACTTCACCGTACAAACCGTTTATGAATTTTGTGATTACAATCTTACCACATATCGGATTTTTATGGGTGTGGAAAACTTTTTTGAAATAAAAACACCACCCTTTGCAGTGGTGTTTTTGATCTGGTTTATATATCTTTAATTGGGAACAAGCTTTTTATATAACTCATTTTTCCATCAAGTAATATCTGGAAATAATATTGCTTGATAGCCTTGATATCATCAGGATTAAGCACGGGTCGCTCTTTTGCCATTAAGACACTGTTGATATTACGAGGCTTGTATATTACGAAGTTTTGTACAGCCTTTGCAAATTTGGCACGTTCATCTTCTGAAAGCTTAACAAAATCAGAATCTGAGAACACGCAGTTCAAGCCTTTTTCTGTACTTGTAATGAAGTGTTCAAACAGCTCATCATCAATACAACTCAGAGGCTCATCAACGATTAACCACTGATCAGCTTGTGCTTGAGTATAAAACTGCTTTAGAAGCTTCTGAATCTTTTGTGCTGTAACCCTGTTGCCTTCTGTTAAATAATTACCAGTAGCAACTATGACCTTTTCTTTAAGTGCTGAGTTCAATTCATCTTGATTTATATCAAGATTTGTAAACTCTACTTGTTGTTTTGCATCATCTGATTTTAAGTGGCTTTGAATGTCTTTTGCAAAGTCACCATAAGGGTCAATGATTAGCCCTGTTTGTTTGTTTTTAATTACTTCCAATGCTAATTGCACAAGAAAAGTGGTTTTGCCTTGTCCAGGATTACCTGTAACAAAAAAACCTTCCTTGAACTTATCGGAAGATATACGGAGATTTTCTCCAAGGTGAAGTTCAAACATATAGTTATATTATTTAATTGTAACTAACGTTATTATAGCACGATAATCGTGTTTTGTCAACTTTTTATTGAACTGGAGCGGGAGACGGGGATCGAACCCGCGATCTTCTGCTTGGGAAGCAGACGTTCTACCACTGAACTACTCCCGCAATAATTCATTCTTGTTTTGTTTTACTCTGCAATGTATAATATATAAGAATGATGACAATTGCAAGATGAGAAGATTGCTTCGTCGTCATTTTATTCCTCCTCGCAATGACAGTAAAATATGATCCGATTGAAGAATGTTTCAAAAGTTTATCATCCAAATGTTACTGGATTAAAAGACGCCTGTTTGCATATTGCTCCAGGTGAATTTGTTTGTATTGTAGGTCAAAGTGGCGCAGGGAAAACGACATTTGCCAAATTGCTTATTGCTGAGGAAAGAGCAACTAGTGGGCGAGTGATTGTTGGTGGATGGGATATTACGAACATAAAAGATCGCGATGTGCCAGATTTACGAAGGCAGATCGGAGTTGTTTTTCAGGACTTTAAATTATTACCGCAAAGGACTGTTTCTGAGAACGTTGCTTTTGCTCTTGAGGTTTCAGGAGTTGGCCCACGAAGAATTAGAAAAGTTGTTCCGCAAGTGTTGAGAATTGTGAATCTTCATGAGAAAGCAAACAGATATCCGAATCAGCTTTCAGGAGGTGAGCGTCAAAGGGTTGTTATAGCGCGCGCACTTGTTCATGGCCCAAAGATCTTGCTTGCAGATGAGCCAACGGGCAATCTAGACACATTAAACACACAGGAGATTATTGATTTACTTGAAAAGATTAATCAGTTTGGTACTACGGTTGTTTTAGTTACACACAACAGAGAAGTTGTGAATAAAATTAAAAAAAGAGTGATCACCATTGAAGCAGGTGAAATAATTTACGATAAGGAGAGGGGGAGATATAAATTGTAATTTCTAATTAATAATGTCTAATTTCTAATCAATTACTAATGTTTGAATGCCTAATTAATTGTATGTTTATCAATTAGACATTTATTAGAAATTAGTAATTAGATATTAGAAATTTAATCCAATGTTTGTCTCATCATTTAGAATCATAAAATTTGCTTTTCAGAATTTCTGGAGGAATTTTTGGTTGTCAATAATAACTATCAGCATGCTGGTACTTACATTGTTAACAATCAATGTTGTTTTAGTTTTAAATACAGTAACAGATAAAGCAGTTGGTGCTGTGCAAGATCGAATTGAAGTTTCTGTTTATTTTACTGCAGATACGACTCAAGAGCGTGTTCAAACTGCAGTTCAATATCTTCGAGGCCTCCCTCAGGTGCGTGATGTTGGAACAATTTCGTCTGAGGAGGCATTAGAAAGATTTACAGTGCGCCATCAAAACGATGTTGCAATATTAGAGTCGCTTGAAGAAATTGAAGGCAATCCTTTTGGCCCAACGCTTGTTATTAAGGCGTTTTCAGCTTCTGATTTTGAATTCATAATTGACGCGCTTGATAATCCACAATTTCGTGATAATATCCGTGACAAGGATTTCACAGATTATGAACGGATTATTGAAAAGATTCGTTATACAACTGATCGGATAAAAATGTTTGGTTATGGCCTGAGTGCAATATTTTTGTTGATTGCCATTTTGATTATTTTCAATACAATAAGAATGGGAATAATTATTCATCGTGAAGAAATTGGGATTATGAAATTAGTTGGTGCTTCAAACTGGTTTGTTCGCGCACCATTCCTTTTTGAGTCTGTAATTTTTAGCGCAATTGCAACTTTGATTGTTATTGCTGTGATGTATCCTGTTTTATCTGTTTTTGAACCAAAGCTAGATTTATATCTTGATGGCGCAACAACTCAGCTTACAAAAGATTTTATTGAAAACGGCTGGAAAATTTTTGGCATTCAGTTTGTTGGGTTGGCATTGCTCAATATGTTTGCAACCTCTGCTGCGATGAAAAAGTATTTACGCGTGTAGGGACGCCATTTATGGCGTCCGGTGAATCGACATTTATGGCGTCCGGTGAATCGACATTTATGGCGTTCGAAAGTTGTGGGGCTGTGAAGTAGGGACGTTGTATGCAGCGTCCGCTAGATTGGATGAAATATTTGTAAATTAAAAACACCGCTATTTAGGCGGTGCTTTTTTTCTAACTTATTTTAGGAAAACAGTAAATTCGTACGCATCGTCAAATTCAGGGAGATCAGATGGATTATCTTTTTGAAGGATTAGTGATCCTCGACTGCTGACTACCGAATTTGTTAAATCAAATTCGAGTATGGCTTCAAACTGTACAAACTCTTCTGTCATCCATTCTCCTTGAGCTTGCGCAATTCCTTGCGCAATAATCAGGCCATCCCAGTTTGTAAGCACAACAGGGAAGTCGCCTTCAAAAAACCAATTTCCGCGCGCTTCACCTTTTATTATTAGTGGAGAAGTTACTTCTGATTCAGGCAGAGGTTCTGACACTTTAATCATGTTGTGCCAGATAATTGGTTCTATGATTTCGTCAGAATGATCAGAATCGTCAGAACCGCATTTGTCTGTTGGCATTTGAGAAGATGGGGCACCATGTTTTATCCACTGACCATTATCGCATATCCAAGAGTCTTCAGACCCGCCAAAAATGAATCTGACAACAAATATTAAGATAATTATAATTACTACGATTGTTATTGTTTTCTTCATATACATATATCATCTGTTATTTTCAGCGTTTAGTCAATTAGAAGAAGGTGAGCAGTTGACAATTTCATTTGTTTTTGATATGGTTTTGCGTCATGATGACAGAAGTGAAAATTTTGAAGGGAGATCAAGATGGACAAACAGATACTTCTTTGCAGTATTGCAAATATGGCTCCAGTGGTTTTGAATGCGGTTCTTGAAGCCAATGATATCACTGATAAAAAGGGCGGATTCCTTGCACTTCGGTTTCGTGGTGATGCTGCACCGTTTTTGCTTTTGAAGGAAGGTGAGCCTCTAGTTGAAAAGCATGTGAAGTATTCCTCACTAGCTCCGGAAAAGGCTGGAAGAGCACTGTTGCCTGACGGAAATGTCAGCAGTTGGCAAACCCGTGATCCTGAAAACGGAAAATGGGGCGGAGGCATTTGTCCTTCTGGTGAATGGGCCATGGCATTCTCAGGCCTTCCTGAACTTGCTGATGAAGCGTTTTGTCTCATTCTTGCTCGACTGTTGGGCATGCTCAGCGCTGAAGACGCAGACCGAATCGCAAGCATCAGCAACAACGAGATGTACAGAAAGGCTGTTACGCGATTCGACTTTTCATAATCACTTGTTCTTTCAGTTCTACCGCACTGGTGTTTGCCAAGAGCAGACACACAGCGCGGTTTTTTGTTTTAAGCTTGTCATTCTAAGGGAGCTTTTGGCGACCGAAGAATCTCATTGTTTCGTACAATCGGATCCTTCGTCGGCCTCCGGCCTCCTCAGGATGACAGCCTAGTATTGATTTATCATACAAGCTGTGTTATACTCCCTGCACAATAAATACTCCCGGATCGTCTAAAGGCAGGACATCAGGTTTTGGTCCTGAGAATCGGGGTTCGAATCCCTGTCCGGGAACCAAGAAAATCACTCAACAACGTTGAGTGATTTTCTTTTAAGGTAAAGGACAGGGATTCGAACTAAATAAAAAACACCGCCGTAGCGATGTGAGTTAAAGGTCAAGAGCTTTCATGATTGCAGTGCGCAAACCTGTCCATGCGTGCTCTTTTTCAAGCAATACATATTGAACGTCTACTGAAGATGGGTGAGTTTGTCGTGGGAGTATAACCTTGCCATGGTTGATGTTTGTGACAATTATAGGTGTGGTATCACCAATGAATACCCGCAACTCATTGATCATTGCAACCACATCAAGGCATCCATAAGCACGATTAAGTGCAATGATTGCAAGTGCTGTTGGCTTGCTTTTATCTAATTGTTCGAACTTTCTGTCATGGGTTCGAAATGTCGTCACACTCATGAAGGAGAAGCGCTCCTCCAAAAGTTGTGGGAAAAGTAGTGTTCCAACATTGTCTGGTTCATCTGTGATCCAAAACACTGTTTTTTTCTCAACCATCTTGCTTTCCTCCCTATAGATAAAGAGCACGTGTAGAGCTTAGGGAACTGGGAGATAATTGTCAAGATATATGGATATGGGATTATGAAGTAGGGACGCCATTATGGCGTCCGGCGTTGTGAAATAAAAAAGCACGCAAATGCTTGTCAGTTACCTGACATGCATCTGCGTGCTAAGGACCCCAGATGGTCTTTTTGATGTGGCAACTAGGCTGTTACCTGATCTTCTTGCAGAGCATCCTCTGCCTCGCGAACCTTGATGCATTCGCCCAGGTCGTAAGGATAATCCAATGTTGTTGGGAAGATGCACATGAGGTCTTGGTCGTCGACCTTGCGTGCTGTCAGGAGTTTTGGGCCTGTGTTTCGCTCTGCGATGTAGAGATCTCCTGGCTGGATCTCGCCTTCGTCCATGACGAAATTAATTCCCTCCAAGTTTACCACCTCTCCTGCCCTCAGCTTTCTCAATGTTGCGTATTCTCTCATCTCAATCTCCTTCAGTTTTATCAGTTGAAGTTAACAAAACAAAAACTGGGCTTTTGCACCCAGGAGCGAATGATATCATAAATTTGGTGTATTGTCAATGGGTTACACCTGTTATTTTTGCTTTACTATACCCCATACAATAATTTGTTTTGACACTCGTAGATTTTTTATATATCATAAATACAATAACAATATATATGAGTGATAAACCAACAGCGCTTTTTCTAGGCCGTTTTCAACCATTTCACAATGGTCATCTATTGGTAGTTCAAGGAATGGTAAAAGTTTGCAGTAAAGTGATTGTAGCAATTGGAAGTTCTCAGCAAGAGGGAACTGCGGAAAATCCATATTCTGCTTCATTACGAAAAGACATGATTCAGCACTCTTTGCAGGGCATTGATCTTATCCCTTTACACGATATTATTTTTATTGAAGTACCAGATCATGAAAGTGATGATGAATGGGCCAAGAAAGTATTGGAATTAACAGGCCCAGTTGATCAAGTTTGGACAGGCAATGAAGACACAAAGAAATGTTTTGAAAATATGCCAGGAATTGAAATCAGATGGATTAAGGAAGTTCCAGGAATAAATTCAACAGAGATTAGGGAAAAGATAAAAGCAAAAGACGAAAGCTGGAAAAAGCAGGTGCCACACGAAGTTGTAACAAGCATTCTCGCATTGCAATAGTTTATGGACGTAAAAAAAGCAGCTGAAGATATTTTAGCTTCAGTGAATATACAAATTAATGGAGGTCGTCCTTGGGATATTTGTGTTAAGGACGATCGTTTTTTTTCTCGTGTGATTCAGCAGGGGTCTCTTGGGCTTGGGGAAAGTTATATGGATGGATGGTGGAAGTGCGAGAGATTAGATGAATTTTTTACAAAAATTTTGACTGATGATGTTCGTAATAAAATTAAAAAGCATTGGCCTGTGATTGTTCAAGCAATACTTGCAGGACTTTTTAATCAACAACGACCTTCAAAAGCTTTTGAGATAGGGCAAAAGCATTATGATGTTGGAAATGATCTGTATAAAGCCATGCTTGATAAACGAATGGTTTATACATGCGGTTATTGGGCAGGAGCAGAAAATTTGGATCAAGCACAAGAGAATAAATTAAATTTGGTTTGTAAAAAGATTGGGCTTAAGGCTGGAGATCGCGTACTTGATATTGGATGCGGGTGGGGGAGTTTTGCAAAATATGCATCGGAAAATTATGGGGTTGAGGTTGTTGGAATTACTGTTTCAAAAGAACAGTTAGAGCTTGGCCAGGAAAACACAAAAGGGTTGCCTGTTGAATTAAGGCTTCAGGATTATCGCGATATTACTGGTGAGTTTGACCACGTTGTTTCACTTGGAATGTTTGAGCATGTTGGTTATAAAAATTATAGAACTTATATGGAAGTTGTGCATCGCGTGTTGAAGGATGAC
The DNA here is from genome assembly GCA_043812755.1 of Patescibacteria group bacterium. GTDB lineage: Bacteria > Patescibacteriota > Patescibacteriia > UBA9934 > GWF2-40-263 > JBDRLV01. Next base: position 31,759 of record JBDRLV010000042.1, on the reverse strand, counting down.
GGAATGTTTTTATTGCACACAATAGGTGGATTAAAATCAGGTCGCACAACAGATCCTTGGATTGCAAAATATATTTTTCCAAATTCCATGTTGCCTTCAATGAAACAAATTGCTTCTGCAATTGAAGGGTTGTTCGTTGTTGAAGATTGGCACAGCTTTGGTGCTGATTATGATAAAACTCTTATGGCATGGCATCAAAATATTTCAAACGCTTGGCCAAAGAATAATCGGTATGACGAACGGTTCCGTCGAATGTGGTCATACTATTTATTAGCTTCCGCTGGAAGTTTTCGTTCACGCAAAAATCAGCTCTGGCAAATTGTGATGCATAAACATGGGATTAAGGGCGGTTATCAATCAATTCGATAAAATAAACAAAAATCAGTTTGACAGAACCGAGCTGGTTTTTTATGTTATATATGTACTCTTTGCGGGGCAAGGAGGAAAAACAGATGTTTTGTCAGTCGCTTCAGATTATGGGTCGAAATGGATGGGAAAACACACAAATCAAAGAAGGCGATGAAATCATCATTTCAGTCGATAGAAATTATCTTGAAGTAAAGTTTATGCGAGGTGATGGACAGTTTCTGGCAACTGCAGTTCTTGAGTCTGAGAATGGTTCAACCTCGCCTTTATACACAAAAATTATCAGCACTCCCATGCAGTCACTATCTGAAGTTCTGCGTATATTGCGCACTGAATTAAAAATGTGGAGTCTTGGTCCAGAGCCGATCTTTGTAAAAGAATTATCCATCGAGTGCGGTGATTCACGTACTGGACTTGATGTTGCGGTTTTCAAAGTGATTAAACTCGATTTTTCTTCACGACTCTAAGGGCACAAAAGCCCTTTTTCTTTTTGTGTTGCAAGAGTATAATATTTTTGTTATGAAGATTACTTGCAGAGCAGTTTTTAATGTTTTAAAAACGAGAACAAGTTTATTGGTTTTTATTTTTACTTTTATTATCATTTTTGCTTTGTTTGTCTTTTTACCTATTTGGACAACTCCTGGTGGAAGTTTGAAAACTCAATTATCGATTTTGAAATTTGATGTTTACGCATTAATGTTTGTCTTATCTTTATTGAATGCACTTGTAATTTCAATGCAATATCATCTTCGTAAAAAGCACAGTCAACAAATTGACACAAAACAAATCGGAACCCTGATTGGAACACTAGGTGCGTCTTTGTTTGCAACATTGGGTTGTGCAGCTTGTTATTCTTCTATTCTTTCTGTGTTTGGTTTAGGAGCAGTAATATTTGTTGGAACATACAGATGGTGGATTGCTGGTGTTACAATAATCATTAGTTTAATCGCTGTGTTTTATTCAGGAAGAAAAATTGAAGGGGTTTGTAAAAGATGTAATTCAATTTTTAAATAAAAAAAGATCCTTTTGTTTGGATCTTTAGAATTTCCCCTTTGTTCCACTGGAGTTGCCTTCAGGTGCTTCAGATAACTGCCCGCTAATAGAAGCAATAAATACATCTCCTTTGGCGTTTAATTGTGCAAGTCTGATTGCCGTGATGCGCCTGCGCATATGAAGTGGTTGGAGAAAGCCTTCCCATCCGCCGTTTTTTGCCCATACGTTTATGTAGGTTTTTTCCGGATCAGGTGGCAGACGAGAATTCTTGAGATGGTGTTCTTTGTATTGTTTTTGTGTATGGATACACTGAGCACGTGCTGCAGATGATGCTGCTGCAAAGTTCCCATAGTATTTGGATTTCTCCTGCTGTTCAGGTTTTGTTTCCTTGGTTGCGCACACATTAGAAATATCTAAAGAACGTTCACATAATTCTTCAAGATTTCGCGTACCTGGTTCGATAATTCGTTGGCACAGACAAAGCAAGGTTGCGTTTGGTAACCGCCTTCGGATAGAACTGAATCTTGCCAGATCATTGTGTACGTCTTCAACAAACACCAGCCTAGTCATGTTAATGAATAGTTTGGTTTCGAAGTTGATGCTATCGCTTGTTGTTGAGATAACGATTTGTGTGCGCACACTAGGACCAGTAGTTCCTGTGTAAAGCTCACACATTATGTCGGATGTCCGGATGGTATTTTGAAATGCAGTGAATATTTGCTCGGCTGCAATAGCTGTTGTTGCAAGACATAACACCCGTTCTTTTCCATGTCCAGCCAAATAGCAAAGCGCATGAGCAGCAAGCGCAAATGTTATTTTATCAACTATCGGAAATGATAAGGCAACAGAGGCACCACGATCTGACAGCATTACGATGGCTTGTTCCAGCCCCCTTAGCATGTTTTTTGAAAGACCTTTCATTTTTTCTTCCTCCGCAGACATTGTTACCTCTTGTTGGTTTTTTGTCAATAAAAACAACCTATGATCGGTTGTTTAATGTAGAGATTGGAATTTGTATTCCACTAGAATTTGTTGTGGGGCGTTTTGGATTATGAAGTTCTTTTATGTATTCAGCCCTTGAGTGTGCGTGTTGTACTTCAGCAGAATTTGCAAGAAAGCCAGTCCAGCCATTAATCATCGCCCATGTGTGATGACTATAGACATGTTCAGGATTAGGCGGAAGTTTAGGATTCTGTACTCGTTTTTTTTCATAATCCTCTTTGGTTCTTATCCCGAGTAGTTTTGCAGCAGCCGAAGCAGCACGGATGTTTGAGTAGTATTTTGTAGATTTTTTACTACCATTTGATCTAGAGCTCTCTGGCTCCTCTGGAGGATCAGGGTTTGGTTCAGGTTCTGCAAGGTTTTCTAGCACAGGATGAGATTTTTTCTTCCGCAAGTAAAAAATCACCTCTTGTTGCATTGCTTGCTTGAGCTGGCATTGTTTCCCTTTTTTTGCTTTTGCTGTTGAGATTCCGCACAGCATATCAGGATTAAAGTGATCAAGTAGAATACCAAGATATTCACATTTCATGAAAGTATTTGTGCAGATCACAATCAGGCCGTATGCTGTTTTATGGATAAACTGCTTGAGCTCAGCAGCAGCTTCAAGAGTCATAAACATATTTCTGGCTTTATTATTTCTGTAACCATCACCAATATAGCCAGTTTGATGTTTCTTCAGCCCGAGTTTTCTTGATAATCCATTGTGTAATTGCACAAGCTCCTCATCAGTTTGCGCAAGAACAAGAATTTTCTCGGTTTTATGCTCAGTGTGATATTTTTGCACTATTTCAACAATAATATCTATGTGATCAGTACCTTCACGCACATTATAGAAAACAGAGATTTTTTTACACATCAGCTCCCAAATTTTTTTAAGAGCTTTTAAAAACAAAGCATCCTGTTCATTGTCCATAGGGACCTCCCCTTAAATGTAAAGAACAATCACGTATAGAGATTGTTCCGGATATGTCAAAATTTGTCAAAAAGTTTTACACAGTTTATCTAACTTGTTGTTCTAACCAATTAAGATATTTGTCATTTGCTTTGCATGAGATCGAGATTACACAAGGTGTTTCATAAGGGTGCTCTTTTTCAATTAAGTCGCGCGTATCTTCAACTCTAAAATCTGTTGTTTTTGCAAGAAGGATTATTTCATCTTCACTTTGGATTTCATTTTTCCACCAGAAAAAACTATTAGCAGGGAGCAGGTTCACGCAGGCAACTAGTTTTTTCTCAAGCAAGAGTTTTCCAACACGATCTGCTTTTTCTTTTGAGGGGAAAGGAGAGTAAAGGATTATCATAACAAAGATTTTTTTCCAAGCACAATCATGTATAATGCACTAAAGAATGCAAGAAGTACCATAACAATAAATAATGCATCAAAGCCAAAATGATCTGCAATTAATCCACCAACTGCTGCTCCACCTGTTACAGTCAGATAATTCATAGCTTCCCAATTTGACCATTGGCTTCCTGCATTTTTTTTGTCAAGATGTTTTGAATACATAGCATCAAAAGCTGGAGAGTAAATCGCTTCTCCTATTCCAAGAATAATTTGGATGACAAAAAGAAACCAAACAGAACTAGCAAAAAGGAACAATAAGAATCCTATTCCCATGATAATATAGCCAAGCATAACAACTAGGTCAGGTCGCTTGTATTTATCAGCCATTCTTCCAGAAAGAAGAACTGTAACAGCTGCAGAGAGGGAAAAAATTGCCATTGCGAATCCTGCATCAAGGATATTACCACCAATTTTTTCAACAAATATCGCTTGGATTGGAGCAAGCATTGCTGCTGCAACCAAAATAAGAGCATTAGTGGCTACAAGCATGCGTAGGGCTTTTATGTGAAAATATTGTTTTCGAAAAATAATCATACAATTGAATTATACCATAGAAAAGGGTAGTATTATATTATTATGGTCGCAGGAATTCACACATTTTTTTGTAATATTTGGCGATTGCCATCGTTTTTGTTATTTGGAGTTGATTTTCTTCAGAACGATCGGGTTATTGATAATGAAGAAGTTTCAGATAAAGAACTTGCTATGAAAATGATAAAAGGTGATGATCATGCGTTTGATGAATTATATGAAAGATATTTTCAGAGGATATATGCTTTTGTACTAAAACGTGTTGGGCATGCTCAGACAACAGAAGATATTGTATCGCAGGTTTTTATGAATGCATTTGCAAGCAGGAAGAAATTTAAATGGAAACCATCATTTTCAGCATGGATATACAGAATTGCAACAAATGCTATTACAGATTATTACCGAACAAAAAAAGAATCAGTTGAGTTTGATGAGGCTTATAGTAGTTCTGTGGAGCATGTAGAGCAAGAAATGGAGATTTCCATTTTGCGTAAAGAGCTTGAGCATGTTTTAGAAAAAATAGATGGAAAAAGCAGAATGATTATATCTCTCAAATTTTATGCTCAATTGGGAAATCATGAAATTGCTTTGCATTTAAACTGTAGTGCAAATAATGTTGGTGTGATGCTTCACAGGGCATTGGGGAAATGTGAAAAGGTTGCATCTGACAAACTCAAATCAATGATGGAGTCTACACAAAACTAGTGATTTATATGGATTTTGATAAAAAATATGACTGATTTAAACCCAAACAACCAAGAACGTAATGAAAACCAAGATTCTTCGTTGAAAGATATGAGCGGGCAATTTGCTCGCGTGTCTTATTCAACTAATACAGAGTCAAGACCAGGATTCAAGGAGGCTTTGAAAAACAGGATCCTTGGCGCTCGGCAACAAGTTTTTATGCAAAAGAGTAAATTACGTTCAATGTTTGCAGGTACTCCTGCAAAATTTGCAGTAATTGGCACCCCAGTGTTGGTTGTTTTGATTATTGCAATCATGGTCTTCCAACCTTTTGTTGGAGTTAAGGAGGTTTATGCTCAGGATAATTTTACTCTTACTGCAGAACAAGTTGATAGCCTTGGAATTGAGGCTGGTTCATCTTTTCTTTTGGAAAGCAAAGAGCCCATGAGTGTTGATGATATTAAAGATCAAATTTCAGCAAGTATAGACACTGAATTTAATCTTGATCAGATAAGTGATACGCAAATCAGGATTGAGTTTGAAAAAGATTTGAATGATAAAGAGCTTATTCAATTTAGATTGAATTCACAAACACTTAGTCCTAATGGTGAAGCCATGGCTCGACCGTATGCATGGGCATTTCAAGTAAAAAGTAAGTTTCAGATAACAGGTACATTGCCTGGTAATCAAAAGACAGGAGTACCGCTTGATGCTGGGATTGAAGTCCAGTTTTCAAATAATAATGTTAATGAAAAAGAATTTGAAAAAGCTTTTCATATCAATCCAAGCGTGTCAGGACATGTGGAAAAATTTAGGAATGTATTAGTGTTTGTTCCTGAGAAGTTAGATAAAGAGACATTATATACAGTAACAATTGATAAAACATTGGGGGTAGTTGGAAGCGATGAGGAATTACCAGAAGATTATTTGTTTGTGTTTGAAACAGTTGGCGCTTCACGTCAACAATATCGGCAAGATTGGTTTCAAGTATTGGATCGTAATGTAAGCTCTGCTCCAGATGAAGCACCTATGGTTCAATTTTCTTATTATTCATCAAATAGAGAAAAAGAGGTTCCCCCAACTGCACAAATTACATTACACAAATTTAGAACATTTGATGATTATGTTTCAGCTCAGAAAAAGGCAGATAAATTTGCTTGGAGAGCATATGCATCAATGAAGGACATGGTTGATTTTTCAGCACTAGATTCAAGCCCTGCATTTTCAGTGGACCGAGTAGAATATTCTTATTCAACCTTTTTACTTTTTCCTCAAGGAATTCCACAAGGAAATTATTTTGTTGAAGTTCAGTACGCAAATCAATCAAGCTGGTTTTTGCTTACATCAACTGATCTTATAGCGTATCTTGCGCAAGGGGAGGATAAAACGCTTGTATGGGTGAATAGTACAAAAACAAAACTACCTGCAGAAGGCGCTCAAGTATATTATGTAGATTCGCAAACAAAGTCTTTGTCTGGGGAGGATGGCATTTCATATCTTGAATCAAGCGAAGAGGAGTACATTGTTGTTGAGTTTCAAGATGAGAAAATTTTGTTAACAACACTTGGAGGTAATCTTTATTACAGATCTACTTCAGGGGAAACAAATTATTGGAAGTATATAACAACGGATCGATCAGCATACAAAAGTGATGATACGGTATATTTTTGGGGTTTTTTGGAAAATCGAATTACGAAAGAATCACCAGAAAAAGTTTATGCAGAGTTAGTAAAAAATAATTATTGTAGCAGATTTGGATGTTCAACATCAGAAAGCAATCGTGTTTATGCGTCTGAGGAAATAATAATGAGCCAGGGGGGTACTTATTCAGGGTCGTTTGATCTGCCTAGTGTTAAGCAAGGATCATATAATATTAATATTAAGATAGAAGATAAGGTTGTTGATTCGGGTTATGTTTATGTTGATGAGTATGTGAAACCCGCATATGAGCTTTCAGTTAATACTGATAAAGATGCCTATTTTTATGATGAAGAAGTGCAGTTTACTGTACACGGTCAATATTTTGAAGGAACTCCTACAAAAGGCCTTCGCGTAAAAGTTTCAACAGGATATAAAGGCCCTGAGCAAGAAATTACATTGGATTCAGCTGGAAATGGTCAGGGAAAATTTGTTGCTGATTTATTTAGCGGTAGTTATTACAGTGCATCAAAAAATACTCGTTTAATTGTTACACCAGTGTTGGCAGAGGAAGCGGACATGACTGCAGAGAAAAGCATAAAAGTTTTTGACACAAGAGTATATATTGGTGCAGAAGCAGAGTTAAAGGAATCTCAGGCAACTGTAGATATATCAACCAAATCAATTGTTCCGTCTATGTCTTATTTAGCAGATGATTTTGCACCTGTACCACGCGGAAATCAACTTGTTACAGGACGAATTCAACAAATAGTGTACAGAAAAGAAGAGACTGGTAGTGTTTATGATTTTATTCGAAAATACACAGTAAAACAGTATCGATATGTTCGTGAGGAAACAAATGTCGGAGAATTTAGTTTAACAACAGATGCATATGGTAAGGCTCAGTATAGTTTTGAAGCATCAAATCCAGAGGCTCATTATAGAGTCTATCTTGATGCACGTGATGAGTTTGGGAAAAATTATTCAACAAGCGCTTATGTGTGGAGAAATAATCTCCCCAAAAATGGTGGAAGCACAACAGTAGATTTAAGTTTTCATGAAGATACAGGTATCAATGACGAAGCAACCAGATATGCAGTTGGAGATAATGTTGGTTTATCTGTTGTTCAAGGTGAAGAAGAATACAAGGCCCAGACAAATGATACATTCTTATTTTTTCAAGCCCAACAAGGAGTGCAAGAAACAGCAATAACAAAATCACCAAAATACACATTTGATTTTGAGGAGCGTGATATTCCAAATATTCAGGTATTTGGAGTGCTTTTTACAGGTAATGGTTATGCAAAAATTAAGGGGAATGGTTATTGGTGGGGAGGCGAAGGATATAATATAGGTGTAGAGCTTGATTCTCGCAAACTTGATATTGAAATTAATTTGGAGAAATCAGTGTATAAACCAGGAGAAGATGTAAAGGCTTCTGTATTTGTGAAAGATAGAGAAAACAATCCTATTAAAGCTGATGTGAATGTTAAGGTTGTTGATGAAGCGTATTATAAAATTTATCCATCAGAACCGAATCCGATTGAAGTCTTATATCAGTCACTTAGTTCTGGTATTACTAAAACGCAGGTAAGCAGAGAAGATGTTACTTTTTTAAGTATGGGTGCTGAAGGTGGTGGAGGTGGCGGAGATGTACGAAGTGTGTTTGAGGATACAGCGTTTGTACAAACCGTTCAGACTGGCTCAAACGGAAAAGCAGAAATTGAATTAAAACTTCCTGATAATGTAACTCAATGGCGTTTAACAACTCAGGCAATTGAAAAACAAAGAAAATTTGCTGGAGTAGAAAATGTTAACATTGATGCCACAATTCCATTCTTTGTTCAACCAACATTAAGAGATGTGTATTTAATTGGGGACAGTCCTGTGATTTTACTTCGCTCTGCAGGAACAGATTTAAACGCAAGTGATCTGGTTGAATATGAAGTAGAAATTGTGGGTACAGAACAATTGTTAAAAACATCTGCAAAAGCAAATGAAACTGCCAGTGTAAATCTTCCAAAACTTGAAAAAGGAAATTACGAGATATTGATTAGTGGTAAGAGCGGAAATTTTTCAGACATTATTCAAAGGCCGGTTAGGATAGTCGAATCATGGCTTACATCACCAATCATCCAAGAATACGATCTATCATCAAGTTCAAAAATAGCAGGCGCAGAAACTGGTTGGACAACTGTAAAATTTATCAATGGTGGGCAAGGGCAGTTTTATTCTGATGTAATGCGATTGGCAAGAGGCTGGGGAGGACTTCGTGCAGATGAGGTTGCATCAAGAGCTATGGGAGAAAAAATACTTGAAGAGTATTTTAATGAAGAAAAACAAGAAATTTCTGTTATGGTTGAAAATTATCAGGATCAAGGCATTCATCTTTTGCCTTTTGCTGAGGATGAATTGGAATTAACAGCGCGAATTGCAATGTTGCGTGATACTCCATTTGATGAAAAAGACATGGTCGCATATTTAAATAGGCATTTGTATGATGAAAAAGAAACAGGAAGGGTACTAGATGTGAAGACTGTGGCTTTGGTTTATGCTGGTCTTGCAGCCCTAGGTGAGCCTGTGCTTTCTGAAATCCAGTGGATGAGTAAACGAGATGATCTTGGCCAAGAAGAAAAATTAATGATAGCACTTGCATTGTACTTTGCAGGTGATCTAGAAAATGCACGCGTTTTATACCGAGAGCTTGTAGAAGTATCAGAAAAGGGGTCAGGCTACAGATTTATTTCGGCAGATGATATTGAAACAAAAGCAGAACAGACTGCTCTTATGGCAATTCTTTCAGGAGGTTTGCAAGAAGAGCAAAGAGATGAGTTTTATGGTTATATTGAAACACAAAAACATGGCAATACACTTCTTGTTGTGGAGAAAGCAGTTTTCCTGCATGAAACATTGCCAACACTTTCAGACGAAACAGCACGCGTGTCATATTCACTAAACGGCAAGAGAGAAAGTGTTGAGTTAAAGGGTCGTCGTTGTGTAAGTATTGATGTAAGTCAAAGTGAGCTTGAGGATTTGAATCCTGTTGTTGAGTCAGGAAGCGTGATAGCAATTGCTAATTATGATGAACCTGTTGCTTCACCAGGAAGTGATACTGATAACAGACTATCTGTAACAAGGGGTTATTATTCAAACGATCAGCAAACAAATATTTTTGGCCAATCAGATTTAATTAAAGTTGAAATCAAATATACAATTAGTGATTCTTTACCAAATGGAACCTACCAATTAACAGACATCTTGCCTTCTGGCCTAACGCCTGTAACAACATGGAGCAGAACAAGAGGGTCATCTCAAAATTATAATTGTATTAGATACCCTTATAATACTGAAGGCCAGAAAGTATCATTTGATATTTATCACAGCAATACGTATGATAATGTTTGTAAGGGGCAATTATTCTATTATGCACGTGTAGTAACTCCAGGAGAGTATAAGGCTGAATCAGCTATACTTAGATCTTCTAAAGACCCAACTCAATTCAATTATGCCAGGACTTCGAATATTTCGATCAAAGAATAAAATAATAATACTTGTACTATTCTTGTTTGCTTTAGGATGTTCAAGAGTCACGCTTGATCGCGTGGCTCTTAAGTATCCAAATGATACAGCAGATGTTGAAAAGAGTGTTGAATTGTTAGATCGAAAGGTCTATGAAACAAATTCAATTGATGGCATTGATTTGGTGATAAGAAGTATTGAAAATTACAAGAGTGAAGAAGTGCTAGAAAAAAAGAAAATTATTTCTGCGGTTTTGCCGCATCACACGCTTGTTGCAAATCAATTGGTAAGCATGTGGGGGAAAATTGCTTTACAGTCGAATCCAGATGTAATTGTGATTGTCGGCCCAGCCCACGAAGATCAGAGCTCAAATAAAGTCGCGACTACAGTTGGAACCTGGAATACAATTTACGGCAAAGTGCATACACATGATGAATTGGTACAGATAATTAGTTCAACAGGCGTTGTAAGAAGTGAGCCTGAGGCATTTGAGAACGAACACAGTATTTCCGTGCACATGCCATATATTGCAAAATTTTTTCCAAAAGTAAAAATTATCCCTTTGATAGCTAACTCAAATGTAGGAAGTGCAGATGCAACAAATATTTTTGAATTAATCCAAACGAATTTTTCAGATAATGTTTTGGTTATTTCAAGTATGGATTTTGCTCATTACCTTTCTTATAATCAAAGTAAGTCTAAAGATATTGAAACCATTGGTGCAATAAACAAGTTGGACAAAATCGCAATTGATGATTTTAAGTCTGATCATATAGATTCGTCATTTGCTTTGAATTTATATCTTCAGACCGTGAATAAGAATGAATGTGATAATCATCTTGAGTGGCAAGGACACAGCGCTGATCAGACGAATAATTTTAATGAACTAGGAACAAGTTACTTGGTTTATTTTTGTTCCAAACAGAATGAAGGCTCTTTTGTGATTAATGCTGTTGGAGACATAATGCTAGGCAGAGCTGTTGAGGAAACATTTGCGCAACCAGTTCCAGGTGCGTTTGAAAATTTAAGTACTTTGCTTTCAAAAGGTGATTTGGTTTTTGGAAATTTAGAAAGTGTGATAAGCGATTTGGAAGGTGAATGCAGTTCATTGTATTGTCTTAAAGCCAGACCACAAATGATTGATGTATTAAAACAACTTGGGTTTTCTCATCTTTCAGTGATAAATAATCACGCATATGATTATGGAATTTCTGCATGGGAGGATTCAATTGAAATTTTAAAAAACAATCAGATTCAAACGATTGGAAATTATGAGAATGGTTCAGAATTTGTACAGCAAGAGATTAATGGGAAAAAAGTAATAATGTTTGCTTTTGATGAAGTAGGTCACAGAATTGATTTAAATGAGGTTGTTGAAAAGATTGAAGAAGTGTTCAAAATAAGTGATTTAATAATTGTATCAGTTCACTGGGGTGAAGAATATGAACAGACTCAGTCACAAAAGCAAATAGAAATAGCCCACGCGCTTATTGATGCAGGTGCCAAGATTGTCATTGGCCATCATCCACATGTATTACAAGGTATTGAAAAGTATCAAGATGGTCTTATTTTATATTCACTTGGGAATTTTCTTTTTGATCAAGAAGGGAAAAACCAGAACGAGTCTGTTATTGCTTCAATCGGATTTGAGGATGAAATAAGAACATTGCAGTTGTATCCAGTAAGGATTCGTGGGAATATTCCACAAATTGCAATAACAGGGGAGAGTATTGATACAATCAAGCGTATCAATCAATTATCAACAGGCGTTGGTTTTGATTTATCAACAGCCCCAATAATTCATTGGTAAATAAAATACAAGAAAATAATTATCCACATGCTGTGGATTTTTTTGTTTATTTAGCTTTGTTGAGTAAAGAATAATTATGGTGCAATGTGTTGACCTGTGTAGTTGCGTGGGGTAAAATGGTTGTAGGTGGAAAATTGTGGGGATTCAGCAAATGCTGGGTGTCCGTATTTTTATACATATTTTTTCTCATAAATTCACAATCCTGTGTTTATTGGAGAGTACAAACATAATATAGATGAAAAAGGACGCCTTGCCGTCCCTGTTAAGTTTCGCGCAGAATTGAACAAAGGGGCTGTTGTAACAAGAGGTCTTGATACGTCTTTATTCCTGTTCCCTAAGAAGGAGTGGGACAAGCTTGCAGAAAAATTAGCGAGTTTGCCCTTGGGGACATCAACAACGCGTGCTTTCGCCCGTCTCATGCTTGCGGGTGCAATGGATGTGTTGCTTGATAAGCAGGGCCGTATCATTCTCCCTGAATATTTACGCAAATATGCGCACATGAACAAAAGTGTCGTTGTAGCAGGTTTGTATAATAGACTTGAACTATGGGATGAAAAAGAATGGGAGGATTATAAGGAAAAAACTGAAAAAGATGTTGGCGACATTGCAGAAAAATTAGGAGAGCTTGGAGTATGAAACATATTCCTGTTCTCATTGAAGAAGTCATTGAATTTCTGCGTCCACGTTCGAACGAGAGTTTTATTGATGCCACAGTGGGGCAGGGGGGGCATGCAAAAGAAATTCTTGAGCATACCCTTCCTGGTGGCAAGCTTCTCGCGTTCGAGCGTGACTCAGAAAATCTAAAAACAGCAAAAAAAAATTTAAGTAAGTATTCAAATCGCATTACTTTCATTAATGACAGTTTTGCACACATCAAATCCCACGCATATGACAATGGATTTTCTAAAGTTAACGGCATATTACTGGACATTGGTTTCTCTTCTTATCACGTCGAGGACAATGGACGTGGATTTTCTTTCATGGCTGATGGGCCGTTAGACATGCGCTATGACACAACGCAGGGGTGTACAGCAGCGCAAATTATTAATACATATTCTATAGATGAGTTAACAAATATTTTTCAGAAATTTGGTGAAGAACGACAGGCAACAAACATTGCACAGGCAATTTCAAAAGCAAGAAAGCATAAAGAAATCGAAACAACATATGAATTAGTAGAGGTTGTAGAATCGGTAAAGAAACGTTTCGGAAGGATTCATCCAGCCACACAAGTTTTCCAAGCGCTTCGTATTGAAACAAATGATGAACTGGGCCAATTAGAGCAAGCTCTTCCAGATGCGATTGAGTTGTTAAAACCAGGTGGAAGAATAGCCATCATAACCTTTCATTCATTAGAAGATCGTATTGTAAAACGATTTTTTAAGAAACAGGATGGACAAGGTTTCAAAATCGTCAACAAGCACGTAATAATTCCAACTAAAACAGAAATAAAAATAAATCCAAGATCCAGGAGCGCAAAACTCCGCGTTCTCGAGAAGCTGTAAGGAACTGATCCCTTTAGACTTCTCAGCTGGATTGGTCTAAAAATTATGTCTCCTTTTTCTCAAACAATGTTTGGTGCAACAAAAAATGTCCGTAGTTTTTCGGACGTTTTGATGAAGAAGAGTTTTGTGTTGAATATTGTAACCCTTGGGTTGGTATTGGTTTTTTGCTCAGCATACATTGTCCAAGTGAACGGAACTGCAGCAAAAGGATATAAGATACGGGAGTTAGAGACAAAGATTAATGAGCTTTCAATAGCAAATCAACAACTAGAAATAAAAACTCAAAATTCACAATCAGTGCAAACAATAGCAAAAGCCGTAAAGATGATTGGTATGGTAGGAGCAGATACACCAAAATATGTGGCAGGAGCACAACCGTCATTGGCTTTAGCTGAAGATAGATAGGTTTTTTGAAAAGATGAGACAATTTCTTTATAACGAATATCCGTATTCATTCGGTTATTTTTTATTGTTAGAAAACACACCTTGTGCTAAAGTTAGATATATAATTAAAAAGTATGAATCATATGTATAGAGATTCACGCATACCGGTTACACCGGAAACAGATGGTTTTTCAGAAGTTGTAAAAACCATAACTCAAGAAGTGGAATTATCTGTTCTAAAAGATGTTCTATTAAAATCAGGCAAATTTACAGAACCAGATGCAAAGTATTTTATTAAATCTCTTGAAAAAAGAAGGACTGAATATCAAAAAGCTGAGGCTGAAAATGATGATAAAGGGAAAAGGCAAGCAATGACAGAATTAAACAATTTGATTCATGGGCTTAGAAAAGACTTAGGAGAGGAGGCTTTTAAGGGTATTGAAGAGAGAAAGACTTGGGTTTAGTATTCCACTGAGAAAATCTTGATTATATATGAAAGATACTTTTGATATTTTTTTATACAACACACTTACAAAACAGAAAGAATTATTCACCCCTGTCAAAAAGGGGCATGTTTCTATTTACGCATGTGGCCCAACGGTTTATTGGTACGCCCATGTTGGAAATATGCGCACAAACATTTTTGTAGATGTATTAAAGAGAACTCTTTCTTATAATGGTTTGGATGTTACATTGATAATGAATATTACTGACGTTGGCCATTTAACTGATGATGCTGATGATGGTGAAGATAAAATGATAGTTGCCATGAAACGCGAAGGTAAAACAGCGTACGATATTGCTGAGTTTTATGAGAAGGAATTTTATAAAGATCTTGAGCGTTTAAATATCCTACAAGCTCAAAAATATCCAAAAGCAACTGGTCATATTCCTGAGCAGATTGCAATGGTTCAAGAGCTTGAGAAGAATGGATATACATATGTTACTGGCGACGGTGTGTATTTTGACTCATCAAAGCTTAAGGATTATGGGAAATTGTCAGGTCAAAAGATTGAAGATAAGAAAGCTGGCGCAAGAGTTGCCATGGGTGATAAAAAGAACGCATCAGATTTTGCGCTTTGGAAATTTTCACCAAAAGAGAGCAAACGTGAAATGGAATGGGAATCTCCATGGGGCACAGGTTTTCCTGGATGGGCTATTGAATGCTCTGCAATGTCACAAAAATATTTAGGTGTTCCATTTGATATTCATACAGGCGGTGTTGATCACATTCCTGTCCATCATGAAAATGAGCTTGCGCAAACTCAAGGTGCTGAAAACAAATTACAAGCAAATGTTTGGATACATGGCGATTTTTTAACTGTTGATAATGGTAAGATGAGCAAATCACTTGGCAATCTTTACACAGTTGATCAGCTTATTGAGAAAGGTTATGACCCGCTGGTATTCAGATATTTTACTTTTTCAGCACACTATAGAACAAAACTTAATTTTACTTTTGAGGCTCTTGATTCTGCACAAAACGCATTGAATCGCTTGTATTCAACTATCAACAGATGGCCAAAGCCTGGTAAAAAGGGTGCAGAAAAATATGAAGATAGATTTTTACAGGCAGTAAACAATGATTTAGATTTACCAAATGCTGTAGCAGTTATTTGGGAAATGGTCCATGACAAAGAAGTAAAACAAGAGGAAAAATCAACAAGTATTAATAAATTTGATAAAATTCTTGGGCTTGATTTGGACAAACACATTGGAATTGAGACAAATATTCCAAAGGAAATTATTGACCTTGCAAAGCAACGCGATGTTGCCAGAAATGAGAAAAATTTTAAATTATCAGATGATTTGCGTGCTCAAATAGAAGACAAGGGGTTTATGGTTGAGGATACGCAAGAAGGTTTTGAGGTTTATAAAAAATGAAGTTTTAATAATGACTTTATCGCCAAATACCATTTCAGCTACAATTCCTGTGTTTTGTCCACTGAAATAAATATAAATTATTACTAAAACATGGTAAAATATTAGGTACATATGCCTGGAATAATAAAAAAAAAAGAAGCAGGGGATTCTTCTGAAATAATTGGAAAAGAAATTAATGAAGTTGAACATAAACAACCTAGTATTGAGGCACCAAAAATAGCAGAAGTGCAAGAATCATCAGGTGAATCTCCACTTGAATCGTTGCAAGAAGAACAGCATTCACAGCCAGAAATTTCTTCTGTAGAAACAACAGCCCCAAAACCAATCCAACAGGCAACACAGACCCCAAGCAAAGATAAAATTACACAAGAAATAGAAGAGTTAATGTCTGAAGATCTAACCGAGATGTTTCTACAGATGACCCCTCAAGAACAAGAAGAGTTCAAAATAAAAGGAGAGCAAACCGCTTCAACAATTAGAGAGCTTGTTACAAAAACCAAGCTAAATACAAAAAAAATATTTCATTTGATAAAATCTTGGTTAAAACTTATCCCTGGTGTAAATAGATTTTTTCTTGAGCAAGAGGCAAAAATAAAAACAGATAAAATTTCCATTTTAGCTGAAGAAGAAAAGCGAAAAGGAAATATTAATAACTAACCATGTTTCTGGTTCAATTATCAACTGACACGCAATATGCCGCTGCATCAGCAGGCGACAATTTTTTAGTATCAAAATTGATTTTCGTATTTTTAGGGCTTCTTATTGTATGCGCTGGGATTTTGTATATTATTAAGCTCTATGTAAGAAGTAGGGTGCATGCAAAAAGCGATAAATTTAAAACTGTGTTACTTCAAATTTCTTTACCAAAATTTCGCAGGGAAGAAGAAGTTGAAAAAGGGGTAACAAAAGATCAAGTTCATGAGGCGATTTCTGTTGCTGAAAGTTTTTTCCATTCAATTGCTGGAATGAAGGCACAGCGCGGTTTAAAGACATGGGTTTTTGGACGAGCTGACGAAATTTCATTTGAGATTATTTCTCAACACAAACTAATAAAATATTATATATCTGTTCCATTGCATTTAAGGACAACACTTGAACAGAATTTTTCAGCTGCATATCCTGACGCAAACATTGAAGAGGTTGAGGATTACAACATTTTTTCTCCTAATGGAATTATTGTTGGAAGTTATTTGGCCATGCGAAGGCCAGGTGTGTTTCCTGTAAAGACTTACATGCAAATGGAAACAGATCCATTGAATGCAATAACAAATGTTTTATCAAAAATTCCCGAAGGTGAAGGGGCAGCGTTTCAATTTATTGCAAGATCTGCACCAGGGAAATGGAGACAAAAAGGATTGTTTATTGCAAGAAACATGCAACAGGGCATGACACTTGGCGAGGCAATGAAAGGAGGAAGAAAAAAGAAAACAGATTTTATTGGTGAAGCTCTTGGAACAGAATCAAAAGATCAAAAGCCGGACGAACAACACAGGCTAACTCCTCAAGAAGATGAAATGGTTAAAGGTCTTGAACAAAAAGCCAATAAAGGTGGTATGGATGTGTGCATACGCTTAATTGTTTCGGGGAAAAATGAAGATGTAGTTCAAACAACCATGGGGAGCATGTTGAATGCATTTTCTCAATATAACATTTATGAACACGGCAATTCTTTTGTGCGCGTTGTTCCTCCTTTTAGAAAAAAAATGATTCAGAAATTTATTCATCGATCTTTTGATGAAAAGAACAGAATACTTTTAAATTCAGAAGAAATGGCAAGTATTTGGCACTTACCACTTCCATGGACCGAAACACCAAATATTCAGTGGCTTGGTGCGCGTCGTGGCGCAGCACCTGCTGAGGTTCCAGGGAAAGAAGATGGTCAGATTGAGCTTGGGTACAACACCTATCGTGGGGTTAGAACTGATGTTTGGATGAAAGAGTCTGATAGGCAACGCCACATGTATATTATTGGTAAATCTGGTTCAGGAAAATCACAACTCATAGCAAAGCTGGCTATTCAGGATATTCAACGTGGAGCAGGAGTTGGAGTGATTGATCCTCATGGGGATCTTGTGGATCATATTCTTGCAAATGTTCCAAAAGAACGTGCTGATGACATTGTATATTTTTGCCCTGCAGATCTTGAACGCCCAATGGGGCTCAACATGCTTGAAGCAAAAGATGATTCCATGAAAGACATGGCAGTGCAGGAAATGATTGCAATATTTTATAAGCTTTTTCCACCTGAAATGATTGGACCAATGTTTGAACACAACATGAGAAATGTTATGTTAACATTGATGTCTGATTTGGAATATCCTGGAACGATTGCTGAGATTCCACGCATGTTCTCAGATGAAGATTTTCAAAAAAGTTGGGTGGACAAGGTAAAAGATCCAGTTGTGCGATCATTTTGGGAAAAAGAAATGGCCAAAACCAGCGATTTCCATAAGTCTGAAATGCTTGGGTATTTGATTTCAAAAGTTGGTAGATTTGTGGAAAACGAAATGATGCGCAATATCATTGGTCAACAACATTCCAGTTTTAATTTGCGCGAAGTCATGGATAAAGGAAAGATTTTATTAGTAAACCTGTCTAAAGGAAGAACTGGTGATGTGAATGCTGAATTATTAGGTATGATTATTGTTTCAAAACTTCAAATGGCTGCCTTGCAACGCGCAGATATGCCTGAGGAAGATCGCAAAGATTTTTATCTCTACATTGATGAGTTTCAAAACTTTATTACAGACTCAATTGCAACCATTCTTTCTGAGGCCCGTAAATATAGATTGGATTTGATAATCGCTCATCAATACACAGGACAGTTGGTAAAGAATAATGACACAAAGATTCGAGATGCAGTATTTGGAAACGTCGGAACAATGTTTACTTCTCGTATTGGTCCTGAAGATGTAGAATTGCTTGAAAAAATGTATTCACCTGAATTTACAGGATATGATCTTATCAACTCTGATAAATTCACATGGTATGTTAAAATGATTGTTGATAATTCCCAGAAGAAGCCTTTTACAATGAATTTTGAATCTGCTCCAAAAGGAGATAAAGAATTATTAAAATCATATAAAGAATTATCAAGATTTAAATACGGTCGAGATCGAGCGATTGTTGAGGCTGAGATTATGGAACGAACACAATTGGGTAGTACAGGGGATGCGCCACAACATGAATCCTTGCCACCTTCTTATTAAAAAAAAGAAATAAAAATAAAAAATGAAATAAAAATATGGGGGATAATATTTTTGATGATGAATTTGAAAACGATGAAGATGATATTTTTGTTCCTGAACCAGATTCAGATTCAGGTAAATCTTCTGACATTTCAAAAGATCAACTTGCAGTAAAAATACTAAAACAAGTTCACCAAAGCATTGGGTGTGTGTTGGAATTGTTAGAATCAGGGAACACTAGTTCAGCGACGAGTTGTTTAACAGATTTAGTTACTTCAAGACATGAGATATCATCGCAGGCAGAACAGAATGGCGAAATTATTGAGGGTGTTTTTAATGGTGTTGATATGGTTGGGTCTGATGGAAAATTATATTCAGTGCCTTCTAACTATGCATCTAAGTCAAGATTGGTTGAAGGAGATGTTCTTAAGCTAACAAAAAAGCCAGGTGGAGATTTTATTTTCAAACAAATTGGGCCTGTGGAAAGACGAAGGATTGTTGGCAAATTAGCCTTTAATGCTGCTGATAATTCTTATGTTGTACTTTGCGGTGATGAGGTATACAATACTCTGACTGCAAGCGTTACTTATTACAAAGGTGAGCCTGGAGATGAGGTTGTGATACTTGTTCCTATGTCAGGGAAGTGTCATTGGGCAGCAGTTGAGAATATAGTAAAGAAGTAAATATCTTCAAAACCAGCGATCTCTTGGCTTATGGCGCCCCAGTTGTTCGTTAATGTATGTTAAATACATTTCCTCACAACTTTCCCCATTCACCAACATCTCATCTGGTTTTGAAAATATTTAGTAAGTAAAACCAGCGATCTTTCGTTTTCCACCTTAACTAAAGTTTCGGCGGACAGGCATGGAGCCTCTGCATTTCGTCGCTGTACTTTTGTACGACTCCTCATGCTTTCTGCAAAAACAATAAAATCTGTGTTTAAATATTTAGTAATTTAAATTAGTGTGTCACTCTACCGCAAATACAGACCACAACAATTTTCTGATGTTACAGGACAAGATCACGTTCGCGAGACCATACAAAATCAAATAGCAGGCGGGGGAATTTCTCACGCTTATTTATTTACAGGTCCTCGCGGAATCGGAAAAACAACCATGGCAAGATTACTTGCTAAGGCTGTTAATTGTCTTGATGTAAAGAAAAATGAGCCATGCAATAAATGCGAGGCTTGTTGTGGTATTCAGACCGGAGCGTCGCTTGATGTTGTTGAGATTGATGCTGCTTCAAATACAGATGTTGAAAACGTGCGAGAGAATATTATAAAAAGCGTTCGGTTTGCTCCGAATAGTTTAGCTAAAAGAGTTTATATTATTGATGAGGTGCACATGCTATCAACATCTTCATTTAATGCGCTTTTAAAAACACTTGAGGAGCCACCAGCTCATGCACTATTTATTTTAGCAACAACTGAAATTCATAAAGTTCCGCAAACAATTATTAGTCGTTGTCAAAGGTTTGATTTTAGAAAGATTCCAAAAGATGACATGCTAAAGAGGCTAAAGGGGATTTGTAAAAAAGAAAAGGTAGAAATAGATGATGATGTGCTTATGGAAGTTGTAAAGCATTCAGATGGGTCAGCGCGAGATTCAGAAAGTTTACTTGATCAAATAATTGCGCTTGGCGAGGATAAAATCACAATGGATACCGCGTTAATTGTGCTTCCAAATACAAACACGGTTTTAATCAATGATTTTACAAGAACATTGTTTGTAAAAGATGTTTCAAAATTAATTGCACTTCTGAATGAATATGTTGAAAGTGGTGTTGATGTACAGCATTTTCTAGATGATGTCATTGAATTTTTGCGTGAAAGTCTAATAGAAAAATTAAAAGGTACAGAACACGCATGGAGTGTTGATGAATTTAGAAACGCGATTGATTTATTTCTCACAGCTCGACGAAATATTAAAACTGATAAAATATCACACATAGGGATGGAAATGGCCATTATTCAAATATGTCAGCAAAATTTTAATGGGCAGGGGGTTGGTTCAAGTCGGTCTGGCGATTCGCCGGTAACCCCCCCTAACCCCCCCTTGAAAAGGGGGGGAAGCGACTTGTGTCCTCATTTCCAAGGGGGACAGACCAGCGAAGCTGGGCAGGGTGTTGTAGACGCTTCAGATTCAATCGAACCCAAAGCCACAGCCTTTGAAAATACACTTCCAGTCATTGACATTGAAGATGTAAAAAAAAGATGGCCTGAGGTTTTCGCGCAGATAAAAGAGTGTAGCGCTTCTTTGCCATTTGTTGTGCAAGCAGGGGAGATTGAGTGTATAAATAATGATGAGCTTGAATTGCGTTTCCAATATCAACTTCATGCAGACACAGTAAACAGAGAGAAAAACAGAAATATGATAGAAACAGTGTTTGCACGCGTGGTTGGCAGACCAATTAGAATTAAGGGCGTGTATTCTGCTCCAGAGCAAGATGAAGTGGTTGCAAGTTTGCTTGATGAGTTTGGTGGAAAATTGCAGTAGGGACGCCATTTATGGCGTCCGGCGATCATGTATGGACGCCATTTATGGCGTCCGGCGATCATGTATGGACGCCATTTATCGCGTCCGGCGATCATGTAGGGACGCCATTTATGGCGTCCGGCGATCATGTATGGACGCCATTTATGGCGTCCGTTGAATCAGGCGATTGAATGGTTTTTCGCGTCCTGTGTTTGACATTGTATTAATTGTGTAATACAATGTCGTTAATATAAACCAATTCATATATGAGACAAGTATTAAGTCTTTCCTTGCCAGGGGCAGTTACAAAAAAAATAAGAACCCTTTCAAAAAAGCGAGGGCATGATTCTGTAAGTGGCTATATAAAACACTTGGTTGAGTTAGACGCGGATTTAATTTCAGAACAAGAATTATTGCAATCCATTAAAAAATCTCGCGTTGAGTATAAAAAGGGGCAAGCTGTTACTGCAAAGTCAATTTCCGAATTGTTATGATTGTTCGGAAGATATGCTATTCAAAGACGTTTGTTAAAGAGGCAAAGAAGCTTCCAAAAGATATTGTTAAGATTGCAATTATAAAAGAACGAATTTTTAAAGACAACCCTTTGCACCCTTCATTGAGGTTGCATGAGTTGCATGGAAAGCTTAAAGGCATTTGGTCAATTTCACTAAGTGGTGGGTATAGAATTATCTTTGAGAGAATGAAAAACGGTGACATTCTTTTTATTTCAGTTGGCAAGCACGATTTGTATAAAAGTCTTTAATTCGGCTGATTTTCAATTTTCATTACATAATATGGAAGAATTATATCAACAATGGAAACAGGACGAAGAAGCCAATTTTGAAGGATGGGATTTTTCATATTTAAAAAACAGGTGGCTTGAAGAACAGCCTCCTTGGGATTATGAAGGTAAGGCGAAAGAGTTAGTATCTCAATCAACTGCAGTTCTTGATATGGGCACAGGGGGCGGTGAGAAGTTTGCTATGCTTGCTCCTTTTCCAGAACATACGATAGCTATTGAAGCATACAAGCCAAACGTAAGTGTGGCGCGAAAACGATTAGAATCGCTTGGAGTAAAAGTTATAGAAGCCAATGAGTCCTATGAATTGCCATTTTCAGATGGAGAGTTTGATTTGATACTTAACCGTCACAGTGCGTTTAAGTCGTCAGAATTGTTCAGGATACTGAAAGTTGGTGGTGTATTTCTAACTCAACAAGTCAGTGGAGAGAATCTGAATGACATGATTGTTGAGTTTAATGCAATACCAAAATATAAGGACTGGATTTTGGAGAGAATTCAGCAACAATTAAAGGATGCAGGGTTTGAAATAGAGGAAGTACAGAAATGGACTGGTAAAATGCATTTTAATGATGTTGGTGCAATTGTTTATTTTCTAAGAGCTATTCCTTGGATAGTAGAAGGGTTTAGTGTTGATGGCCACTTACCATTTTTGCAAAAATTGCAAAAAAAACTTGAGGATACTGGAAAATTAATATTTACGCAAAAAAGATTTTTGATACGCGTAGGAAAGCCACATCTCAAGACCTGATCTCCAGCTTCGGAAAAAAGCAGTAGGGACGCCATTTATGGCGTCCGGCGATCATGTATGGACGCCATTTATGGCGTCCGTTGAATAAGGATTTATCGCGTTCAACAAAAAACCCAACAGTATGTTGGGTTGTTTTAGTAGGGACGCCATTCATGGCGTCCGATGTTTATTTGATCAAAGATCAGTTGGCCCCAGAGCAAGGATCTGTGTGAATCCTTGGATCGTGGCTATGATGATATTGGGCATGAGCTCAAGCTCCTCCAAAACACAGAATTCTGTGCGAGAGTGGAAGTTGCGTCCACCAGTTCCAATGTTTGGTGCTGCCAGATTCGGGAAGTGCATGTTGATCATGGCACCATCGGTTCCGCCACGAACGCTTGTGAACTCAGTTTCAATATTGAATTCCTTGTGGGCTTTCACACACGGCTCCACAAGATGCATTTGGCTTTCAATGCATGCGCGTGTGTCCACGTATGAACGTTTGTCTTGTATTGCGACTTTTACGCCCCAGCGCTGTGCAGCGCGAGCAGCAAGTTGCTCTATTTCGCGCACAAGTCGATCAGATTCAGCTGGGTCAAATGCACGTGGAATACACATGACATTTGCTTCACTGGCATTTCCAGTAATGTTTACAGCGTATTGGAATGATTCGCGATCCTTGGTTTCCATTGGTGTTGGTTTTTCAGCAAGCATTGTCACAAAGGCTGCTGCTGCAATATGAGCAGGGAAAAGCTTGCCAATAGCTTCAGCAGGGTGTGCATTCTGACCAGTGAATTTCAGGTAAACCATTCGACCTGTAAAGCAGCTGATGTCAATTTCACCAACACGACCACCATCCACTGTGTAGAGGATGTCCCAGCTTTCCACGAACTCACGAGGAAGTATTGAGATATCGAGATTGCCGATTTCCTCATCAACACAGAACCAGAAGGTGAGAGGGCCGTGTTGAATAGGTGTCGGGCTTTTTACCAGGGTTTCGATCACAGTCATAAGTGCTGCAACACCCCCTTTGTCATCAACACCCAGTAAGCTTGTGCCATCTGTACGGATGATGTGTTTTCCGATGAGTCCTTCTAGGTCAGACTCAGGAATCTTGAGCCCACCATGCTCGAGCACAACGTCTCCACCTGTGTATTCCTGGATCACAGGGGTTGCTTTGCCAGGCTCTTCAGGTGAAGTATCCAAGTGTGCTGCCCACACTACGTGTGGTTGATTTTTCATCCCTTCTGTTGCAGGCACGTGTAGCGTAAACGACTCATCAGAGTAGGTGGTCAGCTGACCACATGCCTCAGCACTCATTTCTTCAAGCTCTTCTTTGAGCAAATGAGCAAGTACGATCTGACCTGCTGAGCTTGGTATTGGAGGATTTTCGTCATCATCTTTTGGCTCAACAGAGCGTGTGTTGATTTTTACGTATCTGAGTAATCTTTCTACAACAGGGCTAAACTCAGGCATTGCTTTCCTCACTGGTTTGGGTTATAGGTTCGCGCAATGATGTTAGCACAACCATTACAAACGTCAATAAAAAACACGCCATGTGGCATGTTTGAGAAAAAGCAGAATGAGCTACAAGGAACGTATTTTTGAAAGAAGCACTTTGAGTGCAATTTCTGCTGTGTTGCAATATCCTGTTCTGGTTTCATTTGACCTTGGGTGGTCAACAAGAAATGCAACCCACCTGTCATCAGTTTTTGCAAGCTTAATTGAATATCTAGCGCCATCAATTATTACATAAGCTAGAAAACAAGGTGTAGCGCTTCGTTGTGAAACGCGATAATTACTTGTGTCTTTTTCTCCAAAGACATCAATTACAGCTATTTCAAATTGATCGCGATTCATTATTCCTCCTATCCTCACACTATTGGGTTATCATATATCTGAGTTTGAGTCAATAAAAATACCGCAGAGTCAACTCTGCGGTTTTGTAAGTCCTAAGATTGCTTTTGCACCAACTTGAGTGCTACAAGCATTAAGAATGCAAAGAACAGTGGAGTAGTAGGATTTGACGAATTACATCCGCATCCAAGATCTGGATTGTTTTCGTCAGATCTGTTTGTGTTGATAAGACACGTATAGTGTTCACTTCTGATTGGCTCACCTGTGACACGAACATTCTCTTGTGTTACATATTGTGTGTCTGCAACTTGGATGAAAACATTCACATCAGCAACACACCAGTCATCTGGAAGGTGAGTGAACCATGTTAGCACAGCAATGTTTGGATTGCTGAAACAAATCTGGTCTGTTTCAACTACCTCATGAAACTCGTCATATTCAGCCCTGATTTCATAATCAAAGCAGTGATTCTGACAGTTAGTTCCATAAGCACTGTGAATAATGAGTGTTCGCACTTCGTTTTCTTGGGCTTGTTGTGTATCCGTCCATGACAGTGATGAAAACTCGCAAGTTTTTTCAACTAGAGTATCATCGTCGTCTGCAACATCATCAAACGGTATTGCAAGGTCGCTTGCCCAGATTGGTCTTTCTTCAAGGAATTCCTCAGTGCTCATTGAAGAAACAATTGGGCTACTCATGCTACTTGAACTCAAGCAACCTGCAACAATGCCGTATTCTCTGCATAGGATGTGATCCAATTCAGAATGAATACCAGCATCATCAACATGGTCAGCAAATACACCCGCATGGTGGCGAAGGGCTTCAGAACGCTGTTGTAAAAGAACCCGAACGCGCTCTTTTGCCATGTCATCTAAGCCATGCATTGCATCTTCCAAATCCACACTCATCTGGTGAGAAAGGGAAGTGAGTCCGAACTCGTCAGCATAGGCTTTGTGTTTGATGAAATCCCAGACTTCTTCGCTATTGATATCACCAACAGAAGTAGCATCTGCAAAGTCTTGAGCATAGCGTCTTCCATTTGTGATTTCAGATCCATCTGGGACGAAACTGTAGAAGTTTCCAATGTCCATGCGAAGTGCATCATAGTAATCACCTTGGATTTCTCCAAAGAGTTTGTTTTTTACACGCACATCATTGAAGAATTCCATGGCTGTACGATGTTTTACATTGGACATGTAATCAACTGCACGCTCATATCCTTTTGCAGAAAGAGCGCGGTTTACTGTTGCGTGACCAATCTCATGGGGAAGCACATGTTTGGTGAGGACAAAGCGCGCCATCTCTCCATGGATGTCCATGTGCAAGTTTGAGGCAAGCTGAATCGTATTCCGTCCATTTCTAAGCCTTTGAGTTACTCCCAAAATGCTTGTTGATGCTGTTGCTCCAGAATCAAACACGTAGTAGCTAACAAAGCGAACTTCTTCAAGTACATCTTGCATATGTTCGCCATTTGCAAGTTGTGAGAAGCTCTCCTCAAGCGTTTCCGTGAAAAATTCTTCTTGAAAAAGAGTTGCAAGAAATTCCACATCTTCCGGAGCACTTGTTGCAAAATGGCGACTACGTACAATCATTGGCGAGCCACTAGCACGCCTAAATCGATTGACCGCACGTAAATACTCAATGCCACCTTCGTAATCTCCAATGAAGTTTTTCATGTGAGCAAAATGGACTGATGAGCCACGACTTGTACTTGCCCACACTCGGTATGAACGGTATGCATCATCTTCATAGCGAAGTGCAGCACCGCTGTCTTCAACAGCTTCGCTGACAAGACGCATTCCTGCAGCGCCAAGCTCATCAGCGTGTTTTGCTGCGCCACTTCTGAAAACCCACCGCCAAGTTTTCCCTGCAACTAGGGCGACTTTCCCTGCAACATAATCCATACAGAGAATTCCGCATGTTGCTGCATCAATAACAAAGACGACAATGCAAGCAACACCTGATGTTTCTAGACCACCTAGTCCGCATACATAGACAGCACCTACATGAGCAGCACCAGTGTCACAGATGGTACACACAATAGCAAGCGCGATTTCCCAGTTTTCTTCACCTATTACAAAGTCAGCGATTTTTGTAAGCACATCTGCAATAGGTTCGGTTTGGAATTCAATGAATTCTCCAAGACCAGCTAGCCGTTCAGCGCAAGCATACAAATCACGCGAATCTTCCATTTCAATACAGTCCTCAACTGTTGCATCAAAAGCTGAGGGTGAGTTTTCTTCAAGAAATGAATAAACATTTCCAAATTGGTCAACTCGTGGACCAACATGCAACATGTTGAAGGAGTCCATGGGTTCAAAGCCGTTTACGCGCACACGAGCATAGTACTCGTTGTAAGAATAATCAATTGCATCGTAGCGTGCAGGCCATGTGATGGTAACAGGACCGTAGTCAGTGAGTATCATGCCACCAGAAAGCTCAAGGTCATCACGGGCAAGGAACTCAAGTAATGAATCAGAACCTCCTGGGTTCCAATCGTATTCAAGAAGATCCCATTCAAGTGATTGACCATAGCAGTCACCAGCCAGGTCGATTTCCAGATGAGCAGTATCGCCGTCAGAAACAAGGCTGTCCTCGCGCCATGCAACGCCCTCAAGCGAGCATGGGCAGACACCTTCTTCATCTGGCAAACCTTCGTAGGAATCACAGTGATTGATGTCCCAGCAGTCTCGGAACATTTCAATGCCTTCGCAGACCCAATCGCCACAACGCCATTCTGGTGTGCAACCAACACATTCGCCAAACGAACATGCTTGCCCAATAGAGCAAGTGGCAAGAGTTTCTCTTGAAATTTCCTCAAAAGCGGTTTCACATGTAACACCCGAGGAGTCACAGTAGAATGTCTGACGCTGTGTGATTGACAAAGCAGTGCGGTAATCATCTGAGCATGTCAGAATAGTGTAAGGGTCTGTGTCCATTGAATCACAATCTGTTTCAGAATAGATGCAGATGCACTCGCTTCCTGATACAGATGGAACACCATCAAATTTGCGTGTATTTTCTTCACACACATCGTTGCAGACAACACCCTCACAAGGCGAAGTTCTACAACTTGATGTTGCTCCACTCATCATGCATTCATACGAACACACTTGAGTTGAGTAATTACACGAACAATCACCACCATACTCAACTGTGTGGCCATTGTAATATCTTGTGTTTCCACTACAGCTGTCTGGGCAGGACCTGCCATAACAGGAGTCATACTCTACAACAATGAGCATTTCCTCTGTTTGGATTTCCTGATCTGTCATGGTCAGTTCAACATAGTATTCGCTATTGCCAATCTCGCTTGTGTCATGAGTTGAAACCCAAGACACGCGATTAATGCCATTTTCAAGGCAATAGGAATCACTGACAGTTTCATCATCACTGTTTAGTGGATCGTATTCCATGATTCTGTAGTCAAGGCATTGGTCAGAGCAAATGCCAGTGGTTTCAATGACAAATTCGGTTTCTGTTCCTTCATTTACCTCATTGTCCATCCACCACACTGACTGCAAAATACAAGGGTCATCAGCACACAGTGCAGTACCATCGTCTAGATAGCACCCGTATCTGCATGACTGATCTGAATAGTCGCAAGTGCATGTTCCGTCTTCTCGGACGATTTCTCCGTTAAAGAAACGGTAATACTCATTGCACAAATCAGGACATGAGAAGCCTGTACAAGGATCTTCCATGCAAACAGCATCCCCACCTGACATTTCGCAACCCCATATGCACGATCGTGTTTCATAAGAGCATGTGCATAACCCACCGTTTTCTGTAGGCGTGCCGTCATAGTATCGTGTATTGCCTTCACACCCATCTTCGCACGTTGCCCCTTCACACACATCAAGCTCATGAACAATCATGTTTGCACTTGTTCTGATTTCTTGGCTACCCAAGGTAACAAGAGCATAGTATTCACTGTCACCAAGCTCTGCTGGATCATGTGTTGAAGTCCACCCAATACGATTTTCTTCCTGAACCATTGTAAAGTAATGATCCACAGTAATGTCGTCTGGGTTGAGCCAGCCATCATCTTCGATGATTTGGTAGTCAGCTCTAAGACCATCACAAAGCCCTGATGTTTGCACAACCACATGAACGATTGTACCTTCATTGATATCCAGATTAGACCAAACAGCTGAATTGAGGATGCAAGGGCAAGCTTCACGCTCTGCTGGTTTGCCACTTAATGTCCCACAGCTATTTGAGTCTGTACATGTTTGGTACCGGTAGCCATCAGCTTGACATGTTCCAAAACCAGAGCAGCTCCAGCTTGGTGTACAAGAAAGGCATGTGTTGCCAGAACAACCAAATGGACAGTCATCAATATGACGATCATTTGTTGTTACAGTGCTGTAAGTACAGGTCGCTGATGTTGAACTGCATGAGTAGTTTCTATACTGATCATGTGCTCTAACTTCAGTGCCATCGCTGGTGCAATACAGGACAGTTGTTGGTGTTGTGTCTCTGTCGTCGCAGTCCTCGCTACTGTATGAACAGCAACATGAAGATCCACAGACGTACTTGCTCCCACTGTATTTGCGAACATTGCCTGGGTCACACTTGTCAGGACAGCTGTGTCCTACGCAAGGGCTTGGATTGCACCAAGCATCAGAACCAGATGAACTACAACCGTATGAGCAGTTGCTCACGATTGTATTATTGATCCAAGTTGTACTTACTTCAGTACACGTAGCGCTACGACAACTGTAATCATGTCTGCTTTGGTGAGAATAAACATTACCAGAAGAGCAGTACTCAACAGCACTGTCTGTACTATCTTGGTTGTTGCAGTTTTCGCTTCCGCTGTATGTGCAAGGGCAAGATGAGCCTGAGGGCGTTGGAGTACCATTGTATTTACGGTAATCACCTTGACACGTGTTTGAGCAAGTTACGACAGCGCAGGGATCTGCTTCAATGAATCTCAAACAAAAATCATCGTTGAGTGTTACCCAGCCTGTTCCATAGATTTCTACATCAATTTCAAAGCAGGCATTTCCTGTTTCTTCTGGTGTAAAGCAAAATGGATCTCCAAACCAATGTCTGTCACCGGGGTCAAGATCATCGTTTGTGCTTTCTTCGTAGTCGTCCCAGTCAACATCAGCACCAGAGTCATACAACTCAACTGTTTCAATTTCGTATGTGATATCACCATTGTTTTCGAGTTTGATATCTCCGCAGACCTCTACTCCAACAGGATACGGACCTTCATCAAACTCATGGTCATACAGTTCAATGTCGCCTTCTGGGTCACCAGTTGAACCACCACCGTTGTCAACTACGCGGAAATCTTCATCCCAGACTGGGAGATTGATAATATCTCCTGTATCAAATTCGATATACACATGGATGTCAAATGTATACATTCCAGGTGAAGATGGTGCAGTCATGCTAACTGATGCTGTGTAGTATGTGGAAGATGTAAACTCAATCAGAGAGCTGGTATGCATTCCACCCCATGATGGACGGATATCAACCATAAATCTTCCGGGTTGTGGAGATGGGGTAACAGTAAAACCAACAAGTTCTGTGAATGATTCACCCGGATCCATGTCGTATGGAACTGGTGAAACAGTCCAGGCAGAAAAGTCATATGTATCAGCATGTGATGTGATTGGTGTAAACAAGAAAGTAAACAAAAATAGCTTATTTATCCAAGAACGCATTTTGTACCTCCGTATAGCGTTTAGGATTTTGATTGTAATGAACTCGTACAGCTTTTTTGCTGCCGTCTATATTCTGATCAAAAAAACAGGTTTTGTCAATGGTTTCTTGACATTTTGATTATAATAATGTAGTGTATTGTGTCACGTCATCACCCCAGAAATATATTTGTTGTATGGTCAGGTTTGGTTTCGAACTATTTAATAATTTAAAATATTTTGAATTAGACCTGACCAGATAAATACGAGAAAGGAGAGGTAATGGAAAACACAGCATTTGGTGATCTCAATGGATATACAATTGGAATCGTGCTTAAAGAGTGTGTGCGTAGAGCCATGGAGGTAATTCGTGCGCACCGCTACAGTCATAAGGTTCGTGAGAAACATACTCCTGGCAAAAAGTTTGATGTGGTCACAGACGCTGATGAAGCAGCACAGAAAGTGTATGTCAAAATCATCAAGCGCGCTTTTCCGACATTTGGAATTGTGGCAGAAGAAGACGGACTTTCAGTGCCATGCACACATCCTGAGCTGGACATTTATGTGACAGTTGATCCGCTTGATGGCACAAAGGCCTTTTCGCGCTGGCAGGCGCATGGTGTTGGAACTATGGTTTCGGTTGTCTGCAATGGAGAGGTAGTTGCTGCATACATTGGCGACGCAATTGCACAAGAAGTTTATGGTTTTCGGCCAGGGTCTGTAACTGTTCACATGGTTTGTGAGGATGGTTTTGCTGAGGATTTGGGTACGCGACTCACTCAAGAGCTCAGTGGGGCAGCTATTCTTCTTCGTGAATCTGAATCAGCGCATTCGCACACTGCCCAACTTTTATTCCACAGTTCAGTACACTCGCCTTTGTTCACAAAGACAGTCTTTTCCTCTGGGAGTATAGGTCTTTCAATGGCGCGTCTTTGGAAGGGGGAAGTTGGTGCTGCAGTGCTTTTGCCAGGGCGCAATACACCTTGGGATCTCATGCCTGTGCTTGGTATTTGTCAGAAACTAGATTTTGTTTTTCTTGCTTTGGATCCTAAAACTGGACGCTACAAAGAGTTCACATGTCCGGTTTCTCAACAAGCCATTGAGATTCAGGAAGAGCTCATTGTTGTTCAAAGCAGACATGTACAGCTCCTTAACGGTCATCTTGCCGTAATACGTTGAGACACATTTCCTTACCTGCAATCAAATGTAGGTTTTTTGTTTATAAAGGGATAATTGGTCATTTATGGCGTTTTGCACGTACTGGGCTTGACAAAAAGTCAGATATGTGGTATTATACTTTCTTGTAACATCATGATTTAAGAAGAAGCAGACAAGCACAACCCCGAAGTAATACAGGATAAAGCAACATTGTTGAGCCTGAAGAATCGGT
>JBDRLV010000041.1:0-22348 GCA_043812755.1 Patescibacteria group bacterium | reverse complement strand
TCAGGCTCAACAAGTTGAGCCTGTGTTTTCATAAGCTCAGTCATTGTGTCCTCCGTGTTTTTTAGAACCTGAAGCGAAAACATTAGAGAATATCATAAATTTTGTTGAATGTCAAGGATTTGTGTAGGGACGCCATTTATGGCGTCCGGTGGTTGAACAAGCAAAAAACCGCACAGCAAGTGTGCGGTTACGTATAAACGTGATTATCACGTTATTGTTTGTTGATCGGTCCAAGCCCACGTCTTTTCCAGAGCTCTGGGTGCACAGGAGTCCATACAGATGAATCTGGCGGATTACCCTGTTTGCCCTTGAGTCTTGGAAGATCTTGTGGCTTGATTCTCTGATTTTCATTGAACATTGCGAGTCTGTGGCGATCTTCAATATCAGCCATCACTCGCGCTACTTGCAAGTGATGCTCCTTGCTTTTTGTTCCAGTAAAATGCCTGAGTAAAAGGTCGAGATGGTATTTCCAAAACGTCCGTTCTTTCTCAAGCACAATCTCTCTGAGGGAAATCGCGTGATCAACACTCAGAGTGATGCACAACCAATAGAACCAATACTCTCCATAAAATTGTTGTTTAACCCCCATGATATCGCGAGCGGAAAACACAAGATTATCACACTGTCTGCGCAATCCGGAAATTGTATATCCAACAAGTCTTGGGTGATGCGAAAGTATTGTTGTCAGGATCTGCGGGCCAAAAAAGCTGTGTCGGAGAATTGGCATGCAAAGAAGTACTGGGTGTTCCTTAGTAGCGCGTGGCTCCTCTTTTGCAAGAACAACAACAACCTCTGTTTCTGGATGCTGTTGGTCTGTTGGGTGAGTTGCAAAAATCCAGTACTTGTCGTAGCGTTCTTTCCAAAACTCACAGAAACCCAACCACAGAAGGACAACAAGTGCAGTGACACAGATTGCTGGAATTAATGAGAAATAAATTCCAACATGTCCGCCGATTTGTCCAGAGAGCAAACCACCACTGAATGATCCAAATGATTCAAAGACCAGCCATGTGTATGCTACAAGCTGGGCTGTAAAGATACAGACCAGGATCGCCAAGCTCACGATCAGCCATGGGATCCGCGCGATTTCGATCGCAGGTTTTGAAAAGATGATCTTTTCTATCCATACCTGTTGGTTTGTGGAGAATTTTCCAAGGATCCGCGCGTACACAGCTTTGAGCAAGTGCTCAAGCTTGACCAAGAACCATCCTGGGTGCCGCAGTGGAAAGAGCAGGTAGTAAAAGAATCGAAACATGTCTAAGCTCCATGTGCTCTTGCGAGCAACAACCGCCTGCCGAGCATGTCGAAAGACACATCACCATACAGCGCAGTGTGCGTGCAGGGTCTAGCTCCGGTTTGGTTGTCATGGTGGTTTGATACTAAATTAAAAAACCGCTTTTGTCAAGAGGTTGTCTCAGTGCTGTGTGCGGTATGCCTGTTTATTAGGGCGATAAGTTAATTAAGAATAAGGTGAAATGAAATATTTGAAGTGAGGACTGTTTGAGCCTTCAAACAATATTGGGCGAGTTCCGGAGCGAAAAAATTTTATTTTATCTTATTCAAATATTCGTGTTGGTTCCCGGTGTTTATGAACTTTCAGACAACACCGGGAACCCCAGACGAATGAGCTATGTTCTATTTTTTGGATCTGATTGAAATTTCAATTCTTTGATCTCTTTCTGTGTTAAGTGCCTCCATGCGCCTTCTTTCATTGCGCCGAGTTTTACATTTTCAATTCGGGTGCGTTTTAGTTTTAGCACTTTGTTATTTATTGCTTTTACCATTCTTCTTATTTGTTGGTTCTTTCCTTCAGTCAAAATAATTGCAAATTTTGTTGGTCCCATTTTGCGCACTTTGCATTTTTGTGTTTTATAATCTCCAATATCAATTCCATTTGCAAGTCGCCCAATATCCAAATTAGAAAGAGGGAATTCAACTTGAACCACATATTCTTTTTCATGTTTGAAACGAGGGTGCATTAATCTGTTTGAAAGCGTGCCATCATTCGTCATGAGTAGCAAGCCAGATGATTCAACATCTAAGCGTCCAACTGGATAAATACGTTCTGGATAATTTATAAAATGGACTACATTGTCGCGACTTCTAATGTCAGTTGTACAAATGAGTCCAACGGGTTTGTGAAGGGCAATATAAACATTTTCACGACGTTCCTTCTTTTTTTCACCTGACACACTCACAATATCTGAATCATCAACCACGTCGCCGAGCCTTGCCTTTTGATCATTGATTAATACTTTTCCAGATTTAATTAACTCATCAGCCTGACGGCGTGAGCAATAGCCTTGTTCTGAAAGGTATTTGTTTATACGTATTTTCATAATACATACATCATAGCAGGTTTGTTGAAACTAAAAAACCGTCCAGAGAGCACTTGACTCAGAGGGCGGTGAAGTTATTTAGTAGGTCTAATTGATTCATAGACTGCAGGAGGCGCTTGTTGCGTGTCTTTTGCAATCATGTTGGTGCCAAGAATTACAGCACTAAGAAAGAGCAGAATGAATGTAAGCACAATCAGGATTGTGCCCCAAGTGGATCCAAGAAACTTGGCAATTGCTCCAGGTGCAGAAGTGACAGCTGTGGGCACAGTTGTGCCTCCAATATGCTGAGTTCCACCTGGCGCAATGTTTACTGTAACATTGGATCCAGCTTGTGCTGTTTGAACACCAATGTAGGTTGCTGTTGTTGGTCCTGGTGTTGTGCCTGTAGTTCCTGTGCCTGGTGTTGCACCAGTGGTACCTGTTGGAGTAGTTGTTGGTGTAGCTATTGTTGCAGCTGGATGAGCTGTTCTTGCTGGCCTTCTTCTGCCTGGTGTTGTTGGTGGTGTTACTGCAGTTGTAGCAGGTGGCACCGCTGGAGGTGTTGCAGGACCAGCAGGTCTAGTCGTGGTTGTAGCAGGAGCACCTGTGGTTGGAGGAACAGCAGGGACTGTTGGAGCAGTTGTTGGTGTAGCTACTGCTGCAGCTGCATGAGCTGCTCTTGCTCCAATTCCCGAAAGCTTTCTTCTTTCTCCGTGGCTTAGATCACGAAAACCAACTGGCATAACAGTCATTTCAACAGGTGCATCAGCTCTTGGTGCTCTTGGCGCAACAATTGCGGGTGCTTCCCATTTATCTTGACTTGGGTCAATGTCAATGCCGTGCACTGCTTTCATGAACGCACAAAGTCCAATTGATTCCTGGGTATTTGGCCATGGTTCACCAAGTCTCTCGAGCTCATCTTTTAGGTGAGCAACAACTTGGTCTTGCTCATCTTCATTGACTGCTGATGTTTCGGCAATCTGAAGTAGAGTTCTCCATCGTAAAGCTTTTACTCGTTTTTCATCATCTGAACCTTCAGCCAGAAGCCGAATAGCTTCTTCAAGACCTGCCCCTTCTTCTTCCTCGCTAGCAGGAGAGAAAAAACACTCTTCTTCCATTTCTGCATCAGCAACTTCTTGAGCTAGAGCATGATCTAGGACACGCATGCCAGTGAGGCTCATTGCAAGTAGGTGAAACTTGTCTGTGCTTGTATCATCAGTACCAGCTTCAGGACCAGCTTCTGGATCTGGACTAGCTTCAGGACTAGCTTCTGGATCAGGACTAGCTTCAGGAACAGTGCCTGGTTCAGGAACAGTGCCTGGTTCAGGAACAGTGACTGGTTCAGGAACAGTGACTGGTTCAGGAACAGCTTCAGAACTTGTTTCTGGATCAGGACTAGCTTCAGGAACAGTGCCTGGATCTCCACCAATAGTACTAGTGTTAACTACCACAACAGGGGGGCTCGTGTCTGGTTTGGATGGAGCAGTACCAGAAGTGCCATTGTCAGGTTCACTAGTGCCTGTGCCATTGTGTGTATCATCAGCCATTTCGGCCTCCTATATGGAAAGAGCATTGATGCTTGGTTTCTTTTAAATCAAGACATTAAAATCTATCAAAAGCAAGGCAGTTTGTCAAGGATCCTTTCAAAGTTGCAATTAAATTAGAAAAAACAAAAACACCCAGCTATGCCAGGTGTTTCCATATTTATTTTTTTACCTCTTCTGCTATTTTATCAAATACAGCAGGGTAGTCTTTTGCAAGTGTTGATAGAATTTTGCGATCAAGAGTTGAGCCAAACAGTTTCAACTTATTTATGAACTTGCTGTAGCTTAGCCCATGAGGCCTGATTGCTGCATTAATTCTAACTTGCCAAAGGCGTCTAAATACTCGTTTTTTTGTTCTTCGGTCTCTGTATGCATATGCACCAGCTTTTAGTTCAGCTACTCGTGCAAGACGTGTTTTTGACTTTCTTCCCCATAACATTCCTTTTGTTTTGGAAAGAAGGCTACGTCTTTTTTTTGCATGCATCATCCCGCGTTTTACTCTAGGCATATTAGTTGTTTGGTAAAAGATTCTTTATAGCAACACTGTGAGCGCCTGAAAGCTGCGTATCTCTGCGTTTTTTACGTGTGATTTTTCCAGTAGCTCGACTATTAAAATGATCCTGCCCGCAATGGCGCTTCATTACCTTGCCGGTTTTTGTGATAGTCACCCGTTTTGCTAGTGCTTTGTGGGTTTTTTGTTTCATAAACGCTTAATATATAAGTGCGCCAAGTTTACACAAATAAAAAAAAGCCGTCAAGGGCTCTGTTTTAGACTCGTGCAACAATGCAGGTAAATTTACCGCCTTGGAATTGGACAGCTTGCTCAAGGCGAATTTCATAAGTAGCCTTTATTTGATTAAGGAAATCATTCATGAGCTTGGTTGCAACATCTTTGTGTGCCTTTTCGCGACCACGCATAACAAGCTCAACACGTACTTTATCTCCTCTTTCAAGGAATTTGAGTGATTGTGCAAGGCGTGTATCCAAATCTCCTTTTCCAATGCGGAATGTTAATCGGACACCCTTTATATCAACTTCCTTTGATTGAGCCTTTTGCTTGCGGGCTTCTTTCTCTTTTTGGTATTTGAATTGACCAAAATCAAGCAATCTGCAAACAGGTGGGTTTGCTTTTGGAGACACTTCAACCAAGTCAAGCTCTTTTTCACGGGCCATTTCAATGGCTTTTTCTATTGGCATTACTCCAATTTGTTCTCCTTCAAATCCAATAACATAAACTTCAGGAACTTTAATCCTTTCATTTGCCTTGAATTGAGGCACTTTCAATTTTTGTTTATTTTGTCTGTGTCTGTGTATTCGCATATGTATGTTGAGATTCTACCAGAATACTGGAAAAAATCAATAGGAAAGGTATACTAGTGTGTGTATGCCCAAACTCGCAATAAATAAAAAAGCAACATTTGACTATGACCTTCAAGAAAAATTTGA
The DNA here is from genome assembly GCA_043812755.1 of Patescibacteria group bacterium. GTDB lineage: Bacteria > Patescibacteriota > Patescibacteriia > UBA9934 > GWF2-40-263 > JBDRLV01. The sequence goes on along the minus strand of JBDRLV010000041.1, from coordinate 17,040 downwards.
GGGGGGTTTGAAATTGACAGGGGCTGAGGTTAAGTCTGCCAAAGCTGGACACATACAACTCAAGGGAGCTTTTTTATTTGTCCATGGTAATGAATTGTGGTTAAAGAATTCTTTTATTGCAGCCTACAAGCCAGCAGGGGATGCAGGAGCGTATGACCCTTATCGCGATCGTAAAGTACTGGTTCATACAAAAGAGATAAAAAGATTTACTGGCAAAACGCAATCAGAAGGGTTGACATTAGTGCCAATTTGTGTTTATACTAGCAGGAATTTAATTAAGCTGGAGTTTGCGTTAGCGCGTGGAAAAAAGAAGTATGAGAAGCGTGAGACTATAAAAAAGCGTGATGTTAAGCGACAGCTTGAGCAGAGGATGAAGGGGTAGAGTGGCAGTGGCAGAGTGCTGGAGTGTGAGCTTGAATAGCTTGAAGGAAAAATTTACAAAATTGATAAAATATCGGTACGTAGCAAGCGATGAAGTGAGCTGTATCTAAATATACAGTGAACAAGGAGCGATGCTACAAGCCGATAGTTTACAATTTTGGAATTTTTCCTTGGGGCTGATCGGTTTCGATGGCGAGCTCTTGTCTAACCCGCAAGCCGAGGGAGTATGTGTCCTCGTTAATCAGATATATATCAAAGATAAATGCCAATTTCTTTAACAAGGTAAAGAGTGCTTTCAGCATTCCTACACTTGCAACCGTTGCTGTCTAAGACAGCTTTAGTTCTAAAATGAACGACGCGCTCAACTCTTGGACGCCTGATAAGAGAATTTGAGTGTCATAAAATTCAGGCTGGATGTTTCTGTCGCTGGTTTGGGAACATTAAGAACTGGCAATCAGCACTTGAGGCGGTTTTTTGTCCTGATTCTATCCGACTCTCGTATCCAATCAGGTCTAAGCTTGTATAACGAGTTTTACATATCCTTGCCAGACGGGGGTTCGATTCCCCCCAGCTCCACCATCCTTCGCTACAACAGTGTATTCTGTTGTTGTAGCGAAGGATGCCCTCCGTAGCTTTATGCGTAGGAGGGCTTTGTTTTATACTACTGTTGTAGCTTCGGATGGCAGGCCACTATTATTCCAGCCTGCTACAACAGTGTATTCTGTTGTTGTAGCGAAGGATGGAGGATCGTCTTTATTGAATAATTAATTTGATATGCATTACGTTTATATAATTAAAAGTCATAACAACAGAGTGTATACAGGCTCCACTGCAGATCTAAAGCAGAGAATCATTTATCATAATAAAGGCCAAGTACCACATACTTCAAAAAATAAGCCGTGGAAAGTGATCTGGTACTGTGCATTTCCAACTCAACAACAAGCTTTGGATTTTGAGCGCTATCTTAAATCTGGATCAGGTCACGCATTCTCTCGCAAGCGTCTAATCTAGTTGATTGCGTACATTCATCAACATCTCATCTAATTTTGAGTGTTTTATTTTTTGCGTATCAACATCTCATCCATTTTAACGCTTTTTATTCACACATCGATATCTCATTTGCATTTATTTTTTTCTTTATATAACCTTTCAGGGTGAGTGCCAGCATGTGCTGATGTCAGAAAGTATATTTCAACCAAAGAGGTGCAAGATGGCAAGTTTTATGGAAATGCTCAAAGCCAGATGGGCAGAAGGTAAGTTCCTTTGTGTGGGGCTTGATAGTGACCCCATGCAGATTCCTGAGCACATTGCTGTTCCAGATGTTGGGGAAAGCATATTAGCGTTCAATCTTGGTATCACATCAAAAACACAAGATCTTGTGTGTGCTTTCAAACCCAACCTTGCTTTTTATCTTGAATATGGGAGAGCAGGGCTTGAGGCTCTCAAGGAGACCATTGCGATGATTCATCGAGGGTCGCCTAGTGTGCCAGTGATTCTTGATGGCAAGTTTGGTGACATAGGAAACACTAGTCAGGCGTATGCCAGTTTTGCTTTCGATGAGATGCAGGCAGACGCAGTAACTGTGAATCCGTATTTGGGCCAACAAGCAATTCAGCCATTCATTGATCGCGCTGATAAAGGTGTGATTGCAATTTGCAAGACATCCAATGATGGCAGTGGTGAATTTCAAGATCGCTTGTTGCCACAGGCAGTTATTCGTGACGAAATGTCGCGAGATGATTTTTTTGGGATTGAGGATTTCATAGAGCGTGATTTGCGAGAGCTTGCAATTCCGAATTACTTGTATGTTGCATACCGTATTGCCAAGTATTGGAATGCAGAGCATGGCAACTGCGGTGTTGTTGCAGGCGCCACGTATCCAGAAGAACTCGGGCAAGTGCGTGAGTTTGTGCGCAACTTACCAATCCTGATTCCTGGTATTGGCAAACAGGGTGGTGCGCTTGAGGCCACTGTTAACAACGGCGTTGATGGAAATGGTCAAGGTATGATCATCAACTCCTCGCGCGGAATCATCTTTGCTTCAAAGGGCGAGGACTTTGCTGAGGCCGCTCGGCGCGAAGCTCAAAAGTTCTCAGAGGCCATCTATATGCAACTTCGCAAAAAAAGCTGTCGTCTTCCCGAAGGCCAAGCTAGTCCTTTGTAAAATACGTACCCGGTTAACTGCCTAGCGCAGTCTGGTCGGGTTTTTTGTTTGGCAATTTTTTAATGAGTATGTAAGATGGAGGAGTATGTTAGAGCGGATAAAACAATTTGTTCAAGAGTCTTTCAACAAAAAGGAATCAGGAAAAAGTATGGCGCATTTTGAGCGCGCTCTTGATTGGCTGCTTGTGCTCAAGCCTGATGCAGATGAGGCCATGCAAATTGCTGCGTATGCGCATGATGTTGAGAGGGTTTTTAGACAACAAACCGTTAAAGAGGTTTATGATTCAAAACAGTTAAACGATCCGGATGTGTTGCGTAATCATCAGGACAAAGGGGCGAAGATAATAGGGGAGTATTTAAGGTCAGAGGGTTACGACGAGGTTCAGGTTCAAAGAGTCGAGAATATAGTTCAACACCACGAAGAAGGAGGGGACAGCGAATCAGATTTAATTAAGGACGCAGACAGTTTGAGTTATCTTGAAATCAACGCTCCAAAGAATATTGACATGTTTCCAGATGTTTTTAGCAAGGATCAATTACGTGTGAAAATCGATTGGATGTATAATAGAATTAGTTCTGATAAGGCAAAGCGTCTTGCAGAGCCTTATTATAAAAAAGCAATTGAAATGTTAGAACAAAAATAATATGAGCAAAGAGCGAAACGGTTTACGATTAGTGCACAGTGAGCGTGCTGATCAGGAACCAACAAAAGATCCCGCGTCTGTTGAAGCGCGCCAAGAGCGTGAACAGATATATACAGAGCGCAGGGAATTACTTGATCAATGGGCGTGTGGAGTTGATGTGAATCCTCCTTGGTGCGTATTTGAGTCAGATGAAAGAGGTGGTTTTGGTGTGACCTATTGGATTCGTCCAGGCAAAGGGGCTGATGTGGCAGCGCAACGAATTTCCAGACTTACCAATGAATTAGGTGGTTTTACACAGGTGCGTCGCACTGAATATCATCCAGAAGGTGAAGAAGACACAAGTGAAAGATCACAAGAAGTGATTGATAGCATTGGTACATTAGGGCAAACACTTTCCATAGAACACATGTGTTTGTCAGAGCTTGAAGATGCTTTGCGTACTGCTTTGATAAATCGAGCTGATGGAAAAGAACAAACCGGGTGGAGAGTATATGAGTCAGTGGATGGCGAGGAACCAGAGATGCTATATGAAATTCCTTTTTATGAGGATGGGCGAATGGATGGAGTTGCAGATGAGATTGCCAGAATATTAAATGCAAAATCTGAATTAGAGGGAAGAGATGATGTGCATTATTCTTTTCACAGAGAAGGAAGGTTGAAGCTTGCAAAATAATTATCAACATGTTTTAAAACAGCGATACAATTCGCTGTTTTTATGTTATAATAATATTGGTACATAATTGTGGGGAAGGTACTAAATAAGTTTTTTATTGTCTAAATATGTCTTATAATAGATTGCCAAAGTTTCAAAACATCAATATTTCTTTGATGACATTTGTTAAGTTGGCGCTTTTGATTTTTGGAATTTGGTTTTTGTGGTTTATTCGCGACATTGTCGCGATTGTTTTCGTTTCATTATTGTTGGCAGCGTTGATTGATCCTTTTGCAGATTGGTTTCAAAAACACAGTATACCGAGGGGCCTTGCTGTTATTATTGTTTATATTGTTTTGGGAGCAATAGTGTCGTTAATTTTTGTATTGCTAGTTCCTGTTGTTATTGAACAAATGATTCAGCTTCTTGGAAATCTAGCAGGTTGGTATGGCGAGCTTGCGAGTAAATTTGGTCAAGTACAAACGTTTTCTATTGAATATGGCTTTGCGGAAAATTTGAAATCATCTCTTGAGTCAATTCAAAGTGCAATATCAAATTCTTTTTCATCTTTATTTTCAACTTTGAGAGGTTTTATCAGTGGGGTAGCAGCACTGTTTATTGTGTTGGTGCTTTCTTTTTACATGGTTAATGAAGAGGATGTTGCACGAAAATACTTTAAGCATTTAGCACCTGCAGAGTACAGACCGTTTATTTCACAGCTGATTGTTAAGATGCAGAAAAAAATTGGAGAGTGGCTAAGGGCTCAATTGATACTTGGAGTTATTGTTGGTTCAGCTGTTTATATTATCTTGACTTTATTGGGAGTGAAATATGCACTGATTCTAGCTTTGATGGCAGGCGTTCTTGAAATCATTCCATATGTTGGGCCTGTTCTTTCAACCATTCCTGCTGTGATAATTGGATTCGCGCAGTCTATGGTAACAGGTTTTGTCGTTTTGTTTGTGTATTTAATTGTTCAGCAAATTGAAAATAATATTCTTGTGCCTAAAATAATGCAGAAGGTAACAGGGTTAAATCCTATTATTAGCATTGTGGCTTTAATGGTTGGAATTAAAATCGGTGGATTAGTCGGTGCGATTCTTGCGATTCCTGTTGCAACAATGCTTGCTGTTGTTTTAGAAGAACTATTTGAAGAGTATTCTATTTCAAATAAATAATTATGCATTATAGATACTCTGTTTTTCCATTAATCATTGCGCTCCTAACAATTGTGCTTGCTGTATTCATGGCACTTACGCTTTCACATTACCAATATTCGTTTAACCATGCAGGTCAATTTTTGAATCAGAAATCAAAAAGCTTTCCTGACCCTGAGCTTTATAAAGAGCAAGTGATTAATATCATTGTCTCCCTTGAGAGTGTTGGTAAGAATGCAGAGTCTTTGGATGATTATTCCAGTGCAGTTGACAGTGCAGTTGATCAATTGCTTGAGCTGAAGGTTCCATCAAAATATAAAGATTTGCACTTGAAATTGGTTACAGGATTTAACCAAATTAAAAATGGCATAAACGGCGAGGAGGGGGCGCTTGAAAAAGGACAAGAAGTATTGAATAGTTTGAGCGCGCGAAATAATTGGTTACAATAAAACTGATAAAATGATTTTAAGTTCGGTTTAAATATCAAACCAATTTGTATTATGTCTAAAATTGATAAGTCGCAAATGGAGCAAGTTGAGCTTGGGGGAGAAGACCGCGAGACTGAGTCCATGGTAAAGAAATCAAAGAAGAAGAAAAAAGCATCAATCGGATGCTTTGTTATTTTTTTGATTATTATTATTTTAATTTTTGGTTTTTCTGCTTGGACGCTCGCTGCTTCAGGGATGGTGAATGTTCCTGGTTTCTCAAGCCTTGCATTTAAATCCCCAGAGCCAACAAGAATTGTTGTGCCAGGTACACTTCTTGAAAAAGAGATTGAAGCAGCGGTTAATGCAAACCTTTTTTCAAAGAAAGTATCAATTGATCTTTCAGAGGAATCAATAACAGCTTCTTTGCAAAAGGGCTTGAAGGATTTTGAGCAGGATTTTATTATTTCAGAAAATGCACAGATAGTTGTTACAAATGAAGGGCTTGAACTATTCTTGCCAATTGCAAACAGCAAACAAGATTCCGCTGTTGTGGCTCGTTTATTTATCTATCCAACAGATGGTGTTTTTGCAGTTGAGATTAAAGAGGTGCGATTTGGCTCTTTGAGGATTCCAAAAATAATTATTGATAAATCAATTACACCATTATTGCAAAAAGGAGTTGATTCTCTTAATGAAGCTTTTGCAAAAACAGCCGAGGTTGAAAGCGTGACATTTAGCAACGGATTTGTTACTCTTTCAGGACAATTGAAATTATGATGATTCTTCATAGAATAACACCATTTATAATAGGTATTGTGGCAGCAATTGGGTTTGCGTTATTTTTTAAATACACTTCATTCTATTATTTATGGATGATTATAACTTTAGTTGTTGAAGTAGTGTTATTTGCTCATTTAACAAAGTTGAATATAGGAAAGCGCGAAACTCTTGTTTTGTTCGGGATTCCAATTGTATTTATGCTCTCGGGTTTTGTAATGGCGTTTTTTCTTCAGTCCCTTCTGATTAAAATATTGTTTGTTGCTGTTGTAAGTTTGTTAGTTTTCTTTTTTTCTGAACACATTTTTTATTATCTATACCTCCCTTCAAAATATAAGGCATATGCAATTGAGTATGTAACTTTGTTGATTCAGGTTTTGTGTGTGTTTTTTATTAGTGTAGCGGGTTTTGGGGTTCGGCTTTTTCTTGTGGCCCCTGTGTGGTTGCTTGCGCTTGTATTTATAATATTAATTTTGTTTATTATTTATTCTGTAATGTGGGTAAGTAAATTTAATGAGTTTGAATCATATTTTTACAGTATTGTTGGATCTCTTATTTTAACTGAGCTGTTCATATCAATCATCTACCTTCCGTCAGGTTTTTTTACAAACGCAGCAATTCTAACTCTTTGTTTTTATCTTTTCATTGGTTTAATAAGAGCACAGTTAATTGACCAGTTATCAAAAATAGTAATAAGACGATATTTATTAATTGGATTGATAATGCTTTTGGGAATATGTGTAACATCTAAATGGATTTAATATGAGAAGATCAAATTGGCCTGATACAATTCGTACAATTATCATTTCTATCTTTGTTGGAGCTGTAAGTGGAGTTTTAGCAACAGCTCTCACAACAATGTATTTGTATAATTATGCAACCGAACTTAATGAGCAAACATCTCCTTTGCAGCTTTCGCAGGTGCGTCCGTTTGTTTTTCCTTCAACATATACAGAGTCTTTGGATAAGGTATCAACAAATGTTTTTCCAGCATCTGTAGAAATATTTGTTCAAAATCAACAAACATCATCATATCAAGGTGCAATACTTACTTCAGATGGATGGTTAATTAGCGTTATTCCTGTGTCTTACCAAGCAAGGGCACTTCAGGCAAAAATTGGAAGCAAACTTTATCCAGTTGAAAGAATTGTTGCTGATACAATTTCTCCTATTGTGTTTTTAAAAATCAACGCGAATAATTTGCCTGTAATTGCATTTGGAAACGGCATTGATGTTCAGCCGGGTCAGCAGGTTTTTATGATCGCCACAAGCGAATCTTTATTTTTTTCAACAGTTTCAGGACAGAATTTCGCATATCAAAATACAAATTCGTCTGACATCATAACACGCCAAATTATTATCCAGAATGATTTTTCGTCAATCAAGGAAGGTGCAGTAGTTGTAAATATGGCTTCAGAGATGGTTGGTATAGTTATTGGGAAAAAAGATCAACAAACGATCGTTGTTCCTGTTGATACAGTGTTACCAGCCTTTACATCTTTGCTAAAGTCTGATGTTATATCTCGTCCAAGCATTGGGGTTAAAGGCACATCATTATCGCAAGCACTTAATATCAGTGAAGAAGTGTCTAGAGGAAGAAGTCATGGTGTTGTACTCATTGGTTCAAATTCAGTCATATATAATTCACCAGCATATAAAGCTGGCATTAGAGAAGGGGACATTCTTTTATCAATAAACGGTGAGGCAATAAATGCACACAGAACCTTGCCAGAATTATTAAACAAATATTTACCAAATGACACCATTGTTATTACCATTGATCATGCGGGTGAACAGATTGATATTCAAGTCACATTGGGGGAATATAAAAAGTAATGTATAATAAAAATAGATATGAGCAATAAAAGAATTAAATCAAGTCTGTCAGATCATTGGTTAACTGTGTGTTTATTTGCACTCTTTGGTCTTGTGTTGTCTTTGGTTGTTTCTTTTGCTCAGCCACTTTTGTATTCTTCAACAGTTCGTTTGTTAGTTTTGCATGATGCTGGTTCTGCAGTTGATGCATATACAGCAAGTCGCTCAGAAGAAAGGATTGCTGAGAATTTAACATCTATTATTTATACAACAACTTTTTTTGATCAGATTATAAGTTCTGGTTTTGACATAAGCACAAGTATTTTTCCAAAAGAAGATTATAAAAGGAGAAAAGCATGGGGCAAAACAGTTGAAGCAACAGTTGCGCGAGGCAGTGGGCTTTTAACTGTCCGCACATTTAACCAAGATGTTGTTCAGGCAGAACAAATCGTACGAGCCGTAGCATTTGTCCTTACACAAAATGCATCTGATTATACATCAGGCAGTAATGTTGATGTAAGATTGATTGACGCACCACTTAATTCAAGATGGCCTGTGAAACCAAGTATTCCTATTAATGCTTTTTCAGGATTGGTTCTTGGTGGGCTTGTTGGTGTTGGATATGTATTATTGCAACAAGAAAGATTGCGTCGCAGGCATCAATTTGTGCATGATTAGGGAAAGAAATATTGTTGGGATTAAAGAAAAAAAATAAATTATCAAATAAAGAGGAAATAATCCTCTTTTTTGTTTTTTTGCTTAATATTCCAATTTTTTTAATAATTTGGTAAGGTCTTGACAAAACTACAAGTAAATGATAAGTTCGAGCGTTACAAAACCCTTAAAATTGTGGGATTTGGCGGCCCGGTGTTCGTGCTCGTAATGTCTCCTCCTCATTGCGAATGTCGGAAATCGGGCCACTTAATGTCATGATTACAAAAAGAAGTAGAAGCTTAGGTGGTTTGCGCTTCTCTTTGTGGTTTTTTCTGGTGACTGTTCTTTACAAGTTACCTTTGAAGTTAAAACAAGAGTCTTCCCTCGCCAATGGGAGACAAAACAAAGGCGAGGGAGCTCGCCGGAGGTGAAATATGAAGACCCGAGCTTTTTTGTGTCTGACAACTTTTCTACTTATGGGTTATCCAGCTTTTGCTGATGGCAATGATGACACGGACGGAGATGGGATCAATGACAACATGGACGATTGTCCGCAAGTCGCTGACCCCAATCAAGTGGATGGTGATGGTGATGGCTTGGGTGATGCGTGTGATCCGTGCCCTGACGATGAGGACACTGATTGTACAGCGCCAAGCGGTGGTGCCCAGCAGGCAGACCCTGGTGCAGGCGCTTCCACAGAGCCTGATGCAAACGTAGACACAGATGGCGATGGGATTCCTGATGTGATGGACAACTGTCCAAACACCCCGAATCCTACTCAGGAAGCCAGCGACGCAGACGACATGGGAGACGCATGTGATCCATGTCCGACAAATCCTGATCCAATGTGTGTATCCACTGATCCTCAACCTGCTGCAAGGCAGGGGGGGGCGACAAGTGGAGCTTCCACTGGTGGTTCGACAACAGGACGCACTGCTTCTTCGCCCACAACACCTCGTGGAAATCAACCTCCACCTGCACAGCAGGGAGGTGCACAGACCGCGGCTCAAGCAGGTACAACACAAGTGGATTTGCCAGAGTGCACTCGCACCATGCGAGCGGACGACCCACAGCGAGCGCGTCTGGTAGAGTTGCATCGAGCGTGTGCAGCACAGCGTGGAACGGTTGTTGTGGTTCAGCCATCTGATTGTACATATAGGTGCACTACTCCTGCTCGAGACTTGAGTGCTGAGGCTGCGACAGCAGCAAGGCTCAGGGTCGAGTTGGAAACAGCAATTCGTGAATCAGCGGCTGCCAAAGCCAGGCTTGCACAGGCAGAAGCAGACCTTCGTTGTGCACAGGACTTGGCAGAAAAAGAAGCAGATCTTCATCGAAGGGCAACAGAAGCGTATCGTGCTGCAGGCGGTGAAGTGACCGAAGCGGGGCGAGCGTTGGATTCTGCACGTGATGCAGCGGATCGATCTCGTGAAGCAAGCGATGCGTCTGCAACACAGGCGCGTCGTGACAGTGCTCGACTCGGAGCAGCCGCAGATGAGCTTGAGTCAGCTTCGACTGCGCAGGCTCAGGCAACAGGCCAACTGCGTGAGGCAACCGAGCTTGCGCGTCGCGAGCGAGTTGCATACGCCCAAAGCCAGCGCGTTTTTGCTGAATTGCGTACCAAGCTCGAGGCAGTGACCTTTCTGGATGAGATTGTCCGTGGCAGAACACACGCAAGTCTTTCGGCAAAGATGAAGGCATGCTTCCGTGAAGATCGCGGTGGTCAGCCAGAGCATCGGTATGACCAGGCGTGCTTGGCACAGATCGAGGATTGCAGGTTTGGCCTGGATACTCCTGATACAACCGATGATGACTGGGACTACGGATGTTTGGGAACCAAAGCAGCAATGTTTGGCGACCCAACCCTTGGTGTTCCGGGCTTGGTGGACAGGTTCCAGCAAGCAACAGCACAGATCGCAAGTGATTTGTCAGCTTTGACAGCTCGCGTGACAGCCCTTCAGACCAAAGTGGATGAAGCGCTTGATCCGAACCGAAACGGCTCTTGGGCCAATACAGTCAAAAAGCAAGGTGTGCGTCTGAACAAGCATGAGGGCAGACTCGAGACTCTCGAGTTGCATACCATGCTTGTGAGGGCTTATGGTGGCTATGGTTCTTTTGCCAACAAGGGATTGCACCTGACTCTCGGTGAGGGTGAGGATCAGCGAACATTGTTCGTGCGCGGAAACAGTTCCATGGGTCCGATTGGCGGAGCAGACATTGTGTTCCGTGCGGCCCCTTGGCTGGCTCTTTCCTTGGGTGCTGGGTTCTGGAGTCTCACAACGCCGGCGAATCGTCTTTCGACTGGTGAGAGTGTTCCCATGCACCATTGGGGCGTTGATGCAACAGTGGCTGCGGGGTACATCTTGGATCCTGACTGGGCGATTTTCTCGCTCGGGCTTTCTGGGTCGTTCTTGCTTCCGCACCGCAACCCCGATGGGATCGACATTGCGTCAAACGGTGCCAAGATCTCTCTGGAGTATTGGCTCGTTGAGCTGTTTGATTGGAATCCGTTGAAGGTTGGATTCGCGCTCTTTGGCTTTGCGCGTATCGACGACATCACTGTGGACGTTCCGCAGCTTGAAGTCGTGGGTATCTCAAGGCACCTTCCTGCCCAAGAAGTCAGTCGAAGTGGCTGGGCCTATGGTGGAGGAGGCAAACTCGTGTTCACCTTTGGGGTGATCGAGTGATCTTTTCGTAAAAACTCGCCCCTTTCCTGTCGTGAAAACGATAAGGGAAGGGGATTTTTGTTTGAGATTCCCGGTATTGGCTGAATTTCCAAAAATACCGGGAATCGATTGCACTTGACAAAATTATCAATATATTGTAAAAAGCTATCTCCTTTTGGTAAGCTAGTCTTTAGATAAAAGGAGGGTCAAAGCTCTTCAAAACAGGAGGAAAGGGATATGCGACCAACCAATACTTTCGTTGTTTTTTCTGTGCTTTCTCTGATGTTCGCGCTTTCGTGCACAGGCACGGACGACGGAGGTCTGAGTTTCGGTGATGATGACAGCGCGACCACTGACGACGATGTTGACGACTCAACCGAGGCCATGTGCCCTGGTGATGAGCAGTGTCCTTGCTTTGGCAATGGCACTTGCATGAGTGGCCTTCGTTGCTACAGCAATGTGTGTGTTGACCCAACTGCCACGGCCCCGAGTTCTGACTCAGCCACAGGCGCAAGTTGCGTTGGTGCAGAGGCGTGTAGGTGCTACCGCAACTACACCTGCAACAGTGATCTCACGTGTCTGTCGGACATGTGTGTGGTTGTGCCAGACGATGATGATGACGATGACACATCTGATGACGATTCGTCTGATGATGATGCAGACGATGACGACGACAGTGTTTCGCCTACATGCGGAACTGGTGGCGTCTACACTGCGGCCATCACAATCCATACCTCTGACGGCAACTCGATTCCTGGAATGCAGCTCAACGGCTGCATCAGCGACTCAGCTTTGTCCCCACAGACCTGTGGTGGCATGAGTCTGCGTGCGCATGGTGTGAGCACAAACCAGGTGACCTGGCACATGAGCGTGACGCACAACACCGTGGTTCGCCTGAACGGTTCTCTCTACACAGACTCGAGTGATGTCTCCGGCGGAGAGATCGTGGGCAGTCCCAATGACTGGATCGCATACAGCCCAAGCAATCCCCAGTTGCACGGACGCGTTTCTGTGCGAGTGTGTGCGACTGTGTACTGGCTCTCCAACTCTGACCTGTTCTCATTTGAGGATGGGAGTTCGGCTGGAGTGGACTTCGACAACTACATCAACTAAGGAGGTGCGAAAAAGCAACAAGCTCGATCGCATGTCCTCCTCTAAGCTCGTGGATTATCCCGAGCTTTTTTTATTTGTTGAAACATATAAAATTAGCGATCTATCGGCTTGCAACTGCGTTCCTCGCTCAACGTACGTCTATGTACGTTTCGCTTAGGTACTTGTTGCTCACCGATATCTCATCTAATTTTATATGTTTCAGTGAGAGGTGTGATAAGCGATCTATCGGTTTATATTTGCACTCTTCGCTTAGGCAAGGGGCTCGGGGCTCCCGGTCTTGTCTGAAAGTCCATAAAGACCGGGAGCCCATAGACAGTTATTGACAGAGAAGTTTTTTACTGTTAAGTTTTTATAAACTTATCGTTCTTTTCTTAAGGAGGCAGAAGTGAAAACAAAAGAGGGCAAAAAGATCAATACTGAAGAGGTTGAAAGTGTTCGATTGATTTGGAACATGACCAATACAAGGGCACGAGAGTTTGCTTTTGCCATGATGGTGCATATGAAGGATGGGAAAGACCATGTTGTAATATTTGAGCAGTTTTCTTCTGGACTGTCGGGTTCAACATCTCTTCCTTGGGATGAAGTCTCCACTTCTCAGATGCATTCTGTTGCCTTGCTTGTTGCATCATTGCTGGGGATGGAGGAATTCAAGATCGATAAAAAGTATGAGTATGGCGACACTGTTGAGTATAGAGTTTTAAGGGGGTGAATCAAACAAAGCGTTTCTTAAGCCGTTTATACGGCTTTTTTCTTTGTAAGAGGTTCCCGTGGTTCTCGGTCTTGTTTGATAGTTCATAAAGACCGGCAACCAATATAAACACTGGGAACCAATCATTTTCTCATGTTTTTAAGTTTTTCAGTCTTTTTGTCATTAATAACCAACTTTTGCCAAAAGCCCTTGACAAAATCTCAATCCTCTGATAAGTTTTGAAGTCAACATTCTGCTGTTTATTGCAGAAATTGTGACAAACAGCACCTTTCAAGCTTATAAAAACAGAATCAGCCTCCCTTGACCGGGGCTGAAATTCCCCGGTCGGGGAAAGGAGGATGAAATGAAACTGTCAACAATGGTGTGTGCGAGCTTTCTGCTTGTTTCGCTCCTTGCATGCAAGGGCAATGATTCAGGCAATCTGAACATGGGCGACGATGACACAGTTGCAGATGATGACGATTCGTCAGGAGGTGGAGATTACACTCCACTAAGCGATGATGATGTCACAAGCGACGATGACGCAGGCGATGATGATGCGGGTGGTTGTTACGCTGGACAGGTTTCATGTCCATGTTATGAGGACAACACCTGTGATCCAGGACTCGAGTGTTACAACAGCATGTGTGTGACGCCAGGCTCTGTGCCTGATGATTACACTCCTGGTGACCCTTGCGAGCCAGGCTCTGTGACATGTACTTGCTATGGCAATGATACGTGCAACAGTGGACTCACATGTGCGTCTGGTTTGTGCGTGGCGCTTCCTGAAGATGGTGAACCACCAGCTGATGTGTATCCAGATTGTACACCTTGGGATCCGGACAGCTTTGACCCAGCGTTTGATTACGATGGTGACGGATACCCAGATGCGTATGGCAATGGCACAGACTGCCGTCCATGCGATCCCAATTCCTACACTGGAGCAGTTGAGCTGTGTGGCGACAACGTTGATAACGATTGCGATCGCGTGATCGACGAGAGTTGTGGTGACACCAGCGGTGATCCAGATGAGTGCTTTGGTCTTCTGCGGTGCTCTTGCTATGGCAATGGCACTTGCAATGATGACCTGGATTGCGTATCAGGTATGTGTGTTGATCTCACTTCGGTAGGTGACGACGATGACGATGATGACGACACTGAGCCTCCTTGCCCTGCTGGCGCTGAAACATGCGCTTGTTATGGCAATGGGACCTGTGACTCTGGGCTCACATGCGCCTCTGGGCGTTGTGTGGACTTGAGCGACATCATTGGCGACGACGATGATGACGATGTTGCAGACGACGATGATGACGACACTGAGCCTCCTTGCCCGATTGGAAGCGAGACTTGTCCTTGTACAGCAGGCGGATTCTGCGACGATGGTCTCACATGTGCTTCTGGACTTTGCGTGTTTGTGACCTCAGGTGGGGACACACCCACGCATGACTTGGACAGTGATGGATTCGATGCTCCTGCAGACTGCAATGATCACAACGATCAGATCAACCCTGATGCAGAAGAGCTGTGCGACGGATTCGACAACAACTGCAATGGTAGTGTGGATGAAGATCCAGACTGTGGTGCGGTTGGTGATGATGACGACGATGTGGCTGACGACGACACGTCTGATGATGATGTCAGTGATGACGACGTCACAGACGATGACACTGGTGATGATGATACTGATTGTCCAGCAGGTGAGGAAACTTGTCTGTGTTTGAATGATGACTCTTGCGACACAGGTCTGACCTGTGCGTCTGGTCTCTGTGTGGATCTTGGTGATATTGGCGATGATGATGATGACACAGCCGACGACGATGTGGCTGACGACGACACGTCTGATGATGATGTCAGTGATGACGACGTCACAGACGACGACATGTCTGACGATGACACTGGTGACGACGATGCGGCCGATGATGATGACGACGACATTGTCATCCCGCCAGAAACAGACATCTGCGACGGTGATCTGGTGTGCCGAGCTGACAGAACTGGTAACGGCCTCAACGAGAGCCTCTGCCTGTCTGCCTCGCTTTTCACACGCGGGTTCGTGTATCAATCCTCTGACGCTATCGCTGTTGGCGATGACCCATTCTCTTGGTCAAGTCCGACCAGTGCGGATGTGGTTGATCGAACCGATGGGTTCTTCTGCATGACTTTTGCCGTGGTCCGTACCTACAGCTTCACGCTTATCTCGAGCATGTCGCAAAACGGTGTGGATCCTGCAAACCTCAGCAATCCTGGAACATGGGTCTGGTATGACAACTTTGACCTGTGCCATGAGGTGCAAACCGACGGTGCTGACAGTTTCTGTCATCATACCGGTGGTCTCAACTTTGTTTTCAGGGCTTACTATGACGGCTCGCAAGTCTATGGGGCAGGAAACTGCTCTGGTCTGGCAAGCTGCGGAAGCTGATCTTTCAACAGGGTTTTTCTCAAGGAAACTTGAGCAAAAACCCTTTTTTTATTGTTAAATCAAAAAAGAGCTAATTTACTTGACAAAACGTACATTGCATGATAAAAATTACAGTTCAAATAAGGAGGAATTCTGAACAATATTCCTTCTTTTTATTTCGTGATTTGATGCTGGAGAGTATTCAGGTCATGAACCTAAAAGTTCGGTTTTTTTGTGAGTTAAACCCTGATAGATTTTCTATCAACACCCGCTGTGGTCGCCTGAACCAAGCGGAATAGGAGGAGAGGAAATGCGATCTTTTCAATTTAGAGGTATGACGATCGTTCTGGCGACCATACTTGTTCTTACAAGTGTTGGTTGCAAAGACGATGACAAAGATGCAGATGGCGTGGTCAATGAAGAGGATTGTGCTCCTGAGGATCCAACGATTCTGGGTGCTGACACCCTTTTCGTAGACGCTGATGGTGACACTTTTGGTTTTGGGAATGCGCTGACCGCATGTCCTGAGAATCCTGAAGACTTTGTTACCAATGCAAATGACTGTGATGACCAAAGCGCAGAAGTTGGCGCCAAGTCAATGATGGTCATTGACTCTGATGCTGACGGCTTTGGAAGCATGGTCGTTGGTGCAGTTGAGATCTGTCCGACCGCTGGGTACCTTTTGGATGCGAACGATTGCAACGATGGCGACCCTGCGATCAATCCCAATGCAACGGATGTGTGTGATCGCGTGGACAACAACTGTGATGGTGAAACAGATGAAGACTGTGACCTCACTGTTGAGGATCCTGATGGCGATGGGCACATGGGTGTGCAAGATTGTGCTCCATACAACCCAGACGTTCATTCGGATGCCTTGGAGCTGTGCGACGGCTATGACAACAACTGCAATGGAACCATTGACGAAGCCCGCGAGTGCGGCGGAGATGATGGTGACTTGCCGGTTGACTTGGACGAAGACGGTGTGTTTTCCAATGTGGACTGCGACGACGATGACTTCATGATTGGCGCACCAACAGATTGGTTCATTGATGCAGACAGTGACGGCCTCGGCGCTCAGATGCCACAGCCTCGCAGTGCATGTGATGATCCAAGCATTGAGGGCGGTGATCAGTTTGTTACCAACTCTGATGACTGTGATGACACACGTGTTTCGATTGGCGTGATTCACTGGTATCTGGATCGTGATGAGGACACATTTGGTGATCCTGCGACCGAGATGTCCAGTTGCACAAATCCAAGCGATGATGTTCTGCACTATGTGCGCAACAGCCTTGACTGTGCTGATCTCAAACCAGAGATCAATCCCACAGCCACTGAAGTTTGCGATGACATGGACAATGATTGTGATGGCACAATTGACTTCGCAGAAGTCGATGGTGTAGCGCAGTCGCTCAAGCAGACGTTCTATGCAGACACAGACCATGACGGCTTTGGTGATGCGAGCGAGTCACAAGAGGCCTGCTCAACACCTTCCGGCCATGTG